>NZ_JAPEMM010000001.1:5161469-5522938 GCF_026342735.1 Streptomyces sp. NBC_00193
CGGCTTCACCGTCCCCGCCGACGCCTCGATCCTCCTCGCGGAGTGCAACGAGGTCGGCGAGAACGAGCCGCTGACCCGCGAGAAGCTGTCCCCGATCCTGGCCGCCCTGAAGGCCTCGGACACCGATCACGGCCTCGAACTGGCCGCCGCGATGGTCGAGTTCCACGGGCTGGGCCACAGCGCCGCCATCCACGCCGAGGACGAGGAGCTCGTCGAGGAGTTCGGCAAGAAGGTCAAGGCGATCCGCGTCATCGCCAACTCGCCCTCCACCTTCGGCGGCATCGGCGACGTCTACAACGCCTTCCTCCCCTCGCTCACCCTGGGCTGCGGCTCGTACGGACACAACTCGGTGTCGAACAACGTCACCGCGGTCAACCTGATCAACGTCAAGCGGATCGGACGGCGCAACACCAACATGCAGTGGTTCAAGGTCCCGCCGAAGATCTACTTCGAGCGCAACTCCATCCGCTACCTCGGCGAGATGGACGGCATCAGCCGCGTCTCGATCGTCACCGACAAGACGATGGTCTCCATCGGCTTCGTGCAGAAGGTCGTCGACATCCTGCAGGCCCGCGAGGGTGCCGTGTCGATCCAGATCATCGACAACGTCGAGCCCAACCCGGAGCTCTCCACCGTCCAGGCCGGAGCCGCGATGATGCGCGACTTCAAGCCCGACACGATCATCGGCCTCGGCGGCGGCTCGCCGATGGACGCCGCGAAGATCATGTGGCTGATGTACGAGCGCCCGGAGGTCGAGTTCGCCGACACGAAGGAGAAGTTCTTCGACGTCCGCAAGCGCGCCTACAAGTTCCCCTCGCTGGGCGAGAAGGCCAAGATGGTCGCCATCCCGACCACCTCGGGCACCGGCTCCGAGGTCACCCCGTTCGCCGTCATCTCCGACCCGGCCGCGGCCCAGAAGTACCCGCTCGCCGACTACGCGCTGACCCCGAACGTCGCCATCGTCGACCCGATGCTGCCGATGGGCCTCCCGCCCAAGGTGACCGCCGACTCCGGCTTCGACGCCCTGACGCACGCCACCGAGGCCTACGTCTCCGCGTACTCGAACGACTACACCGACGGTCTGTGCCTCCAGGCCATCAAGCTCATCTTCGAAAACCTGCAGCGCTGCGTGGTCGACGGTCCGAACGACCCCGAGGCCCGCGAGAAGATGCACAACGCCTCCACGGTGGCGGGCATGGCCTTCGCCAACGCCTTCCTGGGCATGGTCCACGCCATGGCGCACACCCTGGGCAACACCTTCCACGTCGCCCACGGCCGCACCAACGCGCTGCTCCTGCCGCACGTGATCCGCCACAACGGCACGGTCACCCACAAGGCCACCCCGTGGCCCAAGGCCGAGGTCTACCGGGCGCCGGAGCGCTTCCAGGAGATCGCGAAGATGCTGGGCCTGCCGGCCGCCACGGCCGCCGAGGGCGTCGAGTCCTACGCCAAGGCCGTCGAGGAGCTCCGCAGCAAGTGCGGGATCACCTCCTCCTTCGCCGAGGAGGGCGTGGACGAGCAGGCCTTCATCGAGGCCCTGCCGACCCAGGCGATGAACGCCTACGCCGACCAGTGCGCTCCCGCCAACCCGCGGATGCCGATGATCGACGACCTGAAGCAGCTGATGCGCCAGGCGTACTACGGCAACGCCGAGGGTGCCCCGGCCAAGAAGGCCGCCGCCAAGAAGAAGTAACCCTTCTTCCCACCGAGAACCTCCGCTAAGGAGCGGAAAAGCCCGCCCGGGACGCTAAGGCCCGGGCGGGCTTTCCACATGTCCGGACGCGGGGCCGGGCTACGGGTGCGGGACCGGCCGCAGGCGGGTGACCGGCTACAGGTGGGGGATCAGCAGGGCCGCGGCCGAGCGGGCGCGCTCCAGGGAGGTGGCCCGGTCGGCGCCGCGCTCGCCCAGCACCACCCGGGTGCTCAGCCCGTCCAGCAGTGCCAGCAGCTCCGAGGCCCGGGCGGGGACGTCCAGGCCGGCGGCGAAGCGGCCCTGCTCCACCCCCTTGGCGAGGAGCGCCTCCAGGTCCCGCTGCCAGCCGTCGTCGATCTCCTGCTGGGCGGCGCGCAGCGGCTCGTTCGAGGGGATGCGGGCCCACAGCTCGATCCAGAGCGTCCAGCGCGGATCGCGGGGGCCGCGGGGCAGGTAGAGCTCCAGGAAGAGCGCGAGCTTGCGGTGGGCGGTGATTCGGCGGGACAGCAATTCGGTGCGCTCTTCGGTCAGTTGGCGCTCGCTCCAGTGCAGGGCGGCCAGCAGCAGCCGGTCCTTGCTGCCGAAGTAGTACAGGATGTGGCCGCCGCTGGTGCCGAGCCGTTCGGCGAGCGCGGACATGGTGAGCGTCGCCAGCCCGTCCTCGGCGATCGCCGCCATGGCCTCTTCCAGCATCCGCTCCTGGGCGATCCGCCCGTCGCGCCGCCGTGCCGCTCCCGCTGCCACGTGTGCCGCCTTCCCGATCTCCGCCGCCTTCCCGATCTTCGTGGGCCGACCCTATCCCGGACAGGGTCTTGACGGGGTCCGGGTCGGGGGCGCATCTTGAATGCCATTCAAGAACTTAGAACGCCGTTCAATATTGCTGCGGCGGTTCGACAGGTCACCGGGACGAAGGTCAGGGGCAGGCGCATGGCACAGCAGGAGACGACGGCCGACGTCGACGAGGTCTTCAGAGTCGAGACGCACGGCATCGACCCCATCCCCGACGCCGAGCGGCACGGCGGGGCCAAGGACCTCTTCTGGCTCTGGTTCGGTTCGAACCTGACCTTCACCTACGTGATCAACGGGGCCCTCGCCGTCGCCTTCGGCCTCAGCTTCTGGCAGGCCACCGCCGTGGTCGTGCTCAGCGGCCTGTCCTTCTTCGCGATCAGCGCCGCCGGCCTCAGCGGCATCCGCACCGGCACCGCCACCCTGGTCATCTCCCGGGCCGCCTTCGGCGTACGGGGCAACTGGCCGGCCGGCGTCCTCAACTGGGTGGTGAGCATCGGCTACACCATCGTCAACACCGTCGTCGGCACCCTGGCGCTGGAGGTCTTCTTCGCCGAGATCGGCCTGGGCGAAGGCACCCTGATCCGGGCCGTCGCGCTCGGCATCACCCTCGCGCTCACCTTCGCCGTCGCCATGTGGGGACACGCCACGGTGCAGTTCGCCGAGCGCTGGATGGCCTACGTCCTGGCCGTCGGCTTCGGCGCCCTGCTGGTCTTCGTCCTGCCCGGCACCGAGACCACCGCCCCGGCCGACGCCCTGGCCCCGGGCCTGTCCGGCTGGAGCCTGGCCTTCGTCGTGATGCTCGCCGGGCCCTTCTCGTACCTGCCGATGCCCGCCGACTACACCCGCTACCTGCCCCGCACCACCTCGCTGAAGTCGATCACCTGGATGGGTGCGCTCGGCGGGTTCGTCTCCTCCGTCGCCCTCGGGATCGCCGGCGTGGCCGCCGCCACCCAGACCGACATGACCGACGCCGTCGCCGGGGCCGAGAGCCTGCTGCCCGGCTGGTTCCAGCCGCTGTTCCTGGCCCTGGTGCTGGGCGGCTCCGTCACCAACTCGATCATCACGCTCTACTCCTCCAGCCTGAACCTCCAGGTCCTCGGCATCCCGTGGAGCCGGGCCCGGGCCATCGTGGTCAGCGCCGCCGTGACCGCCGCCGGATCGCTCGCCGCGCTCTTCCTCACCGACTTCACGACCTCGCTGCTGTCCTTCCTCTCCCTCCTGATCATCGTGTTCGCCCCCTGGGGCGGCGTCTTCCTCGCCGACATGCTGCTGCGCCGCTGTCGCTACGACTCCGACGCGCTGCACGCCGGGAGCGAGGGCGCCTACTGGTACCGCTCCGGCTACCACCCGGCGGGCATGACCGCCCTGCTCGTCGGTATGGCCTTCGCCGCCCTGACCTGCGACTCCGAGCTGTGGACCGGGCCGCTCGTGGCCCCGCTCGGCGGCGCCGACCTCACCCTGCTCGGCTCGGTGGTCTCCGGTCTCACGTACTGGGCCCTCGCCCGGCGGACGCCCGCCTACGTCCCGGCGGCCTAGGGCTGCCCGGGGGGCTTCCCGGGCCCTCCCGGCCTCCGGCCCCCTCCCGGGCCCCCGGCCTCCCGGCCGCTCCCGGGCCTTCCCAGGCCTCCGGGCCCCTCCCGGCCGGCCTGAGCCTCGGCTCCCGGCCGTCCCTCTCCCCGCACCCCCTCTGCACAGGAGCACCACCCCATGTCGCACGCCGCCCCCGCCGATCTGCTCCTCACCGGAGCCCGCATCCACACCGTCGACCCCGAGCTGCCCGAGGCCGAAGCCCTCGCCGTGCGCGGCGGGCGGATCGTCTGGGTCGGCCCGGACGCGGAGGCCGCCGACTGGGCGGGCCCGGACACCGAGCGGATCGACGCGGGCGGCCGGCTCGTGCTGCCGGGGTTCATCGACGCCCACAACCACGTCCGGCTCGGCTCCGACGACGCGTGCGTACAGCTCGCCGGGGTGCGGACGCTCGAAGCGATCCTCGACCGGATCGGCGCGTGGCGGGAGGCCAACCCCGACGCCGACTGGATCGAGGCCGAGGCCTTCGACTACTCCGCGATCCCCGGCGGCCGCATGCCCACCGCCGCCGACCTGGACCCGGTCACCGGGGACATCCCCGCGATCGTGCTCTCGTACGACGTCCACACGGCCTGGCTGAACACGGCGGCCATGCACCGGCTCGGAGTCGCGAAGGACCGTACCGACCTGCCCTTCGGCACGGCCGCCGTGGACCCGGAGACCGGCGAACCCACCGGGTTCGTCAAGGACTTCGCCATCAAGGGGCTCTCGCGCGACGGCCACCGCGCCCTGCGCGACCTGGGTGTGCCGTGGGCCTCCCCGGACCGCCAGTACGGGCGCCTCGCCAAGAGCCTCGACGACGCGATCCGCTTCGGCATCACCACCGTCGTGGAGCCGCAGAACTCCCTCGACGACCTGGAGCTGTACGACCGGGCGCGCGCCGAGGGCCGGCTGCGCTCGCGGATCGTCGCCGCGCTGTTCCACCCGCGCGGGACCACCGAGGAGGACCTCGACCTCTTCGAGGCGGCGGCCAAGGTGCACGCGGGTGACCGCTTCCGGGTCGGTCCCCTCAAGCTCTACATCGACGACGTGGTGGAGCCGCGCACGGCCGCGCTGCTGGAGCCGTACACCGGCTGCGGGGCGCACCGGGGCGAGACCTTCTACCCGGCGGAGGAGTTCGCCGAGCTCCTCGCCCGGCTGGACGCGCGCGGGTTCCAGTGCTTCGTCCACGCCACGGGCGACCGGGGCATCCGTACCGTCCTCGACGCCGTCGAGCACGCCAGGGCGGTGAACGGCCCGCGCGACGCCCGCCACCAGGTGGTGCACGTGGAATGCCTGGACCCCGAGGACGTGCCGCGCTTCGCGCAGCTCGGCGTGGTGGCCTGCATGCAGCCCCGGCACTGCGCGCCGGAGATCGCCGGTCCGGGCCAGGACTGGGCGGAGAACGTGGGGGAGGACCGCTGGCACAAGGCGTGGCCGATGCGGAGCCTCGCCGACGCGGGCGCGGTCCTGGCCTTCTCCAGTGACTGGAACGTCGCCGAGATGGACCCGATGATCGGCATCTACACGGCCCTGACCCGGCGCCCGCTGAACGGCGGAGACCCGTGGCAGGAGCAGGAGACGGTGGACGCCCGCACGGCGGTGTACGGGTACACGATGGGCTCCGCGTACGCCAACTTCCTGGAGCAGGACCGGGGTTCCCTCACGGTCGGCAAGGCGGCCGACTTCGTGATCCTGTCCCGGGACATCCTCGCGGTGGCCCCGGAACAGATTCCCGGCACGGTGGCCGAAACGGTCGTGGTGGCGGGCGAGGTGGTCCACCGGGCGGGGTAGACCGGCGGAACTTCCGGCCGGGGCGCAGCAGCCGGCGTGCGGGCGCCTCACCGCGCAGACCGTCGCCGCCGCCGGTGCCCCACCCGGGTCCCCAACAGCCCTACCTGGGCCATCAGTTGAATCGCGGCCGCCCGCGCCGGACGGGCGGCCCCCGGCGGCCGCGACCGGGCGGCCTTCCAGGACGCCGCCGTCGCCTCGGCGGTGCACGACGCCCTCGTGGACCTCGCTCCGGGCCGCACCGCCGTACTCGACGCCGCCCTCGCGGAGACCCTGCGCCGGATCCCCGACGGCCGCGCCGAGGACCGGGGCCTCGCCGCCGGAGCCCGGCAGGCGAAGCTCGCGCTCGCGGACCGCCGGGGCGACGGCCTCGACCCCGCCTCCGTGAACGCGCCCTTCGCCGTCCCCGCCGCCGCCCCCGACGTCTGGCAGCCCACGCCCGACGGCTACGCCCCCGCCGCGCAGTACGGCAACCGCGCGGCCAGGCCCTTCCTGCTGGACTCCCCGGACCAGTACCGGATCGGCCCGCCGCCCACGCTGGACTCCCGCCGCTACCGGGCCGACCTGGCCGAGGTGCGGGCGTACGGCGCGGCCGACTCCACCGTCCGCACCGCCCGCCAGACGGAGACCGCCGCCTTCTGGTACGGCTCCTCGCTGACCCTGTACACCGAGCCGCTGCGCGTCGCCGTGACCCGCTCGCACGGGTCGGCCGCCGAGCGGGCCGCGCTGGGCGGCCTGTTCCACGCCGAGCTGGTCGACACGCAGATCGCCACCTCCGACAGCAAGTACGCGTACACGCGCTGGCGCCCCGTCACCGCGATCCGCACCGGCGCCATCGCCCCCGACCGGACCTGGACCCCGCTCCACCAGACCCCGGCCCACCCCGACTACCCCAGCGGCCACAACACCTACTCCGGCGCGGCCGGGGTGGTCCTGGACGCCCTCGCGGGCCCCCGTACCGCCCCCTTCGCCCTCACCAGCCCGACCGCCCCCGGCGTCCGGCGCACCTACACCAGCTGGGAGCAGCTGACCCGCGACAACGTCGACGCCCGCATCTTCTCGGGCATCCACACCCGCTCCGCCGACGAGGCCGGCGTCACCCTCGGCAAGGCGGTCGGCCGCCGGCCCCGCCCTTCGGCCCGCCGGTCATGAAATGCCTGGCGGGCCGAAGGGCGGGGCGTTAGTCTCGCCGCGATGACGACTTCACGTACACAGAGATCGGGGGTCCCGTCCGCGCAAGGTGAGTGCTGATGCTCACTCGGATCGCGAACGGGGCTACCCGCCCGTCCTTCTGGCTGCGCGTGCGCGAGTTCGCCGTGCCGCCGTCCATGATCGAGACCGCGACCGCCCGCCGCTCCGCCGGTGACTGGGCGGGGGCGTGCGCCGCAGCCGCCGTCGACGTGGATTTCGACCTGCGCACCCTGGCGCGCACCCACGGCCGCGAACTCGCGGCCCGGGTCCGGGCCGACCTCCGCCACCTGGCTCCGGACCTGCTCCGCTGGCACCTGCCGAGGATCGCCCCGGACGGGCTCCTGCGCCCCGGGCTGACCATCGCGCTGGCCCGGTACGGGGACGCGGGGCCCGGCGGTGCACGCCCGGTCCACCTCGTGGCCCGTACTCCACCGGCCTGGGCGGAGTACGGGCAGCGGATCAGCCTCGCCCTGTGGGACGCGGCCCGCTCCGAGGACGCCGCCCGCCGCCGTCCAGGCCCGGGCCCGGACTCCCACCCCCATCCGCACCTCCATCCCCACCCGCATCCGCATCCGCGGTTCCGCCTCGACCTGCACCGCCACCTGTGGGACGCACGCCGGAGCGACGAGCTCCGCTCCAGGTCCGGAGCCGACCGGACGCCCGTCCTGCCCGGGCAACTGCCCCCGGGGCCCCGGGGCGCCGTCGACCGGTGGCCGGCCGAAGCGGCGATCGTGCTCCGTGCCGAGGGGCGCTCCGGCGGTACGGTCGCCGTGCGGCTCGGGGCCCGGCACCGGCTGTACGTGCACCTGCGCGGCGACGGGGACCGGGACATCGACGGGGACATCGGCGGGGACATCGACGGGCAGATCTCCGCCGCCGCGCCCTTGGATCCCGGTGCCCCCGCCCCGCCGGCGCTGCCCGACGCGGCGACCTGGGTGCTGCCCGACCTGGAGCTGCTCCGTACCGGGGCGATCGACGCCGGCCGGCTGCACCCCCTGGTCGGCCGGGCCCTCGTACCGGACTGGTCACCGCTGCGGCCCGCCGGAGCCGCGGACCGGGCGGGGGACGCACGCCTGGTGGACTGCCGGGGAGCCCGGCACCGGATCGGCCTGGTCGACGGGGTGCTGGCCCCGCTGGACCACGACCCGGCCGAGATCCGCCGCGAGGAGCTGCTGGTCGCACTGACCGGTACGCCGCTGCCCTGTCTACGGGCCATCGACGAGGCGCACCGCCGCCCGGACTCCCTCTCCGGCGTCCGCGAACGCCTCGACCACGGCGACACCGCCGGCGCCCTGGCCGTCGTAGAGGGACTGCTCGGTCCCGGAGCGCTGCTGCGCGACGGCCCGTTGCGGGACGAACTGGAGGCGGCCGCGCTCCGGCGGATCGCCTACGGACTGTTCCGCGCGGGCCTCGCACCGGCCGCCGGCCGCGCCCATGCCGGCTACCGCTCTCCCCGCCCCCGCCGCACCGAGCGGTCGCACCCGCGGCACGCCACCCACCGCTGACCCGGCCTCCTGCACAGCCTGCACCGCCCCCTTCCCGCCACACGCCCAAAGGTGATTCCGTATGCAATCCCATGCCCAGACCGTCCCGACCGACAGCGACCAACTCGACGTCGCCGCAGGGCTGCTGGCCCTCCTGCGCGATACGACGACCGAACCGCGTCCCGACATCCAGCTGGAGGCCCTGACCCTGGCCGTCGCCGCCGACCTGCCCGTACTCCTGTGGGGCGAGCCCGGGATCGGCAAGACCGCGGCCCTGACCCAGCTCGCCGCATCCCTGGACCTGCCGCTGACCACCGTCATCGCCAGCGTGCACGAGCCGTCCGACTTCTCGGGCCTGCCCATCGTCGGGGACGACCCCGCGGAGCAGGGAGTGCCGATGGCGCCGCCGGACTGGGCGGTGCGCCTGGTGCGGGCCGGCCGGGGGCTGCTGTTCCTCGACGAGCTGTCCACCGCGCCGCCGGCCGTGCAGGCGGCCCTGCTCCGCCTCGTGCTGGAGCGGAGGATCGGCGCCCTGCGGCTGCCCCCCGAGGTGCGGATCGTGGCCGCCGCCAATCCCCGGTCCTCCGCGGCGGACGGCTGGGAGCTGAGCCCGCCGCTGGCCAACCGCTTCGTCCACCTCCAGTGGACGCACGACCAGGAGGTGGTGGTACGCGGCCTCGGCGGGACCTGGCCCCGCGCCACCCTGCCCCGGCTCGACCCCGAACGGCTCCCGGAATCAGTGGACTTCGCCCGCCGCGCGGTGTGCGGGCTGCTCGCCGCCCGGCCCACGCTCGTCCACCGGCTTCCTTCGGGCGAAACCCGCCGGGGCGGCCCCTGGCCCTCCCCCCGGAGCTGGGAGATGACGCTCTGTCTGCTCGCCTTCGCGACCGCGGCCAGCTCCTCCCGGGACGTGCTGTCCCTGCTGGTCAGGGGAACCGTGGGAGACGGTCCCGGCCTGGAACTGCTGGCGAGCCTGGACCGGATGGACCTCCCGGACCCGGAGTCGCTGCTCGCCGACCCGGCGGGCGCCGTCCTGCCCGAGCGCGGGGACCTGCGCCAGGCCGTGCTCGACGGTGTGGTCGAGGCGGTGCGGGGGCGTCCGGAGAAATCCCGCTGGGACGCGGCGTGGGCGCTCCTGGTCCGGGCACTGGAAACCGGCGCACCGGACCTGGTGGTCGTCCCCGCGACGACGCTCGCCGCTCTGCGCCGCGCGGACTGGGAGGTTCCGGCCGCGATCGAACGGCTCGCCGGGGCCGTGGCCCTGTCCCGGCGTGCCGACCGGGCGGGCGCCCGGTCGGGCGTGCCCGTCACGGCAGGCCGATGACGCCCGTGGCGCCCGCAGCGCGCGTTCCCGTAAAGCCCGTACCGCCTGCCGCGCCTGTCACGCCTGTGCCCGAGGGGCCCGCAGCGCCCGCAGCGCCCGCAGCGCTGGACCTGGACAAGCTCTACGCCGCCCGGCTGCACGCCGTGCGCGTGCGGCCGTACCTGGCCACGGCGCTGTTCGCCCTGCACGTCGTGGAATCGCGCCGGACGCCGACGATGGCCGTGGACCGGTACTGGCGGTGCTACGTCTCGCCGGGGTTCGTGGACCGCACGTCCGTGGAGGAACTCGCCGCGGTCTGGGTGCACGAGGTGTCCCACCTGCTGCGCGACCACCACGGGCGCGGGGACCGGATCGCCCGGGAACGCGGGCTGACCGGCCCGGGGGAGCGGTTGCGGATGAACATCGCGGCCGACTTCGAGATCAACGACGACGCGTACGGCGAGGGACTCGTGCGGCCCGAGGGCGCCGTCCAGCCGGCGGCCGTGGGACTGCGGGAGGGGGACCTCATGGAGGAGTACCTGCTGCAGTTCGGGCTCGGGCCGCACACGCAGCACATGGCCTGGCTGGACTGCGGGAGCGGCGCCGACGGGCTGGAACGGGAGTGGGACCTCGGCCCGGACGGCGCGCACGGCCTCAGCGAGCAGGAACGGGACGCGGTCCGGTTCCGGGTGGCGCAGGGCATCACCGGCCGGCCGGGATCCGCGCCGAAGGGCTGGAAGCGCTGGGCGGAGGAGGCGTTCCACCCGCCGCAGCCGTGGCGGGAGTTGCTGGGAGCGGCCGTCCGGTCGGCCACCTCCGGATCCGGCGCGGGCGACGACTACACGTACAGCCGGCCCTCGCGGCGTTCGGCCGGGGTGCCGGGCGCGGTGCTGCCGAGCCTGCGGCGCAGGCCGCCCCGCGTCAGCGTGGTCATCGACACCTCCGGCTCCGTCAGCGATACCGAACTGGGCAGCGCGCTCCTGGAGGTCACCGCGATCTCCCGCGCGGTGGGCGGCCGCCGGGACCTGGTCACGGTGGTGCCGTGCGACGCGTCCGCCCGGATCGCCCATCCGCTGTGCCGCGCCGAGGGGATCCCCCTGCTGGGCGGCGGGGGTACGGATCTGCGGCAGGGCTTTGCCACCGCTCTGCGGTCCACGCCCCGGCCGGACGTGATCGTGGTCCTGACAGACGGACAGACCCCCTGGCCGGACACGCGGCCGCCGTGCCGGACGGTGGTGGGACTGTTCCCCCGGGAGAGGCGGAGGCGGTCGTGGGACGAGGACGACCCCGACTACGTCCCCGACGCACCCCCCGCCTGGGCGCGCGTGGTGGAGATCGGTTAGCCGGGCGGCGGACCGGCGGCTACCGCTTCGGCCAGTACCAGAGGGGTTCGTCCAGGGGGCCCTCGCGGTCCGCGACCTCGGTCTGGCCGAAGTCCTTGAGCAGGGTGATGGTCCGCAGGTCCACGCGGTGGCGGTGGACGCCCGACGCCAGGGCCTCGGCCAGCGGGGCGGCGTGGGTGACCACCACCGTCTGGGTGTTCCGGGCCACCGTCAGGATCAGGTCCGCGAGAGGGCCCAGCAGGTCGGGGTGGAGGCTGGTCTCCGGCTCGTTGAGCACCATCAGGGCGGGCGGCCGCGGGGTCAGCAGGGCGGCCGTCCACAGCAGGTAGCGCAGCGTCCCGTCGGAGAGTTCCGCCGCGCCCAGCGGGCGCAGCAACCCGTGCTGGTGCAGCTCCAGTTCGAAGCGGCCGTCCCGTTCCGCGACCGCCACGCTGCTGCCCGGGAAGGCCGCCTCGACGGCCGCGTCCAGGGCCGCGTGGTCGCCGGTCTCCCGGATCGTCTGGAGGGCGGCCGGCAGGTCGGAGCCGTCCGCGGCGAGCACCGGCGTACGGGTTCCGACGCGCGGGGTGCGGGCCGGCGCGTCGGCGTCCGTGCGGACGTGGTCGTAGAACCGCCAGGAGCGGATCAGCTCGCGCAGGGCCAGCAGGTCGGGGGCCAGTTGCGGGTCCGCGAGTTCGCTGAGCATGGAGTCGTACGGGCGCAGGGCGCCCTGGGTGCGGTGCCAGCCGCCGTCCGCGGTCCGGGTGCGCACGGCGGGCCCGGCGCGGTCCGAGAGCAGGGCGGCGGGGCGCAGCACCGGCCCGGCCCAGGTGCACTCCCGTTTGATCTCGGGGTCCAGGCCGAAGAGCGAGCCCCGGACCGGTGCGGGATGGCCGAAGTCCACCGCGTAGCCGAACTCGTCCCCGGCGAAGCCGAGCCGCAGGCTCACCGGTTCGGAGCGCACGGTCGGCTCGACCGCGTACCTCCCCTCGCGCACCGCCCGGCCGATCTTCTCCGGGCCGGCCCACAGGGTGGAGGGCAGGCCGCCCTCCCGGGCCAGCGCCGCGATGGCGCCGCCCCGCGCGGAGTCCGCCAGCAGCCGCAGGGACCGGTACAGGCTGGACTTGCCCGTGCCGTTGGCGCCCGTCACCACGGTGAGCCGGCCGAGGGGGACGATGAGTTTGCGCAGGGAGCGGTAGTTCTCCACCGCGAGCGTTGTGATCAGCTCACGCCTCCGGGTGCTCTTCCGGGGCCAGGAAGCGCCCCATCGGCAGCACCTGGCGGCCCCAGGTGCTCGCCATGATCTGCCCGGCGAGCAGGTACGTGGCTCCGAGCGCGGCCAGCAGTCCGCTCCAGCCGGTGATCCGGTTCCAGACCACCGAGCCGGTGAACCCGCTGATCGTCATGGCCACGAAGACCACCAGCACGCACGTGAACGTGGACAGCAGCACCAGGTGGATCCGCCAGCTGCCGATCCACAGCACGAACACCACGAACACCCACGGCAGCGTGAACAGCCCGCTCACGTCCCCGCGCAGCGCCGGATCGGTGGCCGGCAGCACCCACTGGAGCAGCAGGGCCTTGGACATCCAGAACAGCCCGAAGCCGCCGAAGACCGTGGCGTGCCAGGTGTCGCCGCGCTGCGCCTGGAAGAGCCCGGCCAGCAGCTGGGCGAGCCCGCCGATGAAGAACCCGACCAGCGGCAGCACGGAGTGGCTGAGCTTCTCGGGGAAGATGCCCGCGTCGATGCCGGTCGCGATGGTGGTGACCACGATGAAGCCGGTGAGGCCCAGGGGGCCCAGCTGTGCCTGCGCACTGGGCTCCATCCGCTTGACGGAGACGGCCTGTTCGGCCGGGCCCATCCGGTTGCGGACGTGGATCGGGTTGTTCATCGCACGGCTTCCCGCTCCGGCAGGGCGTCCGGTCCTTCGGGGAGCCCGCTGCCCACCGCGGCTCCCGCCTTGCCCCTGCGGCCCGCCGCGCAGGCCAGCGTGATCGCGGAGCCGAGCACCGCCCAGCCGCTCAGGACCAGCAGCGGCCCGGTGATGTCATTGCCCTTGAAGTACGCGATCGAGCGCGCGGCGTACGTGCCCGCGCCCGGCGGCAGCCACGGGCCGATGGCCTTCCAGAACGGCGGCAGCAGCGGGTACGGGTAGGCGCCGCCGGCGCTCGGGTTGCCGAGCACCACCACCAGCAGGATCGCCAGGCCGATGCCGACCACGCCCGCGAGGCCCTGGAAGGCCAGGGTGATCGCGCCGACGGCGAAGACGACGAGGGTGCCGAGCCCCCACAGGGCCCAGATGCTGCCGGGCAGGGCGCCCAGGACCGGGTCGGCGATCACCGCGCCGAGCAGCCCGGCCGCGATCGAGTACACCAGCAGGGCGCCGAGCCGGATGACGGCACGGTGGACGTTCGCGGGCCGGGCGCCCGCGCTGATCGCGAGGATCGCGGCGCACAGGTAGCCGCCCACGCACCAACCCACGACCAGGTAGAACGAGCTCAGGCCGCGCGCGTCGCCGGCGGCCGTGGGGGCCACGTCCACGACGCGGACGGTGCGCCCCTGGGTCTTCTCGACGACGCCGACGATCTGCTCGACGGCCTGGGACAGGGAGGCCCCGGCGCCGCTCGCGACCAGCAGTTTGTCGGTCGTGCCGGCCGGGTCGATGATCAGCGCGCCGTCCACGTCCCGGTTCTGGATCTGCCGCAGCGCCGTCGCCTCGTCCTGTACGGCACGGGGGTCGAGCGGCTTGCCGGGCAGCGCGGAGAGCTGTTTCGCCGTCTGCTCGGCGATCGGTGCGGCGGGCGCGGCCACGGCGATCGGGATCTCGCTGGGCTTGGGGTGATGGAAGGCCCCGACGTACGAGGTGATGAAGGCGAGCTGGAGCGCCAGTACGCCCAGGACCAGGAGAGCGGCCCGGGTGGTGACGGCGTCCTTGATCTCGGCGAGGAAGCCGCCGGACGGCTCTGGGTCTGCGTGGGGGGACTGGGTCATGTCTCACACGCTCGGCGTACCGGGCGCCCGGCGCAGCAGGGGAGGGCCGAATGGATGACGGCCGTCGGGGCGGGCCGCCAAGCGCACCGCGGATTTTTTACCGCCGCGTAACTTCCCAGTTTTGCTACTCGCCCGTAATTTAGCGGCTGCAGCACCCCCCTTGTGATCCGGATCACGGGATGCACCCCCACGTACTTCCCGCGCCATCCCTCGTTACTCCCCTTGAACCGCGAGGAGATCACACGATGCTGCCCTGGAGACGCCTGCTCCGCCCGCTGGCCGTCCTCACCCTGACCGCCGCCGCGCTCGTCGCCCCCACCGGAGCGGCCCAGGCCGCCTCGGCGCCGAGCAGCGGCTGGAACAACTGGTCCTGCAAACCGTCCGCCGCCCATCCCCGGCCCGTCGTCCTGGTCCACGGAACCTTCGGGAATTCCGTCGACAACTGGCTCGGCTTCGCCCCGTACCTCGTCCACCGGGGCTACTGCGTCTACTCCCTCGACTACGGGCAACTGCCCGGCGTCCCCTTCTTCAACGGCCTCGGCCCCATCGAGCAGTCCGCCGGACAGCTCGACGTCTTCGTGAACAAGGTCCTCGCCTCCACGGGGGCTGCCGAGACCGACATCGTCGGCCACTCCCAGGGCGGCATGATGCCGCGCTACTACCTGAAGTTCCTCGGCGGCGCCGCCAAGGTCAACGCCCTGGTCGGGCTCGCCCCCGACAACCACGGGACGACCCTGCTCGGCCTCACCAAGCTCCTCCCGTACTTCCCCGGGGCCGGGGACCTGATCAGCGAGGCCACCCCGGGCCTCGCCGACCAGATCGCCGGATCGCCCTTCCAGACCAAGCTCAACGAGGGCGGGGACACCGTCCCCGGAGTCGCGTACACGGTGATCGCCACCCGGTACGACGAGGTGGTCACCCCGTACCGGAGCCAGTTCCTGAGCGGGCCGAACGTCCGCAACGTGCTGCTCCAGGACCTGTGCGCGGTGGACCTCTCGGAGCACGTGGCCATCGGGCTCACCGACCGGATCGCCTGGCACGAGGCCGTCAACGCCCTCGACCCGGCGCACGCCGAACGAACCACCTGCGCGTCCGTCTTCTCCTGACGGCGACGGCGACTACGACGGCGGGCGGCCCCGAGGGGCCGCCCGCCCCGGTCGTCAGCGGCCGTGGCGGCCCGGGGTCGCACGGCGGCGGGCCAGCCCGAACAGCACGGCCGCGCCGACGGCCAGGATGCCGGCCCCGCCGATCGCGATCAGCGGGGTGGTGCTGCTGCCGCCCGTCTCCGCGAGGCCGGTCCCGCTGGTCGAGGGGATCGGGGACGGGGCTCCGCCGTTGGTCTTCGGGTCGTTGTCCCCGTGCCCGTGGTGCTCCACCGTGGACTTGTCGGCGCCTTCGGAGATCTGCGCGTCGGTGGGGGCCGACGGGACCTCCGAGGGGAGCGTGGACGGCTGCTGCGAGGGCACGGAACTCGGCTTGGCACTCGGCTTCGAGCTGGGCTTCGAGCTCGGCTCGGCACTGGGCCTGCCGCCGTTGTCCTTCCCGAAGACCACGTCCGAGCAGGTGTAGAAGGCCTCCGGGCTGTCCGAGCGCTGCCAGACGCTGTAGATCAGGTGCCGGCCGGTCTTGTTCGGGACGGTGCCGGAGAAGACGTAGTCGCCGCTCTGCATCCCCGGGTCGGTGACCTTCGCGAAGGGCGCCGGCTCCAGGTCGGACCACTTCAGCGGCTTCGACGGGTCGTAGCCGTCCTTCGTCACGTACAGCTCGAAGGAGCCCTTGTGCGGGGCGGTCCCCTTGTAGCGGAAGGTGTGCGCGCCCGCCGCCATCGGGCTCGCCGGCCAGTCGGCGCGCGCTAGGTCCAGCCCCCGGTACTTCTCGTTGCCCGCCGAGCACAGCTGTCCGTCCGGGATCAGCGCCTTGCTCTTACCGGCCGCGTTGGCGATGTTCACCGCGTTCCAGTCGTAGAACGCCTGCGCCCCGCTCGCCGCGACCGCCGCCTTGCAGGCCGCCGACTTCGGGGACTCCGGGCCCTCCGCGTAGCACGCCGCCACCCGGCTGACCGGGTCCGTCATCGAACCGTGGGCGGCCGCCGGGGCGACGGCGTACGCGGCCACCGCGAGCGGGGCGAGACCGGCTGCGATGCGGGCGGCGGTACGGCGTGCGGGCATGGTGGATCTCCTCTGGGCACGGCACAGGGCTGCGCGAGTCGTGGGTGCGCCGGAAGACCGGGGCTGTGCGGCGCCGCCCCTCACGGGTACGCGGCGCCGCCTCCGGCCCTCCCTGGCCCAGCCAAACTAACCGCCCGGAACCCGAGTTCCCCCGGGTTCGGGCCCCCGGAGCCGATCCTTAGGGCGCAGTTAAGGAGCCACTAAGCGGGCCCTACAGAAAGCGCCCGGCGGGGCCCGGGGTCAGGACAGCAGGGCGGACAGGCCGGCCGTCGAGCGGGCCTGGGCGTCCAGGGTGTCCAGGGCCCGTACCGCCTGGGCGGCCGCCTCCGGGTCGGTGCCGGCGAGCCCGCTCTCGGCGAACTCGTCCTCGTCGAGCCGCAGCACCGTGCTCCCGTCGGCCGATACCCACAGGTCGAGGTCCAGGTCCTCGATCAGGATCACCCCGTCCTGCACCGACGCCGGGCGGGTGATGTCGCAGTACCAGCCCTTGAGGACGCCCTCGCCCGTCCGCACCTCCTTGACCGCGTACCAGCGGTCGCGCCAGAAGTGCTCGGTGAACACATCGCCCGGCTCGAAGCGGACGAAGCCGAAGTCGCGTACCCCGGGGGCCGCCCAGGGGGCCCGTACGGTGATCCGGGTGCCCGTGTCGGCCACCAGCTCGGCCGGGTAACTGATCTTCGTACGGCCCGCCTTGGTGAGAGTGACGGTCAATCGGTCGGTCATCGTGCTCTCTCCTGTTCTCACAGCTGCTTGGTGTAGCGGGTCTCCGTGGCGCACACCTCGTACCCGAACCGGGCGTTGACGGCGAGCATCGGAGCATTGCCGGTGTCGTTGCCGGTGAAGGCCTCGGTGCAGCCGGCCGCGCGGGCCCGCAGCAGCGAATCGATCTTGGCCGTTCTTGCCAGTCCCCGGCCGCGGAACGGGCGCAGGGTGGCGGTCATGGCGGAGGAGTACCGCCCGGCCCCGTCGGTGTGGGCGGCGGTGAAGCCCGCCACCCGGCCGTCCACCAGGACCACGGTGGTGAGCTCCCGGTCGAGGTACGGGTGCTCCCAGGTGCCCCGCAGCCAGTCCTCGTAGTCGTCGAACTCCACCGGAACATCGCCCGGTTCGTCCAGGGTCGCCGCCGCGTCGGCCTCGAAGAGCGGGCGCGGATCGGCGGCGAAGGCCGAGCCGGGGCGCAGCTCCACTCCGTCCGGCAGCTTCCCGGGCAGCGCCGGCAGGTCGGTCGTGGCGAGGTCGAGGCGCAGGAAGTGCGCGGAGCGGGAGGCCCGGTACCCGCGGCGCTCGGCGAAGGCGCGGTGCGCCGGCTCGTCGAGGACCCAGGCGAACGAAGCCCGTGCGCGCTCGGCCCCGAGATGTTCCTCGGCCGCGTCGAGCAGCGCGCTTCCGGCGCCCAGGCCGCGGTGGGCGGGGTCCACGTAGGCGTTGACGAATCCCTGTCCGGGCTCGGGGCTCTCGTGGGCGATGCCGACCTGGGCGGTGCCGATGACCAGGCCGTCCGGATTCTCGGCGACGAGGAGGCGGTAGTGCTTGTCGGGGTGGGCCGATGCCAGCTCGTGGGCGACTCCGCGGACCGTGCCGATCATGAAGGGGAGGGCGGCGCGGCGCACCCGTACGACGGACTCGGCGTCCCGCGGGTCGGTGGGGCGTACATCGCGAATGGTGGTGATCACCTGTGCGACGGTAGGGCGGCCGGGCGGCCGACGCCTGCGAATTTCCCGGCGGATGGGGGACAATCGGCCGCGTGACCTCGACTTCTCCGCACCTGAAGATCCGCATCGACGGCGCTCCGGGCGCCGCCGCCCCGTACGAGCAGCTGCGCTCCCAGATCGCCGCCGGGGCGCGGGCGGGCCGGCTGCCCGCCGGGTTCAAACTGCCGACGGTCCGCGGGCTCGCGGAGGACCTGGGGCTGGCGGCGAACACGGTCGCGAAGGCGTACCGGGCGCTGGAGTCGGACGGCGTGATCGAGACGCGCGGCCGGGCCGGCAGCTTCGTGGCGGCCTCCGGTGACGGTCCCGCCCGGGAGGCGGCCACCGCCGCGCAGGCCTATGCGGAGCGGGCGCGACGGCTGGGCCTCACCTTCGACGAGGCGACCGCGGCGGCGCTGGACGCGCTGCGCGCGCGGTACGCGGACTGACCGGTCAGTCCTTGCGCGGGAACAGCCGGGCCTGGAGGTGGTGCTGCATGGGCTGGCCCACCGCGGCCATCTCCTGCACGATCGTCAGCCCGCCCTCCTCGAGCGCGTACCGGCGCCGCATGCCGGTGACCTCCTTGGCCCGCGGGGTCAGCCCCACCGTGTCGGTGGCCATCTCGATCTCCGTACCGGAGACCCGGCCGACGTACGTCTCGACGATGCCCGTCGGGTGGGCGAGCGTGACCTCGACCGAGGCGTCCGGGAGGATGCGCCACCATCCGGTCTCCCGGCCGGCGGGGCGCACGGCCGTGCCGGACTCGTCGATCAGCCACGCGCGGGACTCGTAGACGAGGAAGGGCCGGCCGTCGTGGCCGAAGGTGATCTCCTGCTCGTACCGGAACCCGTGCTCCAGGGTCGGGTACTCGCCGCTGCCCCGTCCGTGCCAGCGCCCGATGAGGCCGAGCACCGGCTGGAGCTGCGGGTGCGGCTCGGGGCCCTCGCCGAGGACGTGGCTGTCGGGGAAGGGATTCTCCTGCGCCGGTTCGAGCACGGTGCGTTCTCCTGTTCGTGGGTCCCCCGGAGGTGCGGACGGCCGGTGGGGGCCTTCGGCCGCGCCCCCATTGTCCTCGCCGTGCGCGCCGGACCCGTGCGCGCCCCGCGCGGTGGGATCCGTGGGCCGGGCCGCCGCACCTGCGCGTGCCGCAGCTACGCATGCCGCACCTGCGCGGGCCGCACCTGCGCGTGCCGCAGCTACGCGTGCCGCACCTGCGCGGGCCGCAGCTACAAGTACAGCCCGGCCTCCGTGTCGTGGCCCTGCGGCGGCAACAGCGCGGCGGGGCCCGACGCGCCGCGGCGCAGGGCGTAGAGCTCCGCCAGCGTCGCCCCCTCGCGGGAGATGCCCTCGTCGGTGCCGAGCCAGTCCACCGCCTCGCGGTGCGTCAGCCGGCCGATCTCGATGCGGGCGAGGCACCGCCCCGGCCGGACCACCGCAGGGTGGAGCCGCTCCAGGTCCTCGTTGGTCGTGACGCCCACCAGGACGTTGCGGCCCTGGCCGAGGAGACCGTCCGTGAGGTTCAGCAGCCGTGACAGCGCCTGCCCGGCGGTGTGCCGGGCCTCGCCGCGGATCAACTCGTCGCAGTCCTCCAGGAGCAGCAGCCGCCAGCGGCTCTTCGCCGTGCCCTCGTCCTCACCGATCGCGATGTCCATCAGGTAGCCGATGTCGTTGAACAGCCGCTCCGGGTCCAGTACGCAGTCCACCTGGCACCAGTCCCGCCAGGACCGGGCGAGCGTGCGCAGGGCGGAGGTCTTCCCGGTGCCCGGGGGGCCGTGCAGCAGGAGCAGCCGGCCGGCGATGTCGTCGGGGGTGACCTTCATCAGCCGGTCCATCGCCCCGGCCACCGGAGCCGTGTAGTTGGGCCGCACCTCTTCCCAGGTGCCGGCCGCGATCTGCCGGGTCGTCCGGTAGGGGCCGCGGCGCGGGGAGACGTACCAGAAGCCCATCGCGACGTTCTCGGGCTGGGGTTCGGGCTCGTCCTGCGCGCCCTCGGTGGCCTCGCCGAGCACACCGGCGGCGAGTTCCTCGCTGACCGCCGTCACGGTGACGTCCGCGCCCCGGCTCCAGCGGGAGACGAGCATGGTCCAGCCCTCGCCCTCGGCGAGGGTCGCGCTGCGGTCGCTGTCGCGGGCCGAGCGCAACACCGTGGCCCCGGACGGCAGCAGGGTCACGCCCGGCTTGACCCGGTCGATCGACACGCTGTGCGAGTGGGGCTGCTCGCCGGACGCGAAGCGGCCGAGGAACAGCGCGTCGACGACGTCCGACGGGGAGTCGCTGTCGTCGACGTTGAGCCGGATCGGCAGCGCGTCCTGAGGGTTGGCTGGCATGGCGCCCATGATCCGGCACGAACTGGCCTCATGCACCCGTGTTTCGCTGGATCGGGTGGCGGGATTCCCTCTTCAAACGCCGTGCGGGTGAAGATTCGCGCCGCATGTCCGCCCCGAACATTCTTGGCATGGACACTTCCAGCCGACCTCGGTTCCTTGTACCACGGACTCAGGAGTAACTCCGGAGTAACCCCCCACAAGGAGCCGCACACATGAGCATGAAAATGCCTCGTTTCGCCGCCTTGGCCTCTGCCCTGTTACTCGCCGCGGGCGCAGCCCTGTTCGGAGCCGGTCCGGCGAACGCCGCCGCCGACTTCGGCTACGTCGCCCTCGGCGACTCCTACTCCTCCGGCGTCGGCGCCGGCAACTACGACAGCGCCAGCGGGAACTGCAAGCGCACCTCCCGCGCCTACCCGGCCCTCTGGGCCGCCGCACACTCCCCCCAGACCTTCTCCTTCGCCGCCTGCTCGGGCGCTCGTACGGGTGATGTGATGAGCGGCCAGCTCACCCCGCTGAACGCCGGCACCGACCTCGTCAGCATCACCATCGGCGGCAACGACGCAGGATTCTCCGACGTCATGACCACCTGTGTGCTCCAGTCCGAAGCCACGTGCGTCAGCCGGGTCAACCAGGCCAAGGCGTACGTCGACTCCACCCTCCCCGGCCAGCTCGACCAGGTCTACAACGCGATCCACAGCCGGTCCCCGGGCGCCCGCGTGGTCGTCCTCGGCTATCCCCGCTTCTACAAGCTGAACGGCACCTGCGTGGCCGGGCTGTCGGAGGGCGAGCGCGCGGCCATCAACGGCGCCTCCGACTACCTCAACGCCGCCATCGCCAAGCGCGCCGCCAACCACGGCTTCGCCTTCGCCTCGGTCGCCGGCGCCTTCACCGGGCACGAGATCTGCTCCGGCAGCGAGTGGCTGCACAGCCTCAACTGGCTGAACATCGGCGAGTCCTACCACCCGACCGCCGCCGGACAGTCCGGCGGCTACCTGCCGGTCTTCACCAACGCGGCCTGACGCGTCACGGCCTGACGCGTCACGGCCTGACATGTCACGCAACGGCGCGTCACGGACTGGCCGTCGGACCCGGGTTCGGTGACGGGGAAGAGGTGGGTCCGGACGTGCTCGGAGAGGAGGCCCCGCCCGTCGGGGTCTCCTCCTCGCACGTCACCGAGAACTCCAGCCAGGCCGAGGCCGCCTCCGACGGCGCCCGGACCTCCAGCCGCACCGCGTCCTCGAAGGTCGCGTCCGGGTCGTGCGTCAGCTCCGTGTGGTCCAGCCGTACGCTCGTCGGCCCGCCCGCCGGGTACGCGAGGGTCCGCCAGCCGGGGCCCGAGGTCCGCCCGCTGCGCGTGGCCCACCGGTACTCCACCATCGCCGGGGTCCGCTCCACCGCCACGGTGGCGGTGAAGGCGGGCGCCTTCGCGGCGGGCGCCGGGCACTCGCCGCGGTAGGCGTCCCGGAGGGCCTGGACGGCGGACAGGGTGATGCCCGGCGGCGGCGTCGCCGAAGGGGAGGGGGAAGGGGAGGCGGAGGGCGGGGGAGACCCGCTCGGAGACGGGGTCGGGGAAGGCGAAGCGCTCTGCGTGACGGTCGGTGCGGTCGTCGCCCCGCCGTCGCCGTCGCCGCCCGCGTTGCGGTCCTTCAGCAGCAGCCATCCCAGCAGCACCACCACCGCGAGCAGCACCACGATCCCGCCGCCCAGCACCAGCCCGGCACCGTTCCCCCCGTCCCCCCCGTTCTCCGGGGAAAGCGTCCGCCCCGACCCGGTACCGGGCGGCGGCGGCAGCGGCGGGGTGGGGTGGCCGTACCGGTTCTGCATCACGGAGGTCGGGTCGTCCGCGCCGATCCCCGCCCCCGCCGTAGGGGCCGTCGCGGGACCCGACACCGGTCCGCCGGAGGCGCGTACGGTCCCTCCCGCGCCCACGATGCGCAGCATCCGGGCCGCCTCGGCCGCGGACAGCCGCTCCGCCGGATCCTTGACCAGCAGCCCCTCCAGGACGGGCGTCAGCGGCCCGGCCCGCCGCGGCGCCGGGAAATCCTCGTCCACGACCGCCCGCAGCGTGGCCACCGGGGTCTCCCGGTGGAAGGGGGAGACCCCCTCCACGGCCAGGTACAGCATCACCCCGAGCGCCCACAGGTCCGACCCGGGGCCCGGCTCGCGGCCCAACGCCCGCTCGGGCGGCAGGAATTCGGGGGACCCGACCACCTCACCCGTCATGGTGATGGCGGTGGAGCCCTCCAGGCTCGCGATCCCGAAGTCGCCGAGCACCACGCGGCCGTCGTTGGCGATCAGCACGTTGCCCGGCTTGACGTCCCGGTGCAGCACCCCCGCCTCGTGTGCGGAGCGCAGGGCGGCCAGTACCTGTTCGCCGATGTGCGCGGTCCGCTGCGGGGTGAGCGGCCCGTCGCCCTCCAGGACCTCCGCGAGCGAGAGTCCCCGTACGATCTCCATCACGATCCAGGGTCGGCCGTCCTCGGTGGCCACGTCGTAGACGGTGACCACGCCCCGGTGCGAGACGCGGGCCGCGGCCCAGGCCTCCCGCTCCAGGCGCCGGTACATCCGGGTCACCTCGGCCTCGTCCATCCCGGCCGGGGCGCGCACTTCCTTGACGGCGACCTCGCGCCCCAGGACCTCGTCCCGGGCCCGCCACACCATGCCCATCCCGCCGCGGCCGAGCGGGCCCAGCAGGCGGTAGCGTCCGGCGATGACGCGGTCGCCGGCGCCGTCCCCGTTCGACGCGGACTCAGTCACCGAAAGCCTCATTCACGCGCGCCCCCAAGAGCGTTACCGGACGATCACTCCAAGTTAGCGCAGAGCGTGCGCCGTGGCTCCTGTCGCGACAGGAGTCACGCAGCCGGTGCCGATGCGGTTCCATGTCCCCCGAACCCCGCCGGATTTCGCGGAGAGTGACGATCGACTCCGCTGAGTAATCGTCAACTCCCGCTCGCCACACGGGCAATTCACACCACCGGGATACCCGTGCGCGACGTGGGGACGATAGGGTTACCCTGCCCGGTGGGCCGGGTGCCCTCATACGGGTGGGGAGAGACATGGAACAGATAGCAATGCGCAGCAGGCCGCCTCGCGTGCCTGCCATCACATGCGGCAGTGGTGCGACCAGTTCGCGCCTCGACCGTCACCTCGCCGTGCTGGGCGGTCCCGCCGTCCCGCACCGCGAGACCGCCGAGGCGACGCTGCTCATGCGCGAGCTCACCTCGCGCGACCACACGCACCGGCTGCGGAGCCGGAGCGCGCGCGTATCGCTCTTCGCGCCGCTGCGGAGGCTCCGGCGCACCCTCTTCGGCAGCCGCCGTTCGTAACCGTCCGGTCGGGGGGCGTTCCCGCCCCCGCAGCGCCGCCGCTCCGTACCCGGCCTGATCAACCCTGCCCAGTCAGCGAACCACACCGTCCCGGCGCAATGCCGTGATCTGTTCGCCCGTCATCCCCAGGGCGTGCAGCAGGGCTTCGGTGTGTTCGCCGAGCGCGGGCACCGCACCCATGTGCGGTGCCGCGCCGCCGGGCAGTCCGATCGGCGGCAGCAGGGCCCGCAGCGGGCCCGCAGGCGAGCCCACCTCCCGCCAGCGGTCCCGGGCTTCCAACTGCGGGTGTGCGGCGAGCTGCGCCACCGAGTTCAGCCGTGCGCAGGCGATGCCCGCGGCCTCCAGCCGCTCGACCGCCGCGTCCGCGCCGAGCCGGCCCAGCGCTTCGGCGACCACCGCGTCGGTCTTCTCCCGGTTCGCGGTCCGTGCGGAGTTCGTCGCGAACCCCGGATCGTCGGCCAACTCCGGCCGTTCCAACAGCTGTTCGGCCAGCCGCCGCCATTCCCGGTCGTTCTGCACCGACAGCAGCACCCGGTCGCCGTCCGCCGTCGCGTAGGCGTCGTAGGGCGCGATCACGGCGTGCGCGAGGCCCGTCCGCACCGGCTGTTCCCCACCGTGCATGGTGTGGTGCAGCGGGTGCCCCATCCACTCGGCGAGCGCGTCGAGCATCGACACCTCCACCCTGCCGCCCCGCCCGGTGATCCCGCGGCGCAGCAGGGCGGCGAGCACGCCCGAGAAGGCGTACATGGCGGCCGCGATGTCCGCCGCCGGGATGCCCGCCTTGACCGGCTGCTCCGGAGTGCCGGTCACCGAGACCAGGCCGGCCTCGCACTGGACGAGCATGTCGTAGGCGCGCTTGTGGGCGTACGGGCCTTCGGGACCGTATCCGGACACGTCCACGGCGACCAGCCGGGGGTAGCGGGCGCACAGCGCGGCGGAGTCGAGCCCGAGCCGGGCGGCCGCCCCCTGGGCGAGGTTCTGCACGAACACGTCGGCCCCGTCGAGCAGCTGGTGCAGGACCTCCCGCCCGCGCGGGTCCTTGAGATCGAGCGCGAGCGACTCCTTCCCCCGGTTGGCCCACACGAAATGCGAGGCGAGACCGTGCGCGGCGGTGTCGTAGCCGCGCGCGAAGTCCCCGCCGTCGGGCCGCTCGACCTTGATCACCCGGGCGCCGAGGTCGGCGAGCTGGCGGGTGGCGAAGGGCGCGGAGACGGCCTGCTCGACGGAGACGACGGTGATGCCGTCGAGGGGGAGGGGGTCGGTGGCGTGCGTGTCGCTGTGACGGTCGGGTGTCATGACGCCCTGCCTACCGGCCTGGAGGGGGATCTGTCACCACACGGGGTGACGGCATCCCCCATTCCTGGCGATTTGTCTGCGTATGGTATGGCGCTTCGTCCCTCGACTCGCACCGAAGGGTTGCCCATGAGGCGCCCGACCGCACTCGATCAGCGCTCCCCGATCCGGCGGGTGGCGGTCGTGGCGATAGCTCTGGTTGCCGGGCTCGCGCTGGCTGCCGGTCCGGCGCCCGCCGCGGGCCTCGCCCCGACGCCGCTGAACATCTCCGTCTCCAACGCCAACGGGACCGTGACGAGCCTGGCTCCGGACTGCACGAGCGGACCGCTCACCGAGTCCCGGCGCATCACCGGCAGCCAGTCGGTGCCCGCCGGGCTGTTCTCCTCGCTGCCCGGTCAGCTCGCCTTCGACCTGCCGGTCAACCTGGGCGCCACCCAGGCGGCGCTGCGGGGCAACGACGGGCGCGTCACGCTGACCAACGCGCGCGGCACCCTGACCCTGGCCCTGAGCGCCGGAAGCTGCGCCGCGCCGACCCTCGCCCACAGCGGGAGCGCGATCTCCGGGGGCGGCACCTGGGCGGTCGTCGCCGACACCACACCGGGCAACTCCTATCGCCAGGCAGCCGGTTCGGGCACCTTCAACCTCGTCAACACGGGAAGCTCCGTCGGCACCGGCCGGCTGTGGACGCTGAACCTCATCGGCTCGGCGGATCCCCTCCAGCCCACGATCTCCGTGACCCACCGCGCCTTCTGGGGCGGCCCGTTCGCCTACCTCTCGCGGACCCTGAGCGTGGAGTACCGGATCCGGAACAACGGACCCGGAGACGCCTTCGGCGTGGTCCTGAACGACGCGGCCACGAGCTCCCCGGGGGTCACCCGGATCGGCCCGGTGCCGTAGGGGCCGGATCGTGCTCAGCCGAGGCCACGCGCGAACCGGCGCGTGGCCGCCGGCACGAAGAGCGCCAGCAGGACCAGCGACCACAGCAGCGCCCCGGCGACCGGGTGCGCGACCGGCCAGGCGGCGCCCGCGGCGGCCTCGCCGCCCGCGTTCCCGCAGAGCCGGCGCACGGCCGTGGCGACCGCGCTGATCGGGTTCCACTCGGCGGCCGTACGCAGCCACCCCGGCAGCCCGGCCGTCGGCAGGTACGCGCTGGAGAGCAGCGGCAGGACGAAGGTGGCGCTGCCGAGCTGCCCCGCCGCCTCCTCGCTCTTGCTCAGCAGACCGAGGTACGTCCCCACCCACGCGGTGGCGAACCGGAACAGCAGCAGGACGCCGAAGGCTCCGAGGGCCCCCGGGAGCCCGTTCTCCGCCCGCCAGCCCATGGCCAGCCCCACCAGGACCAGCGGCACCATCGAGAGGCCGGTGGTCAGCAGGTCCGCCGCCGTCTGCCCGAGCGGCACCGCGCTCCGGCTCATCGGCAGGGTCCGGAACCGGTCCATCACCCCGCGGTGCGCGTCCTGGGCGGCCGTGAACATGCCGGTCATCAGTCCGTTCGCGGCGGTGGCGGCGAGCAGCCCGGGGACCAGGAACTGCCGGTACTCGGAACCGGGCATGGCGAGCGCGCTGCCGAAGACGTAGCCGAAGAACAGCAGCATGGTGACCGGCATGGTCTGCGTGAGGATCAGCAGGCCCGGGGCGTGCCGGGCCTTCTGCAGCTGGCGGGTGAGGACGGCGCCTCCGTCGGACAGCAGGGTGCTCATGCGGCGTTCTCCTCGAGTGCGGTGGTGGGACGGGCTCCGGTGAGGCGCAGGAACACCTCGTCGAGGGTGGGCGGGCGCAGACTCGCGTCCGTGACGGCGATCCCGGCCGCGTCGAGCGCCCGGACGATCTGCGGCAGCGTGAGCCCCGGGTCGAGGACGGTCGCGCCGACGGTGAGGCGCTCCCGGTCCAGCGCGGGCAGACCCCCCGTCAGCCGGTCGAGTACGGCGGCCGCGTGCGCGAGCGCCTCGGCCCCGTCGACGCAGACCTCGGCGTAGGCGCCGATCAGGGCCTTGAGCTCGGCAGGGGTGCCGGTGGCGGCCGCCCGGCCGTGGTCCACGACCACGATGTCGTCGGCGATCCGGTCGGCCTCCTCCAGGTACTGGGTGGTGAGCAGCACGGTGGTCCCCTCGCGCGCGAGGTCGCGTACCGCTTTCCAGATCCGCTCGCGGGCCGCCGGGTCGAGGCCGGTCGTGGGCTCGTCGAGGAACAGCACGCGGGGCCGGGTGACCAGTCCGGCGGCCAGGTCGAGGCGCCGGCGCATCCCGCCGGACCAGGTGCCCGTCACCCGGTCGGCGGCCTCGGTGAGACCGAACTCCTCCAGCAGCTCGTCGGCGCGGGCCCGGACGGCCCGGCCGCGCAGTCCGGCGAGTCGGGCGAAGAGCCGGAGGTTCTCGGAGCCGGTCAAATCCCCGTCGACGGAGGCGAATTGGCCGGTCGCCCCGATGGCGCGCCGGACGGAGGCCGGGTCCCGGGTCACGTCGTGACCCGCGACGAGGGCGCGGCCGGCCGTGGGCGTGGTGAGGGTGGTGAGGATCCGGACGGCGGTGGTCTTGCCCGCGCCGTTGGGGCCGAGGAGGCCGCACACCGTGCCCGGCGGTACGGCGAGGTCGAGGCCGCGCAAGGCGTGGACCGGTCCGTAGCTCTTCTCCAGACCCTCACTAAGTACAGTGTACGTAGTAGTCATGTGGTGCACCCTACCTGACTACGTACGCCGTACGTAACTACGATGGTGGAGATGGACGAGGTGATGAGCGATGACACCCAGCGGCCGCTCCGCTGAACCCGAAGTGATCTGGGCCCGCCCGCCGCGGGCCGGCCGCGGCCCCCGGCCCGCCCACAGCCGCGACTCGATCGCCGCCGAGGCGGTGCGGATCGCCGACGAGGAGGGGATCGACGCCGTCTCGATGCGGCGCGTGGCGGCCGGGATCGGCGCCGGGACCATGTCCCTCTACAACTACGTGCCGCGCAAGGAGGACCTGTACGAGCTGATGGTCGACGCGGTCAGCGGGGAGTACGACCTCGCCCCGCCGACCGGCGACTGGCGCGCCGACCAGCTCGCGCTGGCCCGCCAGACCCGCGCCCTCATGCACCGGCACCCCTGGCTGCCCCGGCTGCTGAGCCCGGTCTACGGATTCGGCCCGAACGCCCTGCTGTACCTGGAGTACAGCCTGGCCTGCCTGGCGCCGCTGGACGCTCCGGGCGGAGAGAAGCTGGAACTGATCGCGGCGGTCAACGGCACGGTCGCCACCTTCGTGGCGGGCGAGCTGGCCCTGGCCGAGCGGGCCCGCCAGCTCCCCTGGAGCGAGGCCGAGGAACAGGCCGTACGGGCGGCCTGGCTCGGCTCCCGGCTGGTGACGGGGGAGTACCCGCTCCTGGCCGGCGTCCTCGCGACCGCGCCGGGCGTCCCGGGTGAACTGCCGGATCCGGCAGCGGTGTTCGACCGCTCGGTGTCACGCCTCTTGGGCGCCTGGGGCGCCTGACGTCTTTCCAGCTGTCCGGCGCTTGAGTCTTTTCAGCCGTCCGGCGTTTGAGGACCGGGGTCCGGGGCGGAGCCCCAGGGGGGGCCGGGCGAAGCCCGGGGAACGGTGGAAGGGCGGGTAGGGGACAGCCCCGCAGGGCCACCCGCCCCGAGGCCCCCGCGCCTCAGAGCAGCGCGAACTGCCCGCCCGGCCCCTCCTCCTGGTGATCCAGCACCGAGGCCGGCCGCCGGGCCCAGTCCGGCGGCGGCAGCACCCCGCCCGCCCGCAGCTCGGCGGCGGTCAGCGTCGGCCCCACCTCGAACGCCGCCCGCTCCGGCTCCAGTTCGGCCAGCAGCGCCAGGGTCGTCACCAGGGCCAGCAGCTCCGAGGTCCAGCCCTGCGGCCACTCGGCCGGACCCACCGCTTCCAGCCCCTCGGCCTCCGGGTCCCGGTGCGCGAGCCGGGCGGCGAACCAGGACTCCAGCACGCGGACGCCGTGGACCTCGTACTCCCACGCCCCGGCCGGTACGGGCGACACGGTGCCGCCGCCCGGGCCGCCCCCGACCGTCAGGGTCTCGCTCTCCGGGTCGTACGCGAGCTCGCGCGGCCACGCCGGCAGCGCCGAGCGGACGTACGGCCGGCGCCCGCCGGGCAGCCGGGGCGCCTCGCCGCCGCGGGCCCCGCGCAGCCGGACGGAGAGCAGCCGGTGGCCCAGCTCCAGCCCGGCCCGCCAGCGCGTGGCGTCGGCGGTGAGGGGGACCTCGTACCCCCGGGGGCCGGGGCGGCCGGCGGCGAGGATCCAGCAGAGCACGTCCTCGGGGGTGACCCAGGTCCCGTACCGCTCGCCGAGCAGGTGCTGCAGCCCGGGGGCGAGATTGGGCTCGGCGCCGCCCGGGCGGCGGTGCAGCGGGCGGATCCGGCCGAGCCGGCCGGCCGGGAGGTGAGCGGTGACCAGCAGCGCCGCCGACGGCGCCGGCTCCACGGCGAACAGCTGGTGCTCGTCCAGCACCCGCCACAGCTCCGGGCGGGCCAGGTCGATGAGCCGCTGGTCGGGCAGCAGCCACTGTTCGTCGAAGGGCTCGCGCAGGATCCGTACGGGGTCGGGGCGGGGCCCCGGCGTGTCCGCGAAGCGGGCCGTGGAACCGGAGCGCTGACCCGGCAGCGCCGCCGCCCCGGCGCCCGTGCTCCGCGCCCGGGTCGGGCGGAACAGCCGCTCCCGCTCGGCGCCCTCGGCGGCGGCCAGGGCGGCCCACCGGGCACGCAGGGTCGCCGGATCGGGGGCCGCGACCCAGGCCCGTCCCAGGCGCAGGGAGCCCACGGCCCAGGGCATCAGATCGTCCAGCAGCGGGGTCGGATCGTCCGGCAGCGGGTCCCGCGGGGATGCGTCAGCGCTCACCCGGCCGATGGTAGCGACGCCACCCGGTGACCGGGCCGCGCCCAGGCCGGAGAGTTAGGCTCGCTATGTAGGGATCTGCACGCAGGACCCGGGAGGCGGACATGAGCCAGTACGACGAGTACTCGACCCCGTCGCAGGCCGAGGGTGAGCGGCTCGACGAGGACCTGGACGAGAAGCAGAAGAAGCTCCGCCACGCCCAGACGCAGCGGACCACGCCGTCCCAGGCGGAGGGCGAGCGCGGAACGGAGGACGATCAGAAGTAGCCCCCCGCTCCGAGCGCGGGCAGCGGTGCGCTCAGTGCGCGTCGACGGTCACGGTGAAGGAGAACCGGTCCCCGCGGTACCGGATCCGCGCCACGTCGACCACCCGGCCGGCGCCGTCGTAGGTGACGCCCGTGTAGTGCAGGATCGGGCTCAGCAGCGGCACGCGCAGCAGCTCGGCCGTGAGCGGGTCGGCGAGCCGCGCCTCCACCGTGTCGGTGATCCGGCTGATGTCCACCTTCACGATGTCCCGCAGCACCTTCGTCATCGGCCAGCGCTCCAGATCCGCCAGGTCGATGGCATCGGCGAGCTCCGGGCGCACCGCGTTCTCCGCCCAGTTGGTCGGCTCGCCGCTCTCGCTGTCGTGCCGGAGCCTGCGGTACGTGACCACCTCGGCGGTGTCCGGGAAGTGCTCCAGCAGCTCCCCGGACACCGCCGTCCGCTCGTGCCCCAGGATCGTCGTACGGTCGCCCGACTGCTGCGCCACGATCGCGTCGACCGACCCCAGCAGCTGGACCGGGGCCCCGCGCAGCGCCGCCGGCTCGATGAAGGTCCCGCGCCGCCGGTGGCGGCTGATGAGCCCCTCTGCCTCCAGCTCCTTGAGCGCCTGCCGCATGGTCAGCACGCTCACCCCGTAGTGCTCGGCGAGCTGCTCCTCGGTGGGCAGGCGCAGCGAGGCGTCGGCCGTGCGCCCGAGTATCGAGGCGCGCAGCGACTGGGAGACCTGGTACCAGAGCGGCAGCTTCCGGTTCAGTACCAGCGAGTCGGGGGCGAAGGCGGTCACGGGTGGTTCTCCGTAGGACGGTGTGGGCGCGGCGGTGGCGGCGCCGCGCGGCATGCTCGTGATGTTAGGCGCGGAAGTGGCGCTCCAGCCCCTGCCAGACGTCGTCGTATCCGCCCTGGAGGTGGTCCGCGCCGGCCGCCTGGGCGGTGGCGGTGATCGGCCAGCGGGTCTCGAACATGAAGGCCAGGCCGTCGTCGATCTTCTGCGGCTTCAGCTCGGCGGCGCTCGCCCGGTCGAAGGTCTCCCGGTCGGGGCCGTGCGCGGACATCATGTTGTGCAGGGAGCCGCCGCCGGGAACGAAGCCCTCCGCCTTGGCGTCGTAGGCGCCGTCGATGAGCCCCATGTACTCGCTCATCACGTTGCGGTGGAAGTACGGCGGGCGGAAGGTGTCCTCGCCGACCAGCCAGCGCGGCGCGAAGACCACGAAGTCCACGCCCGCCAGGCCCGCCGTGTCGGAGGGCGAGGTCAGGACCGTGAAGATGGACGGGTCGGGGTGGTCGTAGCTGATGGAACCGAGGACGTTGAAGCTGCGCAGGTCGTAGACGTACGGGACGTGCGTGCCGTGCCAGGCGACCACGTCGAGCGGGGAGTGGTCGTAGGTGGCGGTCCAGAGGTTGCCGCAGAACTTGTTCAGCACCTCGGTCGGCCGCTCGGCGTCCTCGTACGAGGCCACCGGCGCACGGAAATCGCGGGCCGCGGCGAGCCCGTTGGCGCCGATGGGGCCCAGGTCGGGGAGCTCGAAGGGGCGGCCGTAGTTCTCGCAGACGTACCCGCGGGCGGTCTCGTCCTGGAGCTCCACGCGGAAGCGGACCCCGCGCGGGATCAGCGCCATCTCGCCCGGCCGGGCGCTCAGCAGGCCGAACTCGGTGCGCAGGAGCAGCCCGCCGCGCTCGGGGACGATCAGCAGCTCGCCGTCGGAGTCGCTGAAGGCCCGGTCGGTCATGGAGGCGTTGGCGGAGTAGAGGTGGATGGCCATGCCGGAGCGCTGGGTGGCGTCGCCGTTGCCGCCGAGGGTCCACAGGCCCGCCAGGAAATCCGTACCGGGGGCCGGGTCGGGCAGCGGGTTCCAGCGGAGCCGGTTCGGGTCGGCCGGGGCCTCCGTGAAGGGCGCGCTGCGCAGGGCGCCGTTGTCCGCGGCCAGGGTGAAGCGCGGGTGCGCGGCCGAGGGGCGGATCCGGTAGAGCCAGGAGCGGCGGTTGTGGGAACGCGGCTCGGTGAACGCGCTGCCGCTGAGCTGCTCCGCGTAGAGGCCGAGGGGGGAGCGCTGGGGCGAGTTCCGCCCGATCGGCAGCGCACCGGGGACGGCCTCCGAGCTGTGCTCGTTGCCGAAGCCGGTGAGGTACTCCAGCCCCTCCGCCGTCTTCCTGGCCTGCTCGCTGCCGCCGCTCATTGCACGCTCCCGGTCTGCCGAAGGAATCCTATGCCTGACAGTAGGATTCCTGGGCTCGCGCGTCAACGGGGGATTCCGATCAGTCGGCCGATAGCAGGGCGGTGGCCGGGCGACGGCCGGGCGATGGTCGGCCGCCGGACGGGCGGTGGCCGGGTCCCGGCCCCGCGACGGCCGGGTGCGGAGCGGGTCCCGGGTCACGACTTGGCTCGCCGGGGCCCTATTCCTGCGCGAGGGGATCCCAAAAGGTGAACATTCCTCTACTCTCACGCGCATGTCGTGGACCCGCAGGTTTCCTGCCGTGCCGGCGGCGCTCCTCGCCGCCCTCCTAGCGCTTCTGTCCCTCCTCGTCGCCGCGCCCGCCGCGAGCGCGCACGAGGAGCGCCCCGTCGACCTCCCCGACGGCTCCGGCTCCGTCCCCGCCTACCGCACGGGCGAGCCCGACCTGATCGTCTGCAAGACCGACCGGCCGGCCTTCGAACGCCGGATATCCGCCTTCCCCGACGCCCTCAGGCAGCGCAACCTCGTCCTCTACGAACGCTGCGAGAAGAACGGCTTCCGCGACCTCCAGGCGGCGGTCGACGCCGTGGACCGCCCGGGCATGAACATCGCGATCCTCCCCGGCCTCTACGAGGAGGAGCCCTCGCTCGCCGAGCCGACCGCGGAGTGCGCCTCGCTCAAGGCGCCCAACTCCTCGCTCGGCTACCAGATCCTGACCTACGAGCAGCAGGTGGCCTGCCGCCACAACCAGAACCTCGTCGCCATCCTCGGCAAGACCGGCCTCCAGATCGAAGGCACCGGGGCCTCCCGCCAGGACGTGGTCATCGACGCCAAGTACCACAAGCTGAACGCGATCCGCGCGGACAAGTCCAACGGCATCTACTTCCGCAACTTCACCGCGCAGCGCACCACCTTCAACTCGCTGTACGTCCTCGCGGGCGACGGCTTCGTCATCGACGACGTACTGACCCGCTGGAACGACGAGTACGGCTTCCTGACCTTCGCCAGCGACCACGGCCTGTACAAGAACTGCGAGTCCTACGGCAACGGCGACTCCGGCATCTACCCCGGCAGCGCCTCCGACATCAACGACGGCCGCGGCTACGACGTCCCCCGCTACTCCATCGAGATCACCGGCTGCCGCAGCCACCACAACATGGTCGGCTACTCCGGCACCGCGGGCGACTCGGTGTACGTGCACGACAACGAGTTCGACCAGAACATGGGCGGCGCCTCGATGGACAGCGCCTTCCCCGGCCACCCCGGACTCCCGCAGAACCACGCCCGCTTCGAACGCAACCTGATCCACGACAACAACGCCGACTACTACCACTACGTCGCGGACGGCACCTGCGCCAAACCGCCCGCCGAGCGCGGCTACGAGCAGGGCGTGGTCTGCCCGCAGATCTCCATGCCCCCCGGCACCGGCATCATCACCGCCGGCGGCAACTGGAACCTCTACGAGAACAACTGGGTGTACGGGCACCAGCGCGCGGGCTTCTTCCTCTCGGCCGTGCCCGCCTTCATCCGCGGCGAGGAGGAGCTGTCCAAGCAGACCGACACCTCCCACCACAACCGCTACGCCGGCAACATCCTGGGCAAGGACAAGTCCGGCGCCTCCCGCCCCAACGGCATGGACGTGTGGTGGGACGGCCAGGGCCGGGGCAACTGCTGGCAGCAGGGCCCGGACGGCTCCACCCCGGGCACGCTCCCGCAGTGCGGCGAGCGCCGCGGCGCGGTCTCCGGCGGCTCGGCCCGGCTCGCCGGCGAACCGGTGAAGCTGGCCCAGCTCCTCGTCTGCGCCGACTACAGCGTCCAGGCGCGCAAGCTTCCGGCCGGCTGCGACTGGTACGGCTCCCGGGGCCTCCAGCGGGTGGAGACCCAGCTCGCCCTGGCCGTCGCGGCGGTCCTCCTCCTCGTCGGCGGCCTCCTGTGGTGGCGCCGCCTGCGCCACTCGCGCCCGGCCGGGGTGGCCGCGCTGCTCGGCCTCGCGGGCCTGGCCCTGGACGTGGCCGGCTCCACGACGGGCCTGGTCGGCACCTTCGTCCCGGCGCTGGCCCTGCTCTGCCTCGGCCTGTGGTGGACCGGCACCGGCCTCGCCCTGCGCCCCACCCGGCCCTGGCTGGCCCGCCTGACCCTGCTGCTGGGCGCGCTCACCCTGCTCGACGCCTTCGACAAGGCCGTCCTGATGATCCCCTGGATCCCGCTCGGCCCCGCCTGGATACGGTCCCTCGTCGCGGTGGTCTGGATCCTCTGGGCCGTCATCGCCGCAGCCCGCCCCGGGGGCGCCCCGGCCCGCCCGGCGGGCCCCGGTGGAGACCCGGCCGGCGACCGGGTCCCCGTCCCCGCAGGCCCGGCCCCGACCCGCAGCGCAGAAACCGAGGCCGGTCCCGAGGCCGCGGACGGCGCCGCAGCCGGGGGAGACCAGCCGTGACGGGCCACCACCCGGACCACGCGGGCCACCCGGGCGGCCGCCCCGAACGGCGGACCTCGTGCGCCGTCTGCGGTACGCCGCCGCACCTGTCCCGCGGGTCCCGCCAGCCCGGCCCGTCCCGCCGGACGGGCCGCGCGGCGACGCTGCTCGCCCTGGCCCTGCTCCTGGCCGGCGGCGCGGCGACGGGCTGCGGGGGACGGGCCACCACCCACCACAAGCCCGGCACCACCCACGAGCAGGCCTCCGGCAAGGTCGGCACCCTGCTCACCGCCGACGACGGCGCCGGCCACCGGCTCCGCGAGGTCCCGGCCGAGGGCGCGCCGGAGGTACGGATCGCCGCCCGGCCGGACTCCGAGGACGGCTGGAACCTCCAGCTGACGGTGGCGAACTTCCGCTTCACCCCCGACAGCGCCGGCGGCGCCGCCCTCCCGGGTGCCGGCCACGCGCACCTGGAGCTGGACGGCCGCAAACTGGCGCGCCTGTACGGTCCCTGGTTCCACCTGCCCGCCGCGCAGGTGCCGGCGGGCGGCGGCCCGCACACCCTGACCGTCCGCCTCTACGCGGACGACCACACGGCCTGGGCGGTGGCGGGCAAGCCGGTCGAAGCGACCCTCGAACTCGCCGCCGGGTCGGGCCGGTCCAGCCACCCGCACTCCCCAGCCGCACCGTCCCCCACGCCCCCGGAGGCCGCGCAGGACGCCGACCGCACGGTGACCATCACCGTGCGGGACGGCAAGGTCAGCCCGGCCCCGGGCCGGGTGGAGCTGACGCGCGGCGAGCGGGTGGCCCTGCGGGTCACCAGCGACCGCGCCGACACCCTGCACGTCCACGGCTTCGACAAGGAACTCGCCCTGCCGGCAGGCCAGGAGGCCACCCTGATCCTGACGGCCGACCGCACGGGCCTCTTCGAGGTCGAGACCCACGAGTCCGACCTCGTCCTGACCCAACTCCTCGTCCGGTGACGCTCGCGCACGGCATCGGCTCGCAGCACGACCTGCCGATCTCCCCCTTCTACGCCTTCGCCGGTGCCTTCACCGCACTCTTCGTCTCCTTCCTCGCACTGGGCCTCCTCTGGTCGGCCTCCCGCTTCCGCGGCGACCGCTCGGGCGTGGCCCTGCCCGCGGGGCTCCAGCGGGTGGCCGACGCGCCGGCCACCCGCACCGCCCTGCGCGGGCTCGGCCTCGCGGCCTCGCTCGCCGTCCTCCTGTACCTCCTCCTCGGCCCCGACGACCCCGCCCGCAACCCCGCACCCGGCGCCGTCTACGTCCTGCTCTGGGTCGGCCTCGTCCCCGCCTCCCTCCTCCTCGGCCCCGTCTGGCGCCTCCTCAACCCCCTCCGCACCCTGCACCGCCTGCTCGCCCGGCTCGCGGGGAGGCTCCGTACGGCCCGTCCCGCAGCCGCAGTTGCCGCCGGCGCCGCCAAGACCGCCGCACGCTCCTCCCGGAGCCCGCGGCCCCCGGCACCGCACCTCGCCGTGGTGCCGGATTCCCCCGGCATGGATTCCCCCGGCATGGATTCCCCCGACGTGGATCCCCTCGGCGTGGATCCCCCTGGCCCGGAGCCCCGATCGCACCGCCCGCTCCCCGCCCGGCTGGGGCAATGGCCGGCCGCCGCCGGGCTCTTCGCCTTCACCTGGCTCGAACTCGTCTCTCCCGATCCCGCCTCCACCACCACCCTCCTGATCGCCCTGACCGGCTACGCCGCCGTCCAACTCCTGTTCGCCGCCCGCTACGGCGAACGCTGGTTCGCCGACGGAGACGCCTTCGAGGCGTACTCCGCCCTCCTGGCCCGGCTCTCCCCCCTCGGCCGTCGCAGCGACGGCCGCCTGGTCCTCCGTAACCCCTTCCACGGACTCGACGCGACACCCGAGCGGCCCGGACTCGTCGCCACCGTCTGCGTCCTGCTCGGATCCACCGCCTACGACGGCTTCTCCGACAACCCCTCATGGATCAACGCGATCCAGACCTCCCCCCTCGGCCGCACTCCGGCCGCCACCCTCGGACTCGCCGGCGCCATCGCCCTCGTCGCCGCCCTCTACTGCCTCTGCGCGGCGGTCACCCGCCTCGTCTGCGGCCCGCACCCCGGCCCGCTGACCGCCTTCGCGCACTCACTCGTGCCGATCGCCCTCGGCTATCTCGTCGCCCACTACTTCTCCCTCCTGGTAACCGAAGGGCCACGCACAGTCATCATGGCAGTGGGTACTGACAACGCCCCGGAACCCTTGTCCCCCTTGGATCCCGGCGGCCTCGCCGCCCTCCAGGTGATCGCCGTCGTGACCGGCCACGTCCTCGGGGTGATCGCCGCGCACGACCGCTCCGTACGCCTCTTCCCGCCCGCGAAAGCCGTCGTCGGGCAACTCCCGCTGCTCGCGCTGATGATCACGTACACCGTGGGCGGCCTCAGCCTGCTGCTGAACTGAGGCGGCCGAACCGGTACCGCCGCCGAACCGTGAACCCAGGAGCGGCATGATGGACCCCGTGCCCCCAGCCCACCCCCTGCGCCGGACGCCGATCCAGCAGCGCAGCGCCGACCGCCTCGCCCGGATCCTCGACGCCTGCGCGGAGCTCCTTGACGAGACCGGGTACGAGAACCTCAGCACCCGGGCCGTGGCCCTGCGGGCCGGCGTGCCGATCGGTTCGGTCTACCGGTTCTTCGGCAACAAGCGGGCCATGGCCATCGCCCTGGCCCACCGCAACCTCGACCAGTACGCCGACGGCATCGAGCAGCGTCTCGCGGACCTCCCGGACACCGACTGGCGCCCGGTCGTCGACGCGGTGCTGGACGAGTACCTGGTCATGAAGCGCAGCGTGCCCGGCTTCGCCCTCGTCGACTTCGGGGTGCCGGCGCCGCCGCCCGAGGGGCCGGCCTCCGACCCCAACCACCTGGTCGCCGTCCGCCTCACCGAACTCCTCGGCGCCCACCTCGCCCTCACCCCGGACGCCGCCCTGGAACGGGCCGTGCTGGTCGCGGTCGAGGCCACGGACGCCCTGATCCAGCTGGCCTTCCGCAACGACCCGGACGGCGACGCCGACATCGTCGCCGAAACGCGCGCCATGATGCACGCGTACCTCGCGCGCGTCCTGGACTGACGCGCCGGGGCCCGCGCCGGGGCCCGGGACCGGAGTCCAGCCCGGCCCTGCCCGTCACGGCCCGGGCGGGGGATCACCCCAGGCCGAGCGGCTGCGAAGCGCCTTCCAGGCGACCCGCCACCACCAGGTTGCCGTCCGGCGTGCGCCGCGCGAGGACGCCGGTGCGCAGGTACCCGTCGGGGGTGAAGGAGCGCGCGTTGAGGCCGGGAGCCCGGTAGTAGCCGCGGGCGGTGTAGGGGCCGCGGGCCAGGAGTTCGCCCGGCTTCCCGTCCGGGAGTTCCTTGCCGTCGGCGTCGACGACACGGATCTGATCGTCGGGGGAGAGCGGACGGCCCTGCGTCGTGAGCACGGTCTCGTCCGGATCGTCGGGCCGGGTGAGGGTGAGCAGCCCTTCGGGCGCGGCGAAGACCTGCTGGAGGCGGCAGTCCCACTCGGCGGCCACCCGCTCGGCGGTCGCGCGCTCCAGGGGCGGGGTGTTGCCGCCGATCTGCACGAGGCGCAGGCTGCTCACGTCAGCCCCGGCCCCGGCCCCGGCACGCGCGTCGAGCCAGTGCCGGGCCGCGGCCGGCGTCACCGCGGCGACGGTGACCCGCTCGCGCTCGACGGCCTCCAGGCACGCGGCGGGTTCCTGGTCCTCGACCAGGACGACGGTGCCGCCGACGGTCAGCGTGCCGATGATGCCGGGGCCGCCGAAGGCCAGGTTGAGATCGGAGGGCAGCGCGGCGAGGTACACGTCGTCCTGGGTGAGCGACACCAGCTCGGCCGCGGCCCGCGCCTGGTAGGCGTAGTCGTTGTGGGTGCGCGGAACCAGCTCGGGCGCCTCGCCGGGAGCGTCGGAGAGCAGGAAGAACGCCACCTGGCCGGCGGTCAGCGCGAGCGCCGGTTCGGGCGGCGAGTCGAGGGAGTTCAGCGGGAAGTAGTGACAGCCCGCCGTGTCGGTCGTGAAGCCGCCGTACGGGTCCGAGGTGCCCGGCGGCTCGAAGGTGAACACCCGGCGCAGGAAGGGGCCTTGCGCCGCGATCTCGGCGGCCATCGCCGTGTGGTCGAAGCCCCGGTACGTCGGGGGGCCGACGTAGCCGGTGGCCTCGGAGACCTGGACCACGTGGGACACCTCGGGCGCCCGGTGCGAGACCGGGCAGAGCACGGGGACCGCGCCGGCGCGCATCAGGGCGAACACGGTGACGACGAGCTCGGGAATGGCGGGCAGCTGGACGAGGACCCGCTGCCCGGTCCGCAGGCCGCGCAGCCGGAACCCGGCGGCCATCCGGCCCACGCGGCGGTTCAGGGCCGCGTACGTGATGCGGGTGTCGCCGTGGGCGAGCGCGGTCCGCGGTCCGTACTGCAGGGCCCAGCCGCGCAGCAGGTTGTCCAGCGTGTTGCCCCGCCAGTGGCCGGACGCCCAGTAGTAGTCGACGAATTCCTCGGGCCAGGGCGTACAACCGTCGAGCGTGGATGTCATTCGGCAATCCAAACCGTCCCCCTCCACAGGGGCAATGTGCTTTCCCGACCAAGGGCGCCGAATTGCGTCAGCAGAAGGACCAATGGGCGCCGCTGACCAGGGGGAACGGCCGGAGCGTGCGGGGGCCGGTGCGAATGCGCGAGGGGGGTGCGGCGGGGCGGCGAGGGCATGCGCGGAGCGTCCGGCTTTCCTGCGGTGCGATTCCGTGTGCCGCGGACCCTCCCCACCGTGCCTACCGGTCGGTATGCTCGGTGCCGCTCGCGCGGGTCCGGCGCCCGTGCCCCGTGCCGCAGCCTGCTGCCCCTGGAGGGCCCATGCCCCGCACCGCCCTGCGCATCTGCCCCCTCTGTGAAGCCACGTGCGGCCTCACGCTCACCATCGAAGGCACCACCGTCACCGGGGCCCGAGGAGACCGCGACGACGTGTTCAGCCGCGGTTTCATCTGCCCCAAGGGCGCCGCCTTCGGTGGCCTCGACGCCGACCCCGACCGGCTGCGCACCCCCCTCGTGCGACGCGACGGCCGGCTCCACGAGGCCACCTGGGAGGAGGCCTTCCAGGCCATCGCCGACGCGGTCCCCGCCCTCGTGCGGACGTACGGGCCCCAGTCCGTCGGCGTCGTCCTCGGCAACCCGAACGTCCACACCATGGCCGGCCAGCTCTACCCGCCGCTGCTCCTCAAAGCCCTCGGCACCCGCAACCTCTTCACCGCCAGCACCCTCGACCAGATGCCCAAACACGTCTCCAGCGGCCTGCTCTTCGGGGATCCCTTCGCCATTCCCGTCCCGGACCTCGACCGCACGGACTTCCTCCTGCTCCTGGGGGCGAACCCGGTCGAGTCCAACGGCTCCCTGTGCACCGCACCCGACTTCCCCGGCCGGCTCAAGGCGCTGCGCGCACGGGGCGGCACCCTCGTCGTCGTCGACCCGCGCCGCACCCGCACCGCCAAGCTCGCCGACCGCCACCTCGCGCCGCGGCCCGGCAGCGACGCAGCTCTGCTCGCCGCCCTGGCCCACACCCTGCTCGCCGAGGAGCTGACCGATCCGGGCGTGCTCGCGGAACACACCCAGGGAATCGGGGAACTCGCCGAAGCGCTCGGTGGTTTCACTCCCGAGGCCGTTGCCCCCGCCTGCGACCTCACGGCCGAGGAGATCCGCGCGCTCGCCCGGGATCTCGCGGCCGCGCCGACCGCCGCCGTCTACGGGCGGATCGGCAGCTGCACCGTGGAGTACGGCACGCTCGCCAGCTGGCTGGTCGACGTGCTGAACATCCTGACGGGCAATCTCGACCGGCCGGGCGGAGCCCTGTTCCCGCTGTCCGCGACCGACCGCGCACCCCGGCCGGCCGGACCCGGCAAGGGCTTCGGCCTCGGCCGCTGGCACAGCCGGGTCAGCGGCCACCCCGAGGCCAAGGCCGAACTCCCGCTGGCCGCGCTGGCGGAGGAGATCGACACGCCGGGGGAGGGGCGGATCCGGGCCCTCGTCTCCATCGCGGCGAACCCCGTGCTGTCCGCCCCCGACGGCCGGCGCCTCGACGCGGCCCTGGCCGGGCTCGACTTCATGGTCAGCATCGATCCCTACCTCAACGAGACCTCGCGCCACGCCCACGTCGTCCTGCCCCCCGCGCCGCCCTCGCAGAGCGCCCACTTCGACTTCGCCTTCAACACCTTCGCCATCCGCAACCAGGTCCGCTATTCGCCGCCCGCCGTCCCGCTCGAGGACGGGCGCATGGACGAGTGCGAGATCCACGCCCGTCTCGTACTCGCCGTCTCCGGCATGCACGGAACCGACCCGGGAGCCGTGGACGACCTGGCCATCGGGGCCACCCTCGCCCGGGAGTGCGCCGACCCGGACTCACCGCTGCGCGGGCAGGATCCGGCGCGCCTCGCCGGGCTGCTCGCGGGCGGCAGCGGCCCCGAGCGCCGCCTCGACCTGATGCTCCGGCTGGGCCCCTACGGAGACCGGTTCGCCGCGGCCGCGGACCTGCCCGGGAGCCCCGCTACGGAAACCCGCGCGGGCGCACCGGACGGCGCGGCCGGCCCCGGCGCCGCGGCCGACACCGGGGCCCTCGGACTGGACCGGCTCCTCGCGCACCCGCACGGAATCGACCTGGGCCCGCTGCGCCCCCGGCTCCCCGGCCTGCTGAGGACGCGCAGCGGCAGGATCGAGCTCCTCCCGGACCCGATCGCGGCCGAACTCCCCAGGCTGCGCGGGACGCTCACCGACCGCCCCGCCGCCCTGGTCCTCGTGGGCCGCCGCCACCTGCGCTCCAACAACAGCTGGCTGCACAACGTTCCGGCCCTCGCCGGAGGCTCCAACCGCTGCACCCTGCAGGTCCACCCGGACGATGCCGCCCGGCTCGGCCTCACCGACGGCCGCCCGGCCCGGATCACCGCCGACGGCGGCAGCCTGGAGGTGCCCGTGGAGGTCACCGACACCCTCCGTACCGGAGTCGTGAGCCTCCCGCACGGCTGGGGCCACGACCGCCCCGGCACCCGCCTCTCGGTGGCCGCGGCCGTGCCCGGAGTCAACGTCAACCAGCTCCTCGACGGCAGCCGGCTCGACCCGCTCTCCGGCACGGCCGTGCTCAACGGCTTCCCCGTCGAACTGACACCCATCCCCTGAGCTGGGGTTTTGCTCGTATTGCTCACGCTCGGACGTCTTGTTGGCCCCCGGAGGAGGCACCTAGGTTCCCCCACATGCTGACCTTCCTCGGCTTCGCCATGATCGCGACCTTCCTGGTCCTGATCATGCTGAAGAAAATGTCGCCCATCGCGGCGCTCGTCCTCATCCCCGCGCTCTTCTGCGTGTTCGCCGGACAGGGCGCGCAGCTCGGCGGCTACGTCATCGACGGAGTCGGCAAGCTCGCGCCGACCGCCGCCATGCTGATGTTCGCCATCGTCTACTTCGGCGTGATGATCGACGTCGGCCTCTTCGACCCGATCGTGCGCGGCATCCTGCGCTTCTGCAGGGCCGACCCGATGCGCGTCGTGGTCGGCACCGCCGTCCTCGCCGCCATCGTCTCGCTCGACGGCGACGGCTCGACCACCTTCATGATCACCGTCTCGGCGATGTACCCGCTCTACAAGCGCCTCGGGATGAGCCTGGTGGTCATGACCGGAGTCGCGGCCACCGCCAACGGCGTCATGAACACCCTGCCCTGGGGCGGCCCCACGGCCCGCGCCGCCACCGCGCTCAAGCTCGACGCCGCCGACATCTTCGTACCGATGATCCCCGCGCTCGCGGTGGGCCTGCTCTTCGTCTTCGTCCTGGCCTACGTCCTCGGCCTCAAGGAACGCCGCCGCCTCGGCCTGCTGACCCTCCCCGCCGGCACCGGGCGGTCGGCGGATCCGGCCGAGGAACTCCTGGTCGCGGCCGGTACCGGCCCGGCCGCCGCCACAAGCCCCGAGGCCTCCCTCCCGTCCGCCCGCTCCACGGGACCCGCCCCGAACACCGCCGCCCCGCACACCCCCGCCCCGCCCGCCCCCGCCGAGGGCGTCACCCCCGCCGAAGGCGTCACCCGAACCGAAGGCATCACCCCCGCCGAGGACGGCTTCCAGGGCCTCGACCCGCACCGCCCGACCCTGCGTCCCCGCCTGTACTGGTTCAACGCGGGCCTCACCGTCGCCCTGCTCACCGCCATGATCATGGAACTGCTCCCGATCCCGGTGCTCTTCCTCCTCGGGGCCGCCCTCGCCCTCACCGTCAACTTCCCCCACATGCCCGACCAGAAGGCCCGGATCGCCGCCCACGCCGAGAACGTCCTGAACGTCGCCGGAATGGTCTTCGCCGCCGCCGTCTTCACCGGCGTCCTCACCGGCACCGGCATGGTCAAGCACATGGCCGACTGGCTCGTCGGAGCGATCCCCGAGGGCATGGGCCCGCACATGGCCCTGGTCACCGGCCTGCTCAGCCTCCCCCTCACCTACTTCATGTCCAACGACGGCTTCTACTTCGGCGTCCTGCCGGTCCTGGCCGAGGCCGGCGCCGCCCACGGGGTCTCCCCGCTCGAAATCGCCCGCGCCTCCCTGGTCGGGCAGGCCCTGCACATGTCGAGCCCGCTCGTTCCGGCCGTCTACGTCCTCGTGGGCATGGCCAAGGTCGAGTTCGGCGACCACACCCGGTTCACCGTGAAATGGGCGGCCCTGACCTCCCTGGTGGTCCTGGCGGCAGGGATGCTTTTCGGCATCATCTGACCCCGTCCGCCCCTGGCGCACACAAAACTACCGACGCTAGTTTGTAGGGTGTTGGCGACGTCAGGATCGTGCGTGCTCGGGAGGATTGCCATGAAGGCCCATGACGGGATGTACATCGGCGGCGAGTGGCGGGCCGCCCTCGGCCACGACCGCATCGAGGTCCTGAACCCGGCGGACGAGCGGCCCATCGCCTCGGTGCCGGCCGGAACGCCCGAGGACGTGGACGCGGCCGTACGCGCGGCCCGCGCGGCCTTCCCGGCCTGGGCGGCCACGGCTCCGGCCGAGCGGGCGGCCCTCATCGGGGCCCTGCGGGACGTGCTGGTCGCCCGCAAGGGGGAGATAGCCGAGACCATCACCGCCGAGCTCGGATCGCCGCTGGGGTTCTCGGAGATGGTCCACGTCGGGGCGCCGATCGCCGTGGCCTCCTCCTACGCCGAGCTCGGGGCCTCGTACGCCTTCGAGGAGCGGATCGGGAACTCGACCGTGCTGCTGGAGCCGGTCGGCGTCGTCGGGGCGATCACTCCCTGGAACTACCCGCTGCACCAGATCGTTGCCAAGGTGGCACCCGCTCTCGCCGCTGGCTGCACCATCGTCCTCAAGCCCGCCGAGGACACCCCGCTGACCGCACAGCTCTTCGCCGAAGCCGTGCACGAGGCGGGGATCCCCGCCGGGGTCTTCAACCTGGTGACCGGCACCGGCCCGGTCACCGGCCAGGCCCTGGCCGCGCACGAGGGAGTCGACCTCGTCTCCTTCACCGGTTCCACCGCCGTCGGCAAGCAGATCGGCGCCACGGCCGGCGCCGCCGTCAAGCGGGTCGCCCTGGAACTGGGCGGCAAATCGGCCAATGTCATCCTGCCCGGCGCCGACCTCGCCAAGGCCGTCGCCGCGGGCGTGGGCCACGTCATGAACAACTCCGGCCAGAGCTGCAACGCGCTCACCCGCATGCTCGTCCACCGGGACGAGTACGAGGAGGCGGTCTCCCTCGCGGCAGCCGCCGCGGCCAAGTACGCCTCCGGCGACCCCCTCGACCCGGGCACCCGCCTCGGCCCGGTCGTCAGCGCCAAGCAGCGCGACCGCGTCCGCGGCTTCATCACCAAGGGCGTGGAGGAGGGTGCCCGCCTCGTCGCGGGCGGGCCCGAGGCGCCGCACGAGCAGGGGTACTTCATCGCCCCGACCGTGTTCGCCGACGTCACGCCCGAGATGACCATCGCCCAGGAGGAGATCTTCGGTCCCGTGCTGTCGATCCTGCCCTACGCGGACCAGGACGAGGCCCTGGCCATCGCGAACGGCACGGACTACGGGCTGGGCGGGGCGGTCTGGGCCGCCGACGAGGCGACGGCCGTGGCCTTCGCCCGCCTGATGGACACCGGCCAGGTGGACATCAACGGCGGCCGCTTCAACCCGCTCGCCCCCTTCGGCGGGTACAAGAAGTCGGGCGTGGGACGCGAGCTGGGCCCGCACGGCCTCGCCGAGTACCTCCAGACCAAGTCCCTGCAGTTCTGAGCACACCCGCACGGTTCCAGCCCCGCAACGCACACACGGAGACGACGATCATGGTCCGCGCCGCCATCCTGCCCGCCGTCGGAGCCCCGCTGGAGATACGGGACATCGTGCTGCCCGAACCCGGCCCCGGCCAGGTCCGGGTACGGCTCGCCGCCGCCGGTGTCTGCCACTCCGACCTCTCCCTCACCAACGGCACCATGCGGGTCCCCGTACCCGCCGTCCTCGGCCACGAGGGCGCGGGCACGGTCCTCGCCGTCGGCGAAGGGGTCACCCACGTCGCGCCCGGCGACGGGGTGGTGCTCAACTGGGCCCCGTCCTGCGGGCAGTGCCACCACTGCTCGATCGGCGAGGTCTGGCTCTGCGCCAAGGCGCTCACCGGGGTCGGCGCGGTGTACGCCCACGACGCCCTGGGCGCCGAGCTGCACCCCGGGCTGAACGTGGCCGCCTTCGCCGAGGAGACGGTCGTCGCGGCCAACTGCGTCCTGCCCGCCCCCGCCGGGATCCCGCTCGCCGAGGCCGCGCTGCTCGGCTGCGCGGTCCTCACCGGCTACGGAGCGGTCCACCACAGCGCCCAGGTCCGCCCCGGCGAGTCGGTGGCCGTCTTCGGAGTCGGCGGCGTGGGTCTGGCCGCCCTCCAGGCGGCCCGGATCGCGACGGCGGGCCCGATCGTGGCCGTGGACGTCTCCCCGGACAAGGAGGAACTGGCCCGGGCGGCCGGGGCCACGGAGTTCCTGCTCGCCTCCGAGACGACCGCCAAGGACATCCGCGCGCTCACCGGCGGCCACGGCGCGGACGTTGCCGTCGAGTGCGCCGGCCGGGCCGCGAGCATCCGGGCCGCCTGGGAATCCACCCGGCGCGGCGGCCGTACGACGGTCGTCGGCATCGGCGGCAAGGAACAGCAGGTCACCTTCAACGCCCTGGAGATCTTCCACTTCGCACGCACCCTCACCGGCTGCGTCTACGGCAACAGCGATCCCGCCCGCGACCTCCCGGTGATCGCCGCCCACGTCCGCGCGGGCCGCATCGACCTCGGCGCGCTCGTCACGGACCGCATCACCCTCGACGGCATCCCGGCGGCCTTCGACGCGATGCTGGCGGGCAAGGGCGGCCGCTCGCTGGTGATCTTCTAGCGCCCGGCCGGACTCTGGGAGGCCGCGGGGCGAAGTTCCCCTACCCGCCCTTCCACCGTTCCCCGGGCGCCGCCCGGATCCGCGCCTCAAACGCCGGCGGGGCCGGGTGTGTCCCCGGGCGCTGCCCGGACCCCGGTCCTCAATCGCCGGACGGGCTGAGGATGGGGTCCCGGGCTGCGCCCGGACGCCCTGGGGCTCCGCCCCAGACCCCGGTCCTCAGACGCCGGACGGCTGGATTGGCTGCGCTCAGGCGGTCTCCCGCAGCGCCGCGTACTGGAGGGCCAGCCCGTCCAGCAGCGCCGCCAGGCCCGTCTCGAAGGCGCCCTCGTCCACCTCGCGCCGGCGCTCCGCCAGCAGGTGGGCCTGGCCCAGGTGCGGATAGTCCGACGGGTCGTATGCCGTCTCGTCGTCGACGAAACCCCCGGCGAAGGAAGCCACGGCCGAGCCGAGGATGAAGTACCGCATCAGCGCACCGATCCGGGTCGCCTGCGCCGGCGGCCAGCCGGCCGCGGTCATGGCCCCGAAGACGGCGTCCGCCACCCGCAGTCCGGCCGGCCTGCGGCCCGGCCCGCGCGCCAGCACCGGCACGATGTTCGGATGGTCGGACAGGGCGGCCCGGTACGAGTGCGCCCAGTCGCGCAGGGCGACCTGCCACTCCCGGCCGTCCCCGGCGTCGAACATCGACAGGTCGACCCGCGCGCTCACCGCGTCCGCGACCGCGTCCAGGATCTCGTCCTTCGTGCGGAAGTGGTTGTACAGCGAAGGTCCGCTGACCCCCAGCGCCGCCGCCAGCCGCCGCGTCGAGACGGCCTCCAGCCCCTCGCCGTCCACCAGAGCGCCGGCCGCCTCGACGATGCGGGATCTGCTGAGGAGGGGCTTGCGCGGTCTGGCCATGCGCCACATAGTAAGGCCTGCCGCATTTAAACTAGCGGTGGTAATTAACGGCCCCGCCCGTCCCGCCCGTCCCCCGATTTCTTCCCCACCCGGAGGTGCCCGGTGAATCTGGAGCTCAGCGAGGAGCAGTCCGCCGTACGCGATCTCGCCCGCGCGTTCACCGAGCGCGAGATCGCTCCGTACGCCGCCGAGTGGGACCGCGCCGAGAGCGTGGACCGGGCCATCGTCAAGAAGCTCGGCTCCGTCGGCTTCCTCGGCCTGACCGTCCCCGAGGAGTACGGCGGCTCCGGCGGCGACCACCTCGCCTACGTCCTGGTCACCGAGGAGCTCGGCCGCGGGGACTCCGCCGTGCGCGGCATCGTCTCCGTCTCCCTGGGCCTGGTCGCCAAGACCGTCGCCGCCTGGGGGAGCGAGGAGCAGAAGCGGGCCTGGCTGCCCCGCCTGTGCTCGGGCGAAGCCCTCGGCTGCTTCGGGCTCACCGAGCCCGGCACCGGCTCCGACGCCGCCGCCCTCACCACCCGTGCCCGGCGCGAGGGCGACGCGTACGTGATCAGCGGCAGCAAGATGTTCATCACCAACGGCACCTGGGCCGACGTGGTCCTGCTCTTCGCCCGCACGAACGAGGATCCGGGCCACCGCGGGATCTCCGCCTTCCTCGTGCCCACCGACGCCCCGGGCCTGACCCGCCGCGAGATCCACGGCAAGCTGGGCCTGCGCGGCCAAGCCACCGCCGAACTCGCCCTCGACGGCGTGCGCGTGCCCGCCTCCGCGATGCTCGGCCCCGAGGGGAAGGGCTTCTCCGTCGCCATGTCGGCCCTCGCCAAGGGCCGGATGTCCGTGGCCGCGGGCTGCGTCGGCATCGCCCAGGCCGCGCTGGACGCGGCCGTCTCCTACGCGGCCCAGCGCGAGCAGTTCGGCAAGCCGATCGCCCATCACCAGCTGGTCCAGGAGCTGATCGCCGACATCTCCGTGGACGTGGACGCCGCCCGGCTGCTGACCTGGCGGGTCGCCGATCTGATCGACCGCGGACTGCCCTTCGCCACCGAGTCCTCGACCGCCAAGCTCTTCGCCTCCGAGGCCGCCGTCCGCGCCGCGAGCAACGCCCTCCAGGTGCACGGCGGTTACGGCTACATCGACGAGTACCCGGCCGGCAAGCTGCTGCGCGACGCCCGCGTGATGACCCTGTACGAGGGCACCAGCCAGATCCAGAAGCTCCTCATCGGCCGCGCCCGCACGGGGGTTTCCGCCTTCTGATCCGGCCTTCCGAGCCCCTGAAGTTCCCCAGGGCGCCCCGAAGTTCCTGAGTACGCAGGTGAGTACGTGCACGGATGTGCCGCGGCCCGGCCCGCCCGATGCTGGACCCATGAACGAGACACCGGTCAAGCAGCAGAACACGGGCGCCTACTACGGCCAGGCCGTCGCCTCCTTCGGCATCGCCATCGGCGCGGTCGCCCTGGGGATCTACAACCTGGAGGCGAACGGCTGGGTCCGCGCCTTCCTCGGCATCGCGGTCCTCTACCTCACCACCTCGGCCTTCACCCTCGCCAAGGTGATCCGCGACCGCCAGGAGGTCACCCAGATCGTCACCCGGGTCGACCAGGCCAGGATGGAGAAGATCATGACGGGCTACGACCCCTTCGCCGTCCCGAAGCAGCCCACTCCCCAGGATCGCTAAGCGCTTGCTCACCACCCTCCGGTAAGCTGTTCATTCCTACAGGCCGACGAGGGTGAGCGAGTGATGGACAGCGTGGAGGAGATCGGCGGCTACCGGCCGTGGTCGGAGGTCACCCCCGACGCCGCGCGGCGACTGCTCGTCGCCGCCGTGGAGGCCTTCGCGGAGCGCGGCTACCACGCCACCACCACGCGGGACATCGCGGGGCGGGCCGGCATGAGCCCGGCCGCGCTCTACATCCACTACAAGACCAAGGAAGAGCTGCTCCACCGGATCAGCCGGATCGGCCACGACAAGGCCCTGGAGATCCTGGACACCGCGGCCTCGGGCCCCGGCAGCGCCGCGGAGCGGCTCGACGCGGCCGTACGGTCCTTCGTGGGCTGGCACGCGGCCCATCACACCACCGCGCGCGTGGTCCAGTACGAGCTCGATGCTCTCGCCCCGGAGCACCGCTCCGACATCGTGGCCCTGCGCCGGCAGAGCGACGCGGCCATCCGCCGCATCCTCGCCGACGGCGTCGCGGCCGGTGAGTTCTTCGTCCCGGACGTTCCCGGCACCACGCTCGCCGTGCTGTCGCTCTGCATCGACGTCGCCCGCTGGTTCAGCGCGGACGGCCGCCGCACGCCCGACGAGGTCGGCGCGCTCTACGCCGGCCTCGTGCTCCGCATGGTGGGCGCGGGCCCCGGCGAGGCCGGCGGCGCGTTTCGGAAGTAGCTCGGCGGCAGTTCGGGAGCGGTTCAGAAGTAGTAGCGGGACACCGACTCGGCCACGCACACCGGCTTGTCGCCGCCCTCGCGCTCGACCGTCACGGTGGCCGACACCTGGACGCCGCCGCCCGCCTCCACCACCTCGGTGATCAGCGCGGTCGCGCGCAGCCGCGAACCGACCGGCACCGGCGCCGGGAAACGCACCTTGTTCACCCCGTAGTTGATGCCCATCCGCATGCCCTCGACCCGCATGATCTGCGGCACCAGGCTCGGGAGCAGCGACAGCGTGAGGTATCCGTGCGCGATCGTGGAGCCGAAGGGTCCGGACGCCGCCCGCTCCGGGTCCACGTGGATCCACTGGTGGTCCCCGGTGGCGTCCGCGAAGAGGTCGATCCGCTTCTGGTCCACCTCCAGCCAGTCGCTCGGGCCGAGCGGTGCGCCGATCCCGGCGGTGAGCTCCTCGGCGGACGTGAAGATCCTCGGCTCGGACATACCCGTACCTCTCCCTGGCGAATAAGCGCTTGCTCAGCATGCTGGGGCCGTCGTGGATCTGTCAACGACGTACCGGGCACCGAATCCCGGCCCGGCCGATTACCCTCGGCGGTGTGCCGCAGATTCCCGAGAAGGTCCATGAACTCACCGTCGGCCAGCTGTCCGCCCGCAGCGGCGCGGCCGTCTCCGCGCTGCACTTCTACGAGGCCAAGGGCCTGATCAGCAGCCGCCGCACCTCCGGCAACCAGCGCCGCTACACCCGTGACGCCCTGCGCCGCGTGGCGTTCGTACGGGCCGCCCAGCGCGTCGGCATCCCCCTCGCCAGCATCCGCGACGCACTCGCCCAGCTCCCCGAAGGCCGCACGCCCAACCGCGAGGACTGGGCCCGGCTGTCCGAGAGCTGGCGCGCCGAGCTCGACCATCGGATAGCCCAACTCGGCCGTCTGCGCGACCATTTGACCGACTGCATCGGCTGCGGATGCCTCTCCCTGGAGAACTGCGCGCTCTCCAACCCCGACGACGTCTTCGGCGAACGGCTCACCGGTTCCCGGCTGTTGTGACCTCCCGGGCGCGGACCGCCGCCGCGACCAGCTCGGCGTTCGACCGCGCCGCCCGCCCGTCCGGCAGGTGCAGCACGTCTCCTACGCCGATCCGCGCCCCGGTGCCGTACCGCGCGGCCAGCCGCAGCACCGGCCAGGCCGCCGGCCCCCGCCCGAACAGCAGCACCGGCACCGGGGGCAGCCGGCGCAGCAGCTCGGCCACCGGCCCCGGGTCGGCGGAGGCCGGCTCGGCGAGGAGCCGGACCCGCGCGGGATCCCGTACCGGCCAGGCCAGGAACCGCGCCAGCGGCTCCGGCGACCCGCCCACCGGGACCTCCGCGTCCACCGCCACCCCGCGCTCCAGCAGCTCTTCGGCGAGTTCCCGGGCTCCCGGCTCCGCGAACCGCACCACCGCCCGGTCGGGCAGCACCGTCCAGCTCCGCACCCGCGCCGACCGCCCCGCTTGATCCGGCTCGGACGCCACGCTCACGGCCACGCTCACGGCCACCCCGCCGCCGGGCCCGGGACCACGCGCGAGGCCGGCCTCGCGCAGGGCCTCCAGCAGCGGCCCCACCACCCGGGGCGAGAGGCTCTCGCGACCGCACGGGGTGCGCGCATGGACCAGCACCTCCCGGCCCCCGGCGGCCACCGCCGCCAGCGCGGCCTCCACCAGGTCCCCGGGGCTCATCGGGACGGCCGGTCCGTCGGCAGCGTTCCGGGACCCGTTGAGCGACACCACCAGCGTCGGCTCCGCTCCGGCTCTCCGGCCGGCTGGGCCGGTTCCGGGCCCTGCTCCGGACCCCGGTGCGGCTCCCGCCCCCGCCGAGGCCCCGCTCACGCCGCGCCCGCCAGATCGGCCCCCTGGAGCGCCGTGTCCGCGAGCGCCGGTCTCGGCACCACGATTCCGCAGCCCGCGCACACCGGCCCGTCCCAGGCCCACCCGGCGCCGGACGGCCCGGCGCCGGACGGCCCGCCGGCCGTGGCGGGGCCCGACGCCCGGGCCACCGCCTTCGCCGTCACCACCGGAGGCACCCGCACCGGCCAGTGCAACTCCCGCGCCCCGCACACCGGGCACCCCGTCCCCGGCTCCGACTCCAGCGCCTCCACCAGCCGTCTCAGCACCTCGCCCAGCGCCCCCTGCGGCCGCACACCCGGATCGGCGCACCGCACCACCGCGTCCCCGCTGCCGCTCCACGCCCACTCGGGCCGCCGCAACCCGTCGTGCTTCTCGCGCCGACGGCGCGCCGCGAACTGCCGTTCGTACTCCAGCCAGACCGCCCGCGCCTCCTCCAGCTCCTCCAGCGCGGCCACCAGCCGCGAGGGGTCCGCCGACCGGTCCTCGGGACCGATCCCGTGCCGGTCGCACAGGTGCCACCAGGTCGCGCGGTGCCCGTACGGGGCGAACCGCTCCAGGCAGCGCCGCAGCGAATGGCGCCGCAGGGCCCTGTCGTTGCGTGCGTCGCGCACCTGATGGGCCAGACTCCGGAATCCCGCCATCACACCTTCACCTCCGCAGAGCGCCCAGCACCGGGCGCCGTGCCCGCCGCGCTGTGTTCCCCACAGGACCGGCGCTGTGTGCCCAACATGCCCGGCCCGGTGCGGGCGCATGCGGGGGCGGTCGAGGCGTACGGGTGGCACATGGCCGGAACTCAGCGCCCCATGCGCCCCGCGACCACCACCAGCCGGGCCAGCTCCTCGTGGCAGATGTCGCTGTGCGCCCCCGACGGAGCCCCGCCGCGCCGGACCACGGAGCCCGCGTCCACGCTCACGCAGCCCGCGGCGGGCAGGCCGCCCTGCAGTGCCGCGTCCAAGGTCAGCCGCGGGGTTCCCGGCACACCGTGCACCCCGTCGTGCCCGATCGCGCCCCACCGCTCGTCGAAACCGAGCAGACCGGCCGAATCGCCGGCCATCCGGGAGGCCAGCGGGTAGAACACCTTGAGGGAGGAGTCGTAGGGGGAATGGCAGGCCGTCAGCGGACCGTCGACCCTGTCCTGCAACCCGCGCAGGGCGCCCCCGCGCCCCCGGTCGTGCGGCAGGCTGTCGGCGAACGCGTAGTGGGAGAAGGCCCCTTGGAGGACGGTCACGGACTTCACGTTCCGGGCCCCGGACGGCAGTGCGCGCAGGGCGAAGGAGACCACCCGGCCACCGAAGCTGTGCCCGATGAGGTGCACCCGCAGGGCCGGGCGGCGGCCGGCCAGCTCCGCCAGCAGCGGCCCGAGGCCGTGCTCGCCGACCACCCCGGCCCGGGCCTTCATCTGGTAGTACGTGGCCTGGCGCAGCACTTCCTTGGCGCCGTTCCACAGCGTCCGCATCCCGCCGCCGGCCGAGAAGCCGGGGGAGTCCCCGGCGCCGGGCCGGTCCCCGGGGAAGGTGGCACCCGCCTCGGCCAGGGCGTCGGTGAACTCCCGGCACACCCGCAGGACGTCCCCGCTGAGGAAGTCCGGCACCTCGCGCGGGGCGAAGGCCGCCGCCAGATCGTCGCCCGTGCCCACCCCGTCGACCCCGGCCAGCTCCCGTACGAGCGCACCGAACTCGGTGAAGTCGCCCTCCCGCGTGGGCCGTTCCTCCAGCAGCTCGGCGATCCGGTCCAGCTCCGCCGCCCGTCCGGGCCAGAACGCCCCGAGGGCCCTGCGGGTGGCCGGGTCCAGGGCCGTCCCGTGGCCCGGCTCCGCGGCACCCGCCCCGGCGCCCTCCACCGCGCCCCGGGCGTCGAAGTCGGGTATCGGCTCGTCCGCGAACCGGATCGAGGGCCACACGACCCCCACGTACCCCAGCCGCACCCCGGTCCCCACCAGATCCGCGAAGGGGGCGTAGAACCGGTCGAAGAGCCGGATCGCAGTGGACCGGTCGGAGTTCCATCCGTGGGCGAAGACCAGCAGGTCCGTGGCCTCGATCCCGAAGACCGCCTCCCGGGCGCCCGGGCCCGCGTCGCCCTGCGCGTCGAAGGTCAGTTCCACGTACGGGCGGGCCCCGATGCCCGCCGCCGTCCCCGTCGCCCCCGCGGCCCCCGCGGGCACCGCCCCGCCGATGTGCACCATGACGCCCCCCTCCACGCCGTGTCCCTGTCCGCAGCATCCTGCGGAACGGGCCGCCCGGCCAGCCCCTGTGCACCCACGGGTTCACGGATACAGCAGGTACTGCTCCCGTGCCGCCGCGAACCCCGCCAGCCCCGCCGCCCAGTCGCCCGCGATCTCCTCCACGCCCGCCCCCGCGTCGACCATCCGCCGCACCCGGTCCGAGCCCGTCAGCCGGTCGATCCACTGGTCGGAGCGCCAGGCGAAGCCGCTCCACACCTGCCGGGCGGTGACCAGCAGCCCGATGCCGGCCCGTACCGGATCGAAGGCCTCCCGGTCGTGGACGAGCAGCCGGACCCCGCCGCAGGTCTTCCCGGCGTACTTGGAGAAGGAAGGCGTGAAATAGGCCTCCCGGAACCAGACCCCGGGCAGCCCCAGGGCGTTCGCCGCCTCCGCCCACGTGCGGTCCACGCCCTCGGCGCCGACCAGCTCGAAGGGGGTGGTGGTGCCGCGCCCCTCCGACAGGTTGGTCCCCTCGAACAGGCAGGTCCCGGCGTACGCCAGGGCCGTGCCCGGCGTCGGCATGTTCGGGCTCGGCGGCACCCAGGGCAGCCCGGTCTCCTCGAAGAAGGACTCCCGCCTCCACCCGGCCATCCGCACCACCTCCAGCCGCGGGGCGGCGCCGGCTACCCGGAGGAACTCGCCCGCGAAGAGCCCGGCCAGCTCGCCCGCCGTCATCCCGTGCGCCAGCGCGATCGGCTCCCGGCCCACGAAGCTCGCGTACGGGCGCTGCAGGACGGGCCCGGCCGCCCGCCGGGCGCCGACCGGGTTGGGGCGGTCCAGCACCACCACCGCCTTGCCGGCGAGGGCGGCCGCGCGCATGCAGTCGTAGAGGGTCCAGATGTAGGTGTAGAAGCGGGCGCCGACGTCCTGGATGTCGAAGACGACGGTGTCGACGCCGGCCGCCGTGAAGACGTCCGCGAGCCCCTGCCCGCTCTTGCCGTACGTGTCGTACACCGGCAGCCCGGTCGCCGGATCCCGCCCGGCCCCCTCCGAACCGCCCGCCTGGGCCGTGCCCCGGAAACCGTGCTCGGGGCCGAACACCGCGACCAGGGAGAAGTGTCCGTCGGCGGCGTCCGCGTGCAGGACGTCGACCAGGTGGCGGGCGTCCGCGGTGATCCCCGTCGGGTTGGTGACCACCCCGACCCGCTGACCGGCCAGTACGGCGTACCCGTCCGCGGCGAGCCGCTCGAACCCGGTCCGCACCCGCCCGTCGGCGACGACCGCGGCCCCGGCCCCCGGGGCTCCCGTCTCCCGGGCTCCCGCTCCCAGGGCGCCCGCGGCGCCCGCCGCCCCGGCCAGACCCAGCAACCCGCGTCGCGACAGTGTCATCGCGCCAAAGTAGGGCTCCGCACCCTTCCACCCGGACATACCGACTGGTTAGTCTGCCCGTGATCCGGCAGGCGTCAGCAGGCCGCGCAGACATCGAGGCACCACCACACGAAGGGCGGACCCGTGAACGCGTTCCAGGACCAGCGAGTCGTCGTCACCGGCGCGGGCGGCGGCATCGGAGCTGCCCTCGCCCACCGCTTCGCCGCCGAGGGGGCGACCGTCGCGGTCAACGACCTCGACCCCGCCAAGGCCGCCGCGGTCGCGGACGCGATCGGCGACCGTGCCGTCGCGGTGCCCGGCGACGCCTCGGCCGTGGCCGCGCAGGCCCGCGAGGCGCTCGGCGGCGCCGTGGACGTCTACTGCGCCAACGCGGGCCTCGCCTCCGGCGGCGACGCCTTCGCCGAGGAGGCCGTCTGGGAGGCGGCCTGGGACGTCAACGTCATGGCCCACGTCCGCGCCGCCCGGCTGCTGCTGCCCGACTGGCTGGAGCGCGGGAGCGGCCGGTTCGTGTCCACCGTCTCCGCCGCCGGGCTGCTGACCATGATCGGAGCGGCCCCGTACAGTGTCACCAAGCACGGCGCGCTCGCCTTCGCGGAATGGCTCTCGCTGACCTACCGCCACCGCGGGCTCCAGGTCCACGCCATCTGCCCGCAGGGGGTCCGGACCGACATGCTCACCGCCGCCGGATCGGCGGGCGAGCTGGTCCTCGCGCCGACCGCGATCGAGCCGGAAGCGGTCGCGGACGCACTGTTCGACGGCATGGAGAAGGGCCGGTTCTTGATCCTCCCGCACCCCGAGGTCGCGGACTTCTATGCGGCCCGGGCCACCGACCCCGACCGCTGGCTGAGCGGCATGAACCACCTCCAGCGCAAGTGGGAGACCCGGTGACCGCAGACACCCCGCACCCCGCCCCGTCGCCGGACCCGTCCGCCCCGGCCCCGACGGCCCCCACCCCGGCCTCCCGCTACGCCGCCAAGCCCTGGCTCGGCCTGCTCAGCCCGGTCCAGCGGGCCCCCATCACGCCCCCGCCCAGCGTGCTGCACGCCTTCCGCGCCGCCGTCGCCCGCGCGCCCGGGCACACCGCCCTCGCCTACTTCGACGGCCGCCTCACCTACGCCGAGACCGACGCGCTCTCCGACTCCCTCGCGGGCCACCTCGCCGCCCACGGCATCCGCCGCGGGGACCGGGTCGCGGTCATGCTGCAGAACACCCCGCACTTCGTGCTCACCGTCCTGGCCGCCTGGAAGGCCGGAGCGGTCGTGGTCCCGCTCAACCCCATGTACAAGTCCGCCGAGGTCGGCCACATCCTGCGCGACTCCGGGGCCACGGCCCTGGTCTGCGAGGCCCGCGCCTGGGAGGGGTACCTGGGCGAGACGGTACGAGGGACGGGCGTACGGGTCGCCCTGACGGCGCACGACACGGACTTCCAGACCCGCAACGACCCCCGGGTCTTCCCCGCGCCCGGCAGCACCCCTACTGGACTCCGCGGCGCGGAGCCGCTCGCCGGCGAGGCCGGAATCGCCGACGAGGCGCCGGGTCCCCACGGGGCAGGTCCCGCCGACCTGCTCACCGTGGCCCGCCAGGGCCACCCCGCGCCGCCCGACCCGGGCCTCACGGCCGCCGACACCGCCCTCATCAGCTACACCTCCGGCACCAGCGGCATCCCCAAGGGCGCCATGAACCCGCACGGCGCGCTCACCCACAACGCCGTCCGCCAGGTGACCGGCCACCCCCTCCCCGAGGGGTCCGGCTACTTCGCGCTCGCCCCGCTCTTCCACATCACCGGCATGGTGTGCGAGCTCGCCGCCTGCTTCATCAACGCCGGCACCCTGGTCCTCGCCCACCGCTTCGACGCCGGAGCCGTCCTCGACGCCTTCCTCGAACACCGCCCCGCCTACACGGTCGGCCCGGCCACCGCCTTCATGGCGCTCGCCGCGCACCCCGGGGCCTCCCCGGACCACTTCGCCTCGTTCCGGGTGGTCTCCTCCGGCGGCGCCCCGCTGCCGCCCGCCCTGGTCGAACGCCTGCGCGCCGCCTACGGTTTCTACCTGCGCAACGGCTACGGCCTCACCGAATGCACCGCCCCCTGCGCCTCCGTACCCGTCCACCTCGAAGCCCCCGTGGACCCGGCCTCGGGCACCCTCTCCGTCGGCGTGCCCGGCGCCGACACCCTCGTACGGATCCTCGACGAGAGCGGCGCCGAGGTCCCCTTCGGCGAGACCGGGGAGATAGCTGTACGCGGACCCCAGGTCGTTCCCGGCTACTGGGGCCTGCCCGAGGACACCGCCAAGGCCTTCCCGGACGGCGAACTGCGCACCGGGGACGTCGGGTTCATGGACCCCGAGGGCTGGCTCTACGTGGTCGACCGCAAGAAGGACATGATCAACGCCTCCGGCTTCAAGGTCTGGCCGCGCGAGGTGGAGGACGTGCTCTACACCCACCCCGCCGTGCGCGAGGCGGCCGTCGTCGGCATCCCCGACCCCTACCGCGGGGAGAGCGTGAAGGCCTACGTCAGCCTGCGCCCCGGGGTCGAAACCGACCCGGCGGAACTGTCCGCGTACTGCGCCGAGCGCCTCGCCGCGTACAAATACCCGCGCCGGGTGGAGATCCTGCCTGTCCTTCCGAAGACGACCAGTGGCAAGATCCTGCGACGGGAACTTCGGACACGCGACCACGGCTGAAAACGGCCCGGCCACGTCCGTACGACCCGCACACGCGAGGACCACGAAAGGGAGGCGACAGCCATGGCCGCCAAGACCACGACGGAGACCGTCGGGGCGCACGAGGCCCCGGTACCGCGCCGGCTGCTCGCCGTCGCGACCAGGCTGTTCGCCGAGCGCGGCTACGACCGGACCTCGGTCCAGGAGATCGTCGAGGCGGCCGGGGTCACCAAGGGCGCGCTCTACCACTACTTCGGATCCAAGGACGATCTGCTGCACGAGGTGTACGCGCGCATGCTGCGCCTCCAGCAGCAGCGGCTCGACGCGGTGGCCGATTCCGACGCCCCCGTGGAGGAGCGGCTGCGCGCCGCGGCCGCCGACGTGGTGGTCACCACGATCGAGAACCTGGACGACGCGGCGATCTTCTTCCGCTCCATGCACCAGCTGAGCCCGGAGAAGTCCAAGCAGGTCCGGGCGGAGCGCCGGCGCTACCACGAGCGCTTCCGGGCGCTGGTCGAGGAGGGCCAGCGCACCGGGGTCTTCTCCGACGCCACCCCGGCCGACCTGGTGGTGGACTACCACTTCGGCTCCGTCCACCACCTGTCGACCTGGTACCACGAGGACGGCCCGCTCACACCGCAGCAGGTAGCCGACCACCTCGCGGACCTGCTGATGCGGGCGCTGCGTCCGTAGCGAGCACGGGGTAGTCGGTGTACCCCTCCGCCCCCTGTACGTGCATCAGGAACTCGGAGCGGATCTCGTTGAGCGGGGCGTTCACGCGCAGCCGCTCCACGAAGTCGGGGTTGGCGAGGAAGCCCCGGCCCAGCGAGACCAGGTCGGCCCCCTCGGCCAGGAACCGTTCGGCGACGCCCTTGCCGCCGTCGGCCGCGAACTGCTCCCGGGAGAGCAGCTGGTTGGCGATCAGCGTGCCCGGCCAGGCCCTGCGGTGCTCCTGGAAGCGGTCCCGCTGCTCGCCGGCGTAGAGGACGTGGAGATAGACCGGGTCGATCTCCGCCAGGGCGGCCAGCAGCGCGGGGTAGATCTCCTCGGTGTCGCCCTCCTCGATGCCGTTGACCGTCACTCCGGGCGAGATCCGTATGCCGACCCGGTCCCGGCCGATGGCCTCGGCGACGGCCCGGACCACCTCGACGGTGAACCGGATCCGGTTCTCCACCGGGCCGCCCCACGCGTCGGTCCGCAGGTTGGTGCCCTGCGCCAGGAACTGGTGGGGCAGGAAGCCGTTGGCGGCGTGCACCTCCACCCCCGCGAAACCGGCCTCCACGGCATTGCGGGCGGCGGCCCGGAAATCGGCGATGGCGGCACGGATGTCCTCGGCCGTCATGGCGCGCGGAGTGACGGCGTCCCGCAGCCCGCCGGGGGTCTGCAGCTGCTCGGGGAGCCGCACGGCGGAGGGCGCCAGCGGGACGTGCCCGCTGGTGTCGGGGTGGCCGACCCGGCCGCCGTGTTCGAGCTGGAGGAACATCGCCGCGCCGCCGCCCAGGCCGTCGGCGCCCGCGCGCACCGCATCGGTGACCGCCCGCCAGCCGGCGATCTGCTCCGCGCTGTGGATGCCGGGGATGTTCGGATAGGCCTGGCCCACGGCGCTCGGCGCGGTGCCCTCGGCGATGATCAGACCGGCCGAGGCGCGCTGGGCGTAGTGGACCGCCATCAGCTGCCCGGGGACTCCGTCGGCGCCCGCCCGGTTACGGGTCAGGGGCGCCATGACCAAGCGGTTGGGGAGTTCGAGCCCGCCGAGGGTGGCGGACCGGAAGAGACGGGATGCGGTGGGGACCTGCTGTGTCTGCGTCATGCCGGTACCGTAAAACCTGACATTGATGTCAGATTCAAGCCGAGGGCTCGGGACGGAGTGCACATGCGGATCGGGGAGTTGGCGGCGCGCACCGGGGTCAGCGAGCGTTCGCTGCGCTACTACGAGACCCAGGGGCTGCTGGTCTCCGACCGGACGCCGGGCGGCCACCGCGACTACACGGAGCGGGCGGTGGACCGGGTCATCCGGATCCAGGAGCTCTACGCGGCCGGACTGCACAGCGCGAAGATCGGGCAGATCCTGCCCTGCATGCGCGATGCGGACGGCGGGCCGAACGTACGGGCCACGCCCGCGCTCGTCGCCGAGCTGACAACGGAACGGGACCGGATCGACCGGCTGATCGCCGATCTGCTCCGGTCCCGTGAGGTGCTGGACGAGGTCATCGACGCGGCGGCGGGCCGGACCGTGACCGCCGCCGGGCCGATGGCCGTGGAGACGCCCCGGACCTCCTAGCCGAGCGGTGCGACCTCGCGGCCCCAGGTCTCCTTGGCGACCACGGCGAAGGAGACGTACCAGGCGACGCCCGCGGTGAAGAGGCCGAGGAAGCCGCCGGTGTGGCCCAGTGCCGTGCTCTGCGCCAGGTCGCCGAGGGCGAGGAACAGGAAGGTCAGCGCCAGCGAGACGAACAGCACGCGGTGCGCGACGTCCAGCTTCATGGCGGCGATCGACATGTACGCGGTGAAGATGAACCAGGCCACGAGGAACCAGCCGGTCGCCACGTGCGCCTGGTCGGCCGGCAGCGTCGGGACGACGAACTTCACGTAGCCGGCGAAGGACATCCAGAACGCGCCGTACGAGACGAACGCCGTGGTCCCGAAGGTGTTGCCGCGGCGGAACTCCATGATGCCCGCGACGAACTGCGCGAGACCGCCGTAGAACAGCGCCAGCGGCAGGACGACGGCGCTGAGCGCGGCGTTCGAGATCAGCCCCGAGTTGAAGAGGCTGAGCACGAAGGTGGTGAGGGCGAACGCCGCCAGGCCGAGCGGGCCGGGGTTGGCCCTTGCCTGCGGCGCTGTGGCGGGGGAGGCCGGGGCCTGCTGCGCGGTCGGCGCGGGGGCGGGCAGGGTGGTGCTGGGCATGACGGGGCACTTTCGGTGGGGGGACACTCCAAGATATCGGACATCTCGGGCTGGTCTGGACCACTTCGGGCCGTGTGGGGCGGGCCGAAGGGCCCCCTCCGGGCCCGCCGATGGGCCTCCGGCGGGCCCGGAGGGGTCACCCGGCTCAGCGGTGGCGCTTCAGCTCCCGGTGCGCCAGCGAGCGCTGGTGCACCTCGTCCGGCCCGTCCGCCAGCCGCAGCGTCCGCGCCGCCGCCCACAGCTCGGCCAGCGGGAAGTCCTGGCTCACCCCGCCCGCACCGTGCAGCTGCACCGCGTCGTCCAGGATCCGCACCACCGCCCGCGGGGTCGCGATCTTGATGGCCTGGATCTCGGTGTGCGCACCCCGGTTGCCGACCGTGTCCATCAGCCAGGCCGTCTTCAGCACCAGCAGCCGCAGCTGCTCCACGGTGACCCGGGCGTCCGCGATCCAGTTCTGTACGACGCCCTGCGCGGCCAGCTCCTTGCCGAAGGCGGTACGTCCCACCGCGCGCCGGCACATCAGCTCGATGGCCCGCTCCGCCATGCCGATGAGCCGCATGCAGTGGTGGATCCGCCCCGGCCCGAGCCGGGCCTGGGCGATGGCGAAGCCGCCGCCCTCCTCGCCGATCAGGTTCCCCGCCGGGACCCGGGCCCCGTCGAAGACCACCTCGGCATGACCGCCGTGGTCGTGGTCCTCGTACCCGTACACCGTCATCGCACGCCGGATCTCGACCCCGGGCGTGTCCCGGGGGACCAGGACCATGGACTGCTGGCGGCGCGGGTCGGCGCCCCCCGGATCGGTCTTGCCCATGACGATGAAGACCTTGCAGTCCGGGTTCATCGCCCCGGAGATGAACCACTTGCGCCCCGTGATCACGTACTCGTCGCCGCTCGCGGAACGCTCGATCCGGGTCTCGATGTTCGTGGCGTCCGAGGAGGCCACCTCCGGCTCGGTCATCGCGAACGCGGACCGGATCTCCCCGGCCAGCAGCGGCTCCAGCCACTGCTTCTTCTGCTCCTCGTTCCCGAACTGCGCGAGCAGCTCCATGTTCCCGGTGTCCGGAGCCGCGCAGTTCGTCGCCGTCGGCGCCAGGTGCGGGCTGCGCCCGGTGATCTCGGCCAGCGGGGCGTACTGGAGTTGGGTCAGCCCGGCGCCGTACTCGGCATCCGGAAGGCTGTGCTGGTTTACGAAGAAGAGGTTCCACAGTCCTTGGCGGCGCGCCTCGGCCTTCAACTCGCCGATCACGGCCGGGGTGTCCCAGGGCGAGGCCAGCCGCGCGCGCTGCTCGGCGGCGACGGCTTCGGCCGGGTGGACGTACTCGTCCATGAACGCGAGGAGCCGTCCGCGGAGTTCCTCGGTACGGGCGTCGAATGCGAAGTCCATCGGGGGTTCCTCAGCCTTCGTGCGGTTGCCGGAGTGTGGTCAGACCGTGCTCGATGAAAACCGGGACCAGCTCGCCGATCCGGTCGAAGCCCGCGCCGACGGTCTGCCCGAGCGTGAAGCGGTAGTGGATGCCTTCGAGGATCACCGCGAGCTTGAACCAGGCGAAGGCCGTGTACCAGGCGACCTGCGAGACGTCCCGGCCCGAGCGGGCCGCGTACCGCTCGATCAGCTCGGCGGGAGCCGGGTGGCCGGGGGCCGCGCTGGTCGTGCTGACCGGGGAGTCGGTCAGCCCCAGGTCGGAGCTGTACATCACCAGCAGCCCGAGGTCCGTCAGCGGATCGCCGAGCGTGGACATCTCCCAGTCCAGCACCGCCCGGATCTCGTCGGCGCCGGAGGTGGTTCCGCCGATCAGCACGTTGTCCAGCCGGAAGTCCCCGTGCACCACCGTGGGCGCCGGGGAGTCGGGCAGGGCGCGCCCGAGCGCACCGTGCAGCTCGTCGATCCCGGCGAGCTCCCGCCCCCGGGACGCCGCGAGCTGCTTGCCCCAGCGGCGCAGCTGCCGGTCCAGGAAGCCCTCGGGCCGCCCGAAATCGCCCAGGCCCACCGCCTCCGGGTCCACGGCGTGCAGGTCGACCAGGGTGTCCACCAGGCCCAGCACCGCCCGCCGGGTCCGCTCGGGGCCGAGCGCGGCGAGCTCGCCGGCCGTCCGGAACGGCACCCCGTCCACGTACTCCATCACGTAGAACGGCGCGCCCAGCACGGCCTCGTCCTCGCACAGCAGCAGCGGCTCGGGCACCGGCACCGCGGTGCCGTGCAGCGCCGCGATGACCCGGTGCTCGCGCCGCATGTCGTGCGCGGTGGCCAGTACGTGCCCCAGCGGCGGCCGGCGCACCACCCACCGGGAGCTCCCGTCGCCCACCTCGTACGTGAGGTTCGAGCGGCCGCCTTCGATCAGCCGGCCGGTCAGCGGCCCGGCCACGAGGCCCGGCAGCGCCCGGTCGAGATGACCGCGCAGCCGCTCCAGATCGAGGCCCCGCGGGCCGGAGGGGGCCGCGGAAGGAGCCGCGGTGCGATCCGGTGCGGGGGCCGGGTCCGGGGCTGAGGTCATGGTGCGCGCCTCCGTACGGGGTTGACGACGACGGAACGATCGCGACCCATGATGCCGACCAGTCGGTATGCCGTCCAGTGCCCGAGCCGAAGCGGCCTCCGTCCCCGCCCCCTCCGGCCCGTCCTCCCGGCCCTGCCGACGCGTCCTCCCGGCCCGTCCGGTCAGGCGTGGCAGAGGATCGGCGTCCCGCCGTTCATCACCGTCATGTCCTGCAGCACCGCCAGGATGTCCAGCGGGACCCCCTCGGGCTCACCGGCCAGCTCCGCGTACGCCCGGTGCAGGTTGGACACCAGCCGCTCGCTCTCCCGCCAGCCGGCGAACTCCCCGAGATCGGCCTGCCGGGCCGTCTCCAGCGGGGTCAGCCCCTTCGCGCGGCCCTCCCGGGCCAGCTCGGCCACGTACCGCAGATAGCGCTCGGTGGCCTCGTACGCCCCGGGATCCGTCAGCGGGCCGTGGCCCGGTACGACCGTCTCCGCGCCCAGCGAGCGCAACAGCTCCAGCGCCCGCAGCGAACCGGCCAGCGAGCCCATGGCCAGGAACGGCGTGCCCTCCGCGAAGACCAGGTCGCCGGTGAAGACGACCTGCTGCTCGGGCAGCCAGACGATGGAATCGCCCGTGGTGTGTGCGACGCCCGGGTGGATGACCCGTACCTCGGTCTCCCCGACGTACAGCGTCATCCGGTCGCCGTACGTCAGGTCGGGCGCGGTGATGTCCAGCGAGCCGAAGTCGGTCGCCGGCCAGATCAGCTCCAGCTGGCGCCCGGCGGCGAGCTGCTCGGAACGCGCGTTCTCGTGCCCCAGGACCAGTGCCTCCGGGGCGAACACGCCGTTGCCGTAGGTGTGGTCGCCGTGGTGGTGGGTGTTGACCACCGTGCGGGGGAGCGGCGCCCCCGCGGCCAGCACCGCCGCGCGCAGGGCCAGCGCCCGCCGCTCGGTGGCCGCCGTGTCGACGAGCAGCGTCCGGCCGCCGCCGGTCACGAAACCGGCGTTGTTGAGGCACCAGCCGCCGTCCGGCTGCACGTAGGCGTAGACCCCGGGCGCGGGCTGGACGACGTAGGGCTCTTCGGCGGGCATCTGCGCTCTCCCCGGGTTGCTGTGACGGGCGCCTGGCATCCTGCCAGTCACGGCGGCCCGGGGGGAGGGGGAGTCCGGACGTCAGTGGTCGTCGTAGTGGCCGTCGTGCTCCGCGTGCCGGTGCCCGTCGTGCAGGTAGTCGACGTGGTCCCCGTGCCGGACCGAGCCGTGACCGCAGTCCGCGCCGTGGGCGTGCTCGTGCGCGGTGTGCGGGGCGTGCCCGGAGGGCTCGCATTCGTCCCAGTGTCCGGAGTGCTCGCGGTGCAGATGGCCGTCGTGCGCGTAGTCGACGTGGTCGCCGTGCTCGACCGCCTGGTGTCCGCAGTCGGGCCCGTGGGCGTGGGCGTGCTCCTGCGCGGGGTGTTCCTGGTGCAGAGTCGTCATGACGCCGACGCTAGTGCGGAACAACCGGGTTCGCCCCTTGTGTCCGCTACGCGCCGGAGTGGCATCACAAGGCGGACCATCGGTTCGTCGGCTCACACGATGAGCGCCATCGCGAACACGGCCAGGCCCACCGTGCACGCCGTCGCGGCCAGCGCCGCACCCACGGCGAGCCCGGCCGGCCGCGCCGCCGCCAGCTCCCGCACCCGCCGGTGCGCCACCCCCATGAAGGCCAGCAAGAGCAGCGCGATCACCGCGCACCCGGCGACCGCCACCAGGGAGCCGGACCCGTGCAGGGCCTGGCGCAGCGCCAGTACGGCCACCACCGCGCAGGACAGCGTCGTACGCCGCCACGCGAGCCGGGTCCGCTCGGGCTGCAGCCCCGCGTCACGCCCGCCAGGGCCTGTCGCCACACTCCCGTCTGCCTCGCGACGCCTGGCACGGGCTCTCGCCGCACCGGACGGAAGCCAAGTACGTCCAGTACGCCGACTTCCGCCCGGCACGCCGAGAGCACGCACCAGACGCCGCGAGGCCGCCCTTCGGGCCACGACGGGAGTGTGGCGACAGGCCCTGGGCCCCTCGCGGTCGGCGGCGTCGGCCGAGGCGCTCACCGCCCCTTCGTCCAGCCGAGCAGGACGACCACCACCATCGCCACCGCGACCAGCCCGACCCCCAGGCTCAGCACCACCGGGAACCGGGACATCGGCAGGTCCTCGCCGCGCCGCATGGCCCGCTCGCACCGCACCCAGTGGTTCACCGCGCGCAGGGAGCAGGCCGCGCCCACCGCGAGCAGCGCGAAGGCCATCGCCACGCGCACCGCCCACCGCAGGTCGGGCAGGAACTGGTCCACGGCGAACCCGCCGCCGATCAGGGCCAGGGCGGTCCTGATCCAGGCCAGGAAGGTCCGCTCGTTGGCCAGCGAGAAGCGGTAGTCGGGGGTCTCGCCCTCGTCCCTCACCCGAGCCGGCGCGAACCACAGCCGCACGTCCTTGACGAAGTCGATCACCCGCCCAATCTACTGGCGCCCCGCCCCCACGGCGCCCGGAGCCGCCCCGCCCCGCAACCCCGAGCCGACCTACCCCCGCCCCGAGAGGAACTCCCGCAGCCTGCGGTACGCCTCCAGCCCGTCCGGCACCCACGGCCAGGAGCCGTCCGCGACCCGCCGCGCCACCTCCTCCTCGGAGAGCCACGCGTGCCAGGCCACCTCCGAGGCCTGCGGCCGGACCGGCAGCTCGCAGCGGACCTCGTGCACGTAGCTCCACCAGGAACCGCCCGGGCCCTCGTACAAGAACTTGAACAGCGGCTCGGGCTGGGGCAGCCCGAGCCCCGCCACCCCCAGCTCCTCCTCCGCCTCCCGCAGGGCCGCCTGCGCGTAGCTCTCGCCGGCGCCGACCACCCCGCCCACGAACATGTCGTAGAACGAGGGGAAGACCAGCTTCGAATCCGTCCGCCGGTGCGTGAAGATCCGCCCCTCCCCGTCCCGCGCCAGCACGAACGCGCAGCGGTGGATCAGCCCGGCCGCGTACACCTCGCCCCGCGGCGCGCGCCCCGTCACCCGGTCCTCCCGGTCCACCACGTCCAGTACCTCGTCGGCCGCGCTCATGCCGTGATCCCTCCGCTCCTGTTGACTGGTTACCGCTCCGTAGCAAAGGATCGCCCCACCATCGACGGAGGACGGGTTCCACATGACGTACGACGCAGACGTGATCGTGATCGGGGCCGGGCTCGCGGGCCTCGTGGCCACCGCCGAGCTCGTCGACGCCGGCCGCAAGGTCATCCTGCTCGACCAGGAGCCCGAACAGTCCATGGGCGGCCAGGCCCACTGGTCCTTCGGCGGCCTGTTCTTCGTCGACTCGCCCGAACAGCGCCGCATGCGGATCAAGGACACCCGCGAGCTGGCCCTCCAGGACTGGTCCGGCACCGCCGGCTTCGACCGCGAGGAGGACGCCTGGCCGCGCCGCTGGGCCGAGGCCTACGTGGACTTCGCGGCCGGCGAGAAGCGCCCCTGGCTGCACGCCCAGGGCGTCCGCTTCTTCCCCGTCGTCGGCTGGGCGGAGCGCGGCGGCTACGACGCGAACGGCCACGGCAACTCCGTCCCCCGCTTCCACATCACCTGGGGCACCGGCCCCGGCCTCGTGGAGCCCTTCGAGCGCCGGGTACGGGCCGGGGTGGCCCGCGGGCTGGTCCAGCTGAAGTTCCGCCACCGGGTCACCGGGCTCTCCCGTACCGCGGGCACCCTCGACACCGTGACCGGCGAGGTCCTGGCCCCCTCCGACGCCGTGCGCGGCACCGCGAGCGGCCGCGAGGCCACCGGGGAGTTCTCCCTGCGCGCCCAGGCCGTGATCGTGACCAGCGGCGGCATCGGCGGCAACCACGACCTCGTACGGGCCCAGTGGCCCGCCCGCCTGGGCACCCCGCCCGCGCGGATGCTCTCCGGGGTCCCGGCCCACGTGGACGGCCTGATGCTCGGCATCGCGGAAGGGGCGGGCGCCAGCCACATCAACAAGGACCGGATGTGGCACTACACCGAGGGCATCGAGAACTGGAACCCGATCTGGTCCAAGCACGGCATCCGGATCCTGCCCGGCCCGTCCTCGCTCTGGCTGGACGCCACCGGCAAGCGGCTGCCCGTGCCGCTGTTCCCCGGCTTCGACACCCTCGGCACGCTCGACCACATCATGAAGACCGGGCACGACCACACGTGGTTCGTCCTCAACCAGCGCATCATCGGCAAGGAGTTCGGGCTCTCCGGGTCCGAGCAGAACCCGGACCTGACGGGCAAGTCGGTCCGCGGGGTCATCGACCGGGCGCGCCAGGCCGTCCCCGGGCCGGTGAAGGCCTTCATGGACAACGGCGCCGACTTCGTGGTGGAAAAGGACCTCTCGGCCCTCGTGCGCGGCATGAACGCGATCACCAAGGACGGACTCCTCGACGAGGAGACGGTCCGCCGCGAGATCGTGTCCCGCGACCGGGAGATCGCCAACCCCTTCACCAAGGACCTCCAGGTCACGGCCATCCACGGCGCCCGCAAGTACCTCGGCGACAAGCTGATCCGCACCGCCGCCCCGCACCGGATCCTGGACCCCGCGGCCGGCCCGCTGATCGCCGTCCGGCTCTCGATCCTGACCCGCAAGTCCCTCGGCGGCCTGGAGACCGACCTCTCCTCCCGCGTCCTGACCGCCACGGGAGAACCCCTCCCCGGCCTCTACGCGGCGGGCGAGGCCGCCGGCTTCGGCGGCGGCGGCGTCCACGGCTACCGGGCCCTGGAGGGCACCTTCCTCGGCGGCTGCATCTTCTCGGGCCGCGCCGCCGGCCGCGCAGCGGCCGAGGCCGTCTCCTGAGCCGGAGGACCCGCCCCCAGGACTCTTCCTAGGGCAGGCGGGTCACCAGGCGGAACCGTTCCGCCACGACCGGGGTGTCGTCGTCGACCGTGAAGTGCGGGTCGCCGACGGCCTCCCGCATCTGCGGGCCGTGCCAGAACTCCTCGTGGCCCGAACGCCATTCGGCCACTGACGTGAAACCCTCGCCCTCGTCCAGCGCGTGCCGCAGGTCCACGTCCGCCAGCCGCAGGACCCGTACGTCCGTCACCTCCAGGACACCCACCGGACGCCCGGCGGAGTCCACGATCACCATCCGCTCGCCCGCCACGGGCAGCGGGTCCCCCGCCGCCTCGTAATCGGCCAGGACGCCCGTGGTCGTGGTCTTGGCGCCGCTCAGGACGGCCGCCACCAGCCTGTCGCGCAGCGGGCCGGGGAAGGCGAACTCGATGGGCGGGAGGTCTGCGTAGGCCGTCATGGAACCCAGCCTACGGTCCTGCGCGCGGCCCGGCCCGGACCGGGACGCCTCCCGCCGGAAACATGCCGCGAACCGCCACAAGCGCGCCAACTCGGCCACTCGAAAGACCAGTTGAAACGAGCCACCCGGTGGACTGGACCTTGACGCGGAGCTGTGCGTACCGCTTTGCTGTGCGTGATCTTCCAGCCACACCGCCCAACCGCCCGCGTCCTGGAGGGAAACCCGCGGATGTCGCCCCCTCCGCCGCCCCTCGGCCGCGCCCGCAAGCGGGACGCCCAGCTCTTCGACCCCGCCCTCTGCGACACGGAACTCGTCGACGTGCGCGCGCAGTTCACCCAGGGCCGCTGGGCCAAGGCCCGCTCCCTCCTCGTCGCCACGGGCGACGACTGGGACCGCCGGGGGCACCGTCTCGTGGTCCTCGCCGAGACCCCGGCCGCCACCGCATGGGCGCGCGAATGGCTCCTCGCCGAACCGGAGAGCGCCGACGCCGTCACCCTCCTCGCCTGCGCGGCCGTCTTCGGCGCCCTGCGCCGCAAGGGCACCCCCGAGGCGGCCGACGAGGCCTGCCGCCGCGCCGCGGCTCTGCTCCCGGCCGACCCCACCCCCTGGCTCGGCCTGCTGCTCCTCACCCGCGCCTTCGGCACCGAGGAGGAGTTCAGCCGCCACTTCGACCAGGTCCGGGCCCGCCACCGCGAACACCACCACGCCCACCACCTGATGGTCTCCCGGCTGGCCGAACGGGCCCCGGCCGCCGGCAGCGACCCGCTCCACGAGGTCTACGACTTCGCCGCCTGGGCCGCCGAGGAGTCCCCGGCCGACTCCCCGCTCGCCGTCCTCCCCGTCATCGCCCACGCCGAGCGCTACCGCGTCCTCGCCGCCGGCCAGGGCCACGGCCCGGACGCCGGGGCGGAGCACTGGTCCGGCCGCCGCGCCCGCCAGGTGCTGCGCTCCGCCTTCGACTGGTGGCTGGAGTGGGAGCGCGAGGACCACCCCCGCAACCGGGTGGACCTCAACTTCCTCGCCCACGCCAAACTCTGCGAGGGCCGCCCCGCCGAGGCCGCCGCCCTCTTCCAGCGCATCGGCAGCCACGCCACCCAGGCCCCCTGGTCCTACCCGGACCGCGACCCGCACAAGGCCTTCCTCGCCGCACGCAGCGCCGCGCTCGGCACCGCCTGACCTCAGCCCGGCCCGTACCGCCCAGCACGAAGAGCTCCAGCCGGAACCACCCCGCACGCACCGCTCAGCAAGTGCCGCTCAGTCCCCACCTGAAAGGACACCCCCGCCATGCCGACGGGCAGATCCACCACGCTCACCGACCCGGCCGGCCAGGCCGAGATCCGTACGTACAAGGGCCAGGACCGCGCCCTGCGCGCCGACCGCCTCGGCACCGCGGGCTTGCTGCTGTCCGTGCTCGCCGCGAGCGCGCCCCTGATGGTCGTCGCGGGCGTCATGCCCACCACCTTCGGGGTCATGGGCATCGTCGGGCAGCCCCTGCTGTTCGTGATCCTCGGCGCCGTCCTCGCGCTCTTCAGCGTCGGCTACGCCGAGATGAGCCGGCACGTCCACAACGCCGGTGCCTTCTACGCCTACATCGCGCGCGGACTCGGCCCCACCGCGGGCGCCGGCGCCTCGTTCGTCGCCCTCGTCGCCTACAGCGCCATGCAGGTCGGCGTCTACGGCATCCTCGGCTTCGAGATCTCCGGCCTCTTCGCCACCTACCTCGACACCGAACTCGCCTGGTGGATACCGGCGCTGGCCGCCGTCGCCCTCACCGGCGCGCTCGGCTGGCTGAAGATCGACCTCAACGCCAAGGTCCTCGGCGTCCTCCTGCTCATCGAGGTGCTCCTCGTCGTCGTCTTCGACGTCGCCGCCCTCGGCAAGCCCGGCCCCGAAGGCCTCTCGCTGCACGCCTTCAACCCCGAGACCCTCACCGGCGCGGGCCTCGGCACCGCCCTGTGCTTCTGCATCGCCGCCTTCGTCGGCTTCGAGCAGTCCCCGGTGTACGCCGAGGAGACCAGCAAGCCGCACATCGTCGTCTCCCGGGTGATGTTCCTCGCCGTCGGCTTCGTCGCCCTCTTCTTCGCCCTCAGCGCCTGGGCCCTCTCCGTCGCCACCGGCCCCGGCGAGGTGGTCAAGGCCTCCGCCGAAGCCGGCCCCGGCCTGCTCTTCCAGCTCACCGAGAGCCGGCTGGGCACCACCTTCACCGACGTCCTGCACGTCCTGTTCGTGACCGGCATGTTCGCGGCGATGCTCAGCTTCCACAACGTCGTCGCCCGCTACGCCTTCGCCATGGGCCGCGAGGGCCTGCTCCCGGCAGCCTTCGGCCGCACCAACAAGGGCACCGGCGCCCCCGCCACCGGCTCGCTCCTGCAGACCGTGATCTCCGTCGTGGTCGTCCTGGCCTTCGCGTTCACCGACGACGCGCCGGCCGGCGACCCCACCGTGCCCGTCCTGCACCTGTTCACCTGGATGGGCAGCGTCGGCGCCCTCGGCGTGACCCTCCTCATGGCCGCCGCCTCCTTCGCGGTCATCGCCTTCTTCGTCCGCCGCGGCACCGCCGGCGCCCAGCTCTGGCGGCTCGGCGCGGCGGGCCTCGCCGGCCTCGCGCTGCTCGCCATCGCCGTCTACACGGTCAAGGACTTCGGCGTCCTGGTCGGCGCCCAGGAGGGCTCCGCGCTGAGCTGGGCCCTGCCCGGCATCATCGCCGCCGCCGCCCTCGTGGGCCTGGCGTACGGCCTCTTCCTGCGCTCCGGCCGCCCCGCGGTGCACGCCCGCATCGGCCTGGGGAACGAGGCCTTCCGCCTCGACCAGGCGGCGGAATCGGCCGAGGCCGGGATCCCGGCCCCGCGCGCCTGACCCGTAGCTGACGTACGAAGAGGGGCCCCGCCACGGCGGGGCCCCTCTTCGTACGTCAGCTACGGGTCAGGCCTTCTTGACCACGCTGGACTTCAGCTGCATGGCACCGAAGCCGTCGATCTTGCAGTCGATGTCGTGCCCGTCGACCCCGTCGATGAGCCGGATGTTGCGCACCTTGGTACCGGCCTTGATCCCCGAGGGGCTGCCCTTGACCTTGAGCGCCTTGACGACGGTCACGGTGTCGCCGTCGCTCAGCACGTTCCCGACGGCGTCCTTCACGACCTGCTCCCCGGCGTCCGCGCCGCCCTCGGCGCCGCCCTCGGCGGGCACCCACTCGTGACCGCACTCGGGGCACACCACGAGCGCGTTCATCTCGTAGGTGTACTCGCAGGAACATTTCGGGCAAGGGGGAAGATTCTCGTTCACCCGGACAGAATATCCCGAACCACCCACCGGGATCCTCTGCGCCGAATCTGCCGCCCAACGCAGAAAACCCCACGTGAAGTGGGGTTTTCGCTTGGTGTCCGAGGGGGGACTTGAACCCCCACGCCCGATAAAGGGCACTAGCACCTCAAGCTAGCGCGTCTGCCATTCCGCCACCCGGACAAGGTGTCTGTCTCGCGTCCCTCGCGGGCCGTTCCGACGTGGAAAACATTACCAAACATTCCGGGGTCCTCGATCACACCCCCCGGCGGCCGGGGATCGCCCTTGGGGGAAGCGGCCCGGGGCGCGAGGATGGAGTCAGTTCGGTACTGATCAGTGGGAGGAAGCAGCGTGAGCGAATCGGGCGCGGGCAGGACCGTCTCCGGCGAGGACGAGGTCGTCGACCTCTGCCGGGACCTCATCCGGATCGACACCAGCAACTACGGGGACCACTCGGGGCCCGGCGAGCGCAAGGCGGCCGAGTGGGTCGCCGAGCAGCTCGCCGAGGTCGGGCTGGAGCCGCAGATCTTCGAATCGCACAAGGGGCGCGCCTCGACCGTGGCGCGGATCGAGGGCGAGGACCCCTCGCGGCCGGCGCTGCTGATCCACGGGCACACCGACGTGGTCCCGGCCAACGCCGCCGACTGGACCTACGACCCCTTCGCGGGCGAGATCGCCGACGGCTGCGTGTGGGGCCGCGGCGCGGTCGACATGAAGGACATGGACGCGATGACGCTGGCCGTCGTGCGCGACCGCATGCGCAGCGGCCGCAAGCCCCCGCGCGACATCGTGCTGGCCTTCCTCGCCGACGAGGAGGCGGGCGGCACCTACGGCGCCCGGTACCTCGTCGACAAGCACCCCGACCTCTTCGAGGGGGTGACGGAGGCGATCGGCGAGGTCGGCGGCTTCTCCTTCACCGTGAACGAGAACCTGCGGCTGTACCTGGTGGAGACCGCCCAGAAGGGCATGCACTGGATGCGCCTGACGGTGGAGGGCACCGCCGGCCACGGGTCCATGACCAACAACGACAACGCCATCACGGAGCTCTGCGAGGCCGTGGGGCGCCTGGGCCGCCACACCTGGCCGGTGCGGGTCACCAAGACCGTCCGGCACTTCCTGGACGAGCTCTCGGACGCGCTGGGCACCCCGCTCGACCCGGACGACATGGACGCCACGCTCGCCAAGCTCGGCGGCATCGCCAAGATGGTCGGCGCGACCCTGCGCAACTCCGCCGCCCCGACCATGCTCGGCGCCGGCTACAAGGTCAACGTCATCCCCGGCCAGGCCACCGCCCACGTGGACGGCCGCTTCCTGCCGGGCTACGAGGAGGAGTTCTTCGCCGACCTCGACCGGATCCTCGGGCCGCGCGTGAAGCGCGAGGACGTCCACGCGGACAAGGCGCTGGAGACGGCCTTCGACGGCAAGCTCGTGGACGCCATGCAGACCGCCCTGAAGGCGCACGACCCGATCGCCCGCGCGGTCCCGTACATGCTCTCCGGCGGTACGGACGCCAAGTCCTTCGACGACCTCGGGATCCGCTGCTTCGGCTTCGCCCCGCTCCAGCTTCCGCCCGAGCTGGACTTCGCCGGGATGTTCCACGGGGTGGACGAGCGGGTGCCGGTGGAGGGTCTGAAGTTCGGCGTCCGGGTGCTCGACCGGTTCATCGACGAGTCCTGAGGCGCGCCGGAGACCGAAGGGGGCGTAGCTAACGCCCGGGAATCGGGAAGGTGTGCGGAAACCACTGAGAAGAGTGAATGCACTCATACGCTCGTAGCCCCGGTGATCCCTCCTCGTTACAGGTGGTGCGGTCCGCGGCTGGGACCGCGCTTGCCTACTAGGAGGAACAATGCTCAAGAAGGTTGCCGCCGCTGCGGCTGTCACCGGTGGTCTGGTTCTCGCGGGTGCGGGTCTGGCTGTCGCCGACGCTGGTGCCCAGGGTGCGGCCATCGGTTCGCCCGGTGTCCTGTCCGGCAACGTCGTCCAGGTTCCGGTTCACGTTCCCGTGAACGTCTGCGGTAACACGATCTCCGTGATCGGCCTGCTGAACCCGGCCTTCGGCAACACCTGCGTCAACGCCTGACGTTTCTGAAGTTCTCGGCCCCGGAGCGCATTCCAGCGCTCCGGGGCTGCCGGGCTTTACGGGCCCGATGACGATCTTTCGGCGTACCAGGCGGGGGAGCCTGAGCGGCCTGTGCGCCGACCGGGCGTGCACGTGCGTGCGCGTGCACGACGCACACACCAGGGGACGAAGTACAGATGCGACGACAGGTACAGGTCACCGGCAGGAAGACCTTGATCACCATGGCGGCCGCGGGGGGTCTGCTCGCGCTCGGAGGGGGCTACGCACACGCGGACTCCGGCGCCTCCGGCCGTGCCGCACACTCACCGGGACTGCTGTCCGGGAACGCCCTCGAGGCCCCCGTGGACGCACCGCTGAACGCCTGCGGGAACACGGTGACGGTGGTGGGGGCCCTGAACCCGGCCTTCGGGAACCACTGCGCGAACCTCCCGGGCCGCCCGGGACACCCGCAGCACCCGACCCACCCCCAGCACCCGAACCACCCCGAACACCCGGGCAACCCGCACGAACCGTGCGACGAGGACACCGGCCCGGGGCATCCGGAACACCCGGGTGGTCCCGGCGGCAACGGGAATCCGGGTGGTCCCGGCGGCAACGGGAATCCCGGCGGTCCGGGTGGGAACGGCAATCCCGGTGGACCGGGCGGCAACGGGACCCCGGGCGGACCGGGCGGTCCCGGCGGTAACGGGACCCCGGGCGGTCCGGGTGGCAACGGCAATCCCGGCGGTCCCGGGGGCAACGGCACCCCCGGCGGTCCGGGTGCCGGGCAGCAGCCCGGAACTCCCGCCGGACCCGGCGCGGGTACCGGTACGGCTCCCGGCACCGGTTCGGTGACCCCGGTGACGCACCCCGCCCAGGGGACCGGCACCGGGACGGGAACGGGTTCGACCCCGGCCGGGGGACTCGCCGCCACGGGCTCCGGTGACGTCCTCACCGCCGGACTGCCCCTGGCCGCGGGCATGCTGCTGGCCGGCGCCGTGCTCTACCGCCGGGCGCGCAACGCAGCCTGACGGTTCCTCAGGACGCGGGTCCCTCACGGGGACCCGCGTCACCAGGTCGCGCGGACCTGACGGATGATCCGGCGGCGCAGTCGCACACGGCGACTGCCGTCCCGAAGCAGGGTCAGCCGGTCGAGCTCCCAGTGCCCGTACTCGGCGTGTTCGGTCAGCAGGCGGGTCGTTTCCTGACGTGGAACCCCGCGGGGCACGTACAGGTCGACGAATTCGTATTCCGACATCGCATCCATTCTGCTCGGGGTGTCAAGGGCGACTTGTCGCAGTGCAGGAAGGCCGAAGTCCTGCGGGACCTATACCCCGATCACCCCCGGATGGACTCCCTCCTGGTGGGATGCGCCGACGGTCCGAACACGGACCCGCAGGCGGCGCTCGGCCGCTGAGCGGCAGCTCACTCGCATTCTGCGTGCGGGCAGAGCCCTGCTACGGATAGCGTCTGCACTATGTCTGATGCCGCTCTGCCCACTGTTGCCGAGGTACGCGCCGCCGCCGAGGCGGTCAAGGCCGCGCTCGACCGTCACCTCGCCGCGGTCGAGAGCAGGATCGGGGACGATGATCCGGACGTCTACGCCGCGTTCAACGAACTCGCCGCCGCCGCCGAGGAGTACGACGAGCTCCTCTACGACCGCTACGACGAGGTCACCCCGTTCGAGATCCCCACTCCCGAGGACGGGCTCCCGTACACCGGCCCCGCCGAACCCGCCGCCTTCAGCGTGCTCATCCGCCGCGACTACGCCGTCGTCGAACCGGCGCGCCTGATCGCCCAGGCCGAACGCGTCGTCGCGCACGACCGAGAGGCCGAACTCGCCCACGACGGAGGCACCGCCGACGCGCTCGGCGTGCTCTTCGGCGAGTACGAGCCGGATGAAATCGCCTCCCGCGCCAAGGACTTCGGGCTGGAGGAGGGCGATTCCACGCTGTGGATCGCCGCTTCGGAGGAGGCCGCGGAACCGGGGGAGTGGCTCGGTGCGCCGTTCGCGCACATCGATCCGCAGGACGTGATGCACCGGTTCGACGTCAGCTCGGTCTTCGACGAGGACGACGATGACGACGAAGAGGGCGACGACGTGGAGGCCGGGGACGGCGAGCCCGCCGAGCGGGGCCTGACCACGGCCTGACCCCGCCCCGCGCGACACTTCGTAGCGGAACGCAGCGCGGCCCCCGTCCCACCCGGGACGGGGGCCGCGGCGCGTCCGCTTACTCGGGCTGCGCCGACGCAGACTCCACGAGGGCCCGCAGCAGGCCCGCCAGGCGGGTCGTACGGGGCTTCGCCGGCACCTCGGCGACCGCGCGCGGCAGTGCCTGGTCCACCCCGTGCACCACCGACAGGTGCCGCTCGGCCCGGCCGAAGGCCGTGTACACCCAGTCCCGGGTCAGGGCCTGGGCCGCGTCCCCGGGCAGTACGACGACCGTCGCGGGCCAGCGCGAACCGACGGCCTGGTGCGCCGTCACCGCCCAGCCGTGCCGCACCTGCGACTCCACCCGCTCCTTCGGTACGACGATCCGCGCGCCCGCGGCTCCGGCCAGGTGCAGCCCCTGCGCGTCGGCCGACACCACCCGGGCCGGCAGCGCCCGCCCGGCGGAGGGCACGTGGACCACCCGGTCACCGGGGTCGAAGCCGCCGAACCGGCCGGGGCCCGGGTTCAGCCGCTCCTTGAGGGCCGCGTTGAGCGCGCGGGTGCCCGCCGGGCCGCCGTGGCCCGGGGTGATCACCTGGACGGCGTCCGCCGGGATCCCGAAGGCGCGGGGCACCGACTCGGCCACCAGCTGCACGGTGCGGTGCACCGCCTCCCCGGCGTCGCGGACCGGGACGATGACGACCTCCTTGCCGGGGGCGTCGACCTGGTTCAGCTCGCCGACCGCGATGCCGGAGACCAGCTCGCCGACCGGGCCCGGGTCCGGGATCCGGGAGACGAGCTGCGGGCAGGCGCGGGCCGCGAGGACATCGGCGAAGACCCGGCCGGGACCCGCGGAGCCGAGCACCGCGGGGTCGCCGGACAGCACCAGGCGGGCCCCGTCGGGGACGGACTCCACCAGCACGGCAGCCGTCTCCACGTCCAGCTGCGGGGCGTCCAGGACGATGAGCAGGTCCAGCGCGAACTGCCCGTCCGCGTCCCGGCCCGGGCCCTCGGCGCCGGACAGCAGACCCGCCACGGTGACGGCCCCCTCGGCGGGCGCGTGCGCGGCCAGACAGGCCCGCAGGCCGAACTCCCGGGCCGCCGCGAGGAGTGCGCGGGGCTCGGCGCGGGCGGCCTCCCCGCCGGTGTGGGTGACCAGGCCGTGCCCGGCGGCGGCGCGGATCAGCTCCGCGCCCGTGCCGGTGGCGGCCTTGTCCCAGTCGGCGGGGTCCGTGAAGGTGTTGGCGAGCCGGGCCAGGCCCTCGGCGAGGCTCTCCTCGGCCATGGCGGAGCCCTCCAGGCCCACCAGGATCCGTACGGGCTGCTCCTCCCCGTCGGCGGACTCCTCGACGGGCGGACCGACCGGCTCCTCGAAGGCCAGCGCGGCGCCCTCGCCGACGGCCGCCTCCAGGGCGTGGGCGGGGTCCGGCACGCCGTACTGGGCGAGGGCCGACTCCAGGGTGGGGGCCTCCAGCACGGTGTGGCCCTTGGCGGCGGCCTGTGCCAGCAGCCAGCCCACCAGGGCGGCGGCCCGCCGCTCGTCCCCGGGGCCGGTCGCCTCGGCGCCGAGCAGGGCGCGGGCGAACCCGTCGGCCTGCGTCGGCCGGACCCCGGCGACGGCCAGCAGCCGCCAGGGGGACTCGGCGAGCTGCGCGGCGGCGTCCTCGCCGAGGACGACGGCGGTCTGCGGGGCGAGGGCCTCGGGGGCTCCGCCCCGCGCCAGGACGGCCCGGACCGCCTGGACGGCGTCGGGGGAGGGGGCGGCGGCCTGCGGCGCGGGTGCGGGGGTGGGTGCGGATGCCGGGGTGCGCGCCGGGGCGGGCGCGGGCGCGGGGGACGGCGTACGGGGCGCCGGGGGCGCGGTGAACGCAGCGGGGGGCTTGCCACCGCTCTCCACGGCCCGTACGGCGGCCAGCAGGTCGGCGGCCGTGCCGCTGAGCTTGGCGCCGGCCTCCACGGGGGCTTCGCGCTCCGCCTTGCGGCGGGCGATGCGCTCCCGCTCGATCTTCTGGGCGGCCAGTTCCGCCGCGGCTTCGCTGAGCTGAGGCGCGGCCTCGGCGGCCCCGTCCGCGACGGCGGTTCCAGCGGCGGCTCCCGCTTCCGCGTCAGTGTCGTCGGTGGGCCCTGCGGGGCTTTCCCCCACCCCGCCCCTTCCCGCAGTGCCGATATGCGGCTCCGCCGCGTGGCGGGGCTCCGCCCCCGGACCCCCCTCCGGGTCCGCGGCTTCGCCCTCGTCTGAGCCGTCCGCGACGGTTGACTCTCCGTCGGAGGTGTCCTCGGGGGCTGCCGGGGCGTGGTCCGCCGCCGGGTCCGCGGCTTCGGCGTCGGGCGTGGCGGCTGTGTCCTCGCCGGTGGCGTCCGCGGGGTCTGCCGGGGGCTCCGGGGTGGGGGCAGCGGCGGGCGCCGGGGCCTCCGCGGCAGCGGCGTCGGCGGCGGCGGTGTCGCTCACAAGGTGCTCCAGTCCTGATCGGGGTAGCGGTGGACGGGCGCCGAGACGTCGTCCAGCGCTTGGCGGATCTCCTCCGGAAGACTAAGGGCCTCCACCGACAGGGCCTGCCCGAGCTGCGCCGACGTGCGCGCGCCGACGATCGGCGCGGCCACCCCGGGGCGGTCCCGGACCCACGCCAGGGCCACGTGGAGCGGGGTCACCGCGAGGCCGTGGGCGGCCGTGGCCACCGCGTCCACGATCCGGCTCGCCGCCTCGTCCAGGTAGGGGTCCACGAAGGCGGCCAGGGTCTCCGAGGCGCCCCGGGAGTCCGCGGGGGTGCCCGACCGGTACTTGCCCGTCAGGACGCCCCGGCCGAGGGGGGAGGACGGGAGGAGGGACAGGCCCAGGTCCAGGGCCGCCGGGACCACCTCCCGTTCCACGCCGCGCTGGAGCAGGGAGTACTCCATCTGCGTCGAGGCCAGCCGGGTCCGTACGCCCGGCGCCGCGAGCTGCCAGGTCGCCGCCTTGGCGAGCTGCCAGCCGCTGAAGTTCGACACGCCCGCGTACCGGGCCCGGCCGCTGCTCACCGCGATGTCCAGGGCCTGGAGGGTCTCCTCCAGCGGGGTCCAGGGGTCGAAGGCGTGGACCTGCCAGAGGTCGACGTAGTCCGTGTCCAGACGGGACAGGGAATCGTCCAGGGCGGCGAGGAGATGGCCGCGCGATGCGTCGAAACGGCGGTCCGGGTCCGCGACCCCGCCCGCCTTGGTCGCGATCACCAGGTCCCGCCGCGGGACCACGGAACCGATCAACTGCCCGAGGAGGTACTCGGCCTCCCCGCCCCCGTACACGTCGGCGGTGTCCACGAGCGTGCCGCCCGCGTTCCAGAACGTCTTCAACTGAGCGGCCGCTTCCGCCTCGTCCGGTCCGTCCGCCGACCGGCCCCAGGTCAGTGTGCCGAGACCGATCCGGGAGACGCGCAGTCCGGTGCGGCCGAGATGCCTCTGCTCCATGAGGGCTGAGACTACTGCGGCGCTGACGCGGGGCACCCGGGCGCGCTACAGTCCCCGCAGACCCACGTTACTGATCGGTAAACAGGCAAGGGGACCACACATGCGGCTCGGCATCAATCTCGGCTACTGGGGCGCTGGCATGGACGCCGACAACCTGGCCGTCGCGCAGGAGGCCGACCGGCTCGGCTACGACGTCTGCTGGGCCGCGGAGGCCTACGGCTCCGACGCGCCGACCGTGCTCGCCTGGGTCGCGGCCCAGACCGAGCGCATCGACGTCGGCTCCGCGATCCTGCAGATCCCGGCCCGTCAGCCCGCCATGACGGCCATGACGGCCGCCACCCTCGACTCCCTCACCAAGGGCCGCTTCCGGCTCGGCCTCGGCGTCTCCGGACCGCAGGTCTCCGAGGGCTGGTACGGCGTGAAGTTCGACAAGCCGCTCGCGCGGACCCGCGAGTACGTGGAGATCGTCCGCAAGGCGATGACCCGCGAGCGGCTCTCGTACGAGGGCGAGCACTGGACGCTGCCGCTGCCCGGCGGCCCGGGCAAGCCGCTCAAGCTGACCGTGCACCCCGAGCGCGAGCACATTCCGCTCTACATCGCCGCCATCGGGCCCAAGAACCTGGAGCAGACCGGCGAGATCGCCGACGGCGCCCTGCTGATCTTCCCGGCCGCCGAGCACCTGGAGGCCACCGCCCTCACCCACATCCGGGCGGGCCGCGAGAAGGCCGGGCTGACGATGGACGGCTTCGACGTCTGCCCGACCGTGCCGCTGGCCCTCGGCGAGGACGTGGCCGGGCTCGCCGACATGTTCCGTCCGTACACCGCCCTGTACGTGGGCGGCATGGGCAGCCGCAAGCAGAACTTCTACAACCAGCTGGCCCAGCGCATGGGCTACGAGAAGGAAGCCGCCGAGATCCAGGACAAGTACCTGGCCGGCGACAAGCAGGGCGCGGCCGCCGCGGTCCCGCACTCGCTGATCGACTCCACCACCCTGCTGGGCACGGTCGAGCGCATCGCCGACGGGATGCGGGCCTACGCCGAGGCCGGGGTCACCACCCTGACGCTCGCCCCGGCCGGCTTCACCCTGGAGGAGCGCACCGCCGCCCTGCGCGCCGGCGTGGAGGCCATGGAGCTGGCCGGACTGGCCTGAGCTGAGCCCCGGGCCCGGCGAAGCCGTGCGAGGGCGGCGTGAAGAAGGAGAGGCCTGCGGCCGTGGTGGGGGCTCGGGGGGTCTTCCCCGCCACGGCCGACACAGCCAACAACGCGCCGGACGGCCCCCGGGTTACGCGCCGGGGGCCATCTCGGGGGCTTCGTTCATTCGGACGAGTAGCGCGCCCCGCGGGTTGCCCGCCCGGGCGGGCGGAGTTTGACTCGATGCATGCTCTCTGCCCGCAGCCTGTTCCAGGAGATCGTCGAGAACGACGACTCCTTCCAGCTGTTCTGTTCCATCGCCGCCAGCGGGGAGTCCCAGGGCGGCTGGGAGAACGCCCGGATCGCGGCCCTGGTCCCGGACGGCATGCGCGATCTCGCACCCAAGATCACCCGGCACGGAGCCGACGAGGACAAACACGGCCGGATCTTCAACGCCCTGCTGCGCAAGCGCGGCCTGCCGCCCGTTCCGGTCCCGCCCGAGACCGACTACACGATGCTGCTGGAGCGCCGCGGCATCGGCCTCGCGCACGAGAAGCTCCGCCGCGACGAACCCCTGACCGAGCGCGACATCACCGTCTACCTCGCGCACAGCCGGGTCACCGAACAGCGCGCCGCCGACCAGATGGACATGCTGGTCAAGAACTTCGGAGACCACCCCGAGGTCGGCAAGGCCATCCGCATGATCAGCCATGACGAGGACAACCACCTCGCCTACTGCCACGAGGAGCTGCTGCGCCTCGCCCGGGAGGGCCACGGCCGCACCATCCAGCAGGTGCTGAGGGAGAGCGCGCTCGTCGAGATCGGCGTCTACCGGGACGTGAGCCTGGCCGTCATGGGGCACATGGGGCGGCTCCTGCACTGGCCCGCACCGAAGGCGGCCGCGCTGGCCGCCGGGATCCGGGGGATGTACGCGTACGAGAGGCTGGCCGGCTGGCACCGGATGGTCTCCCTGCGCCAGCCGGCCCGCTCGAACGCGCTGGGCGGCCCGGTGACCACGGCGGCCGAGCTCGCGTAGCGGGCCGGTCAGGGGACAGTCAGGGGACAGCCAGGGGCCAGGGAGCGGTCAGAGCCAGCCGCGGCGCTTGAACATCCGGTGCAGGCCCAGACACATGGCCACCATCACCAGCACCACCAGCGGATAGCCCCACCGGTGCTTGAGCTCCGGCATGTGCTCGAAGTTCATGCCGTAGATCCCCGCCACCATCGTCGGCACCGCCGCCATGGCGGCCCAGGCCGAGATCTTGCGCATGTCGTCGTTCTGCCGGACGCCCATCTGCGCCAGGTGCGCGGCCAGCGCGTCCGAGAGCAGCCGGTCCAGGCCCTCGATGTACTCGTTCGCCTTCGTCAGGTGGTCGGCGACGTCGCGGAAGAACGGCTGGGCGTGCTCGTGCACGAAGGGCACGTTCCCGAAGGCGAGCCGGTCCATCGGCGCGAGCAGCGGACTCGTGGCCCGGCGGAACTCCAGCACCTGCCGCTTGAACCCGTAGATCCGGGCGGCGGTGTTCTTGCTGTCCGAGGGATTCGGGGAGAAGACCTCCGCCTCCAGCTCCTCCAGATCCGCCTGGAGCTCGGCGGCCACCTCGATGTAGTGGTCCACCACCGCGTCCGAGACCGCGTACAGCACCGCCGTCGGGCCGTGCTTGAGCACTTCGGGCTCGTGCTCCAGCCGGTGGCGCACGGCCGCCAGCGCGGCCCCCTCGCCGTGCCGGACCGTGACGACGAAGGAGTCGCCGATGAAGAGCATCAGCTCGCCCGCGCTCACCGTGTCGGATGCCTCGTCGTACATCACCGGCTTGAGGACCACGAACAGCGAATCGTCGTAGACCTCCAGCTTCGGCCGCTGGTGCGCGGTCAGCGCGTCCTCCACCGCCAGCGGGTGCAGCCCGAACTCCTGGCTGACGTGCTCGAATTCCTTCTCCGTGGGCTCGTGCATGCCCACCCAGAGGAAGGCGTCACCGGTGGCCCGCGCCTCGTCGAGGGCATCGGAGAAGTCGTCGGGCGCCGCGGAGCGGCGGCCTTCGCGGTACATGGCGCAGTCCACAATCACTCGCGCATTGTTCCCTGCCCGGGCCCCGTCCGCACGCCGGCGGCACCGCTTACCCTTCTGCCATGGCCACGCTGATCCTCGTACGACACGGGCGGTCCACCGCCAACACCGCAGGGCTGCTCGCCGGATGGACCCCGGGGGTGACCCTCGACGAGCACGGAGCCGCACAGGCCGCCGCGCTGCCCGGGCGGCTCGCCGCCGTGCCCCTCGCCGCAGCCGTCACCAGCCCGCTGGAGCGGTGCGCCGAGACCCTGGCCCCGCTGCTGGCGGCCCGGCCCGGACTCGCCCTGCACACCGACGAGCGGATCGGCGAGTGCCACTACGGCGACTGGTCGGGCCGCAAACTCTCGGAACTGTCCGAAGAACCGCTCATGCGCATCGTCCAGCAGCACCCCTCGGCCGCCGCCTTCCCCGGCGGCGAGTCCATGCGCGCCATGCAGGCCCGCGCCGTCGACGCCGTCCGCGACTGGAACGCGCGGATCGAGGAGGAGCACGGCACCGACGCCGTGTACCTGATGTGCTCGCACGGCGACATCATCAAGTCCCTTGTCGCGGACGCCCTCGGCATGCACCTGGACCTCTTCCAGCGGATCCACGTCGACCCCTGCTCGGTCACCGCGATCCGCTACACGCCGACCCGGCCCTTCCTGCTCCGGCTCGGCGACACCGGCGACTTCGCCTCCTTCGCACCCCGCGAAAAGGCCTCGCCGGACGCCGCGGCCGCCCAGGACGACGCGGAAGCGGTCGGCGAGGCGGTCGTAGGGGGTGGTGCGGGCGCGGTGTGATCGAACGGCGCAGTAGGGTGGACGGGCCAACCCATGGGCGCAGCCCTGCCCCTGCCGCCGACGCTTGGAGACTGGACGTGCCCCGTCAGGTGTTCCTCTACGACCCACCGGACCGTTTCGTGGCCGGCACGGTCGGCCTGCCTGGACGCCGTACGTTCTTCCTGCAGGCCTCCACCGGCCCCCGCGTCACCTCCGTCTCCCTGGAGAAGACCCAGGTGGCGGCGCTCGCGGAGCGGATGGAAGAACTGCTGGACGAGGTCGTACGGCGCACCGGGGGCAATGCCCCCGTCCCGGCCGTGGCCCCCGCCGAGGCGACCGACACCGCCCCCCTCGACGTCCCCGTCGAGGAGGAGTTCCGCGTCGGCACCATGGCCCTGGCCTGGGACGGCGAGGACCAGCGCATGATCGTCGAGGCGCAGGCCCTGGTGGAACTCGACGCCGACTCGGAGGAGGACCTCGCCGAGGCGGAGGAGCGGCTGCTCCAGGACGAGGAGAACGGTCCGCCGATGCTCCGCGTCCGCCTCACCGGCGCCCAGGCCCGGGCCTTCACCAAGCGGGCCCTGGACGTGGTCAACGCCGGCCGGCCGCCGTGCCCGCTGTGCAGCCTCCCGCTGGACCCCGAAGGGCACGTCTGCCCGCGCCAGAACGGCTACCGGCGCCAAGCATGAATGCCACGGGGGGAACGCCGGAACTGGAAGAACTGCTGGCCCACGGGGAACTCACCGTCGTCGGCCGGATCCGGGAGGCGTCCAACGCCGTCCTGCTGTGCACCGTCACGCACGGGGGCGCGAGCACCGACTGCGTGTACAAGCCGGTCAAGGGCGAGCGCCCGCTCTGGGACTTCCCCGACGGCAACCTCGCCCAGCGCGAAGTCGCCGCCTACCTGGTCTCCGAGGCCACCGGCTGGGGGCTCGTGCCCCCGACCGTGCTGCGCGACGGACCGTACGGCGAGGGCATGGTCCAGCAGTGGATCGAGACCGGGGAGTCCCCGGAGGCCGAGCTGCTCGCGCTCGTGGACGGCGAGGAGGCGGGGGAGGGCTGGAAGCCCGTCGCCTTCGCCGAGGTCGGCGAGGGCCGCACCGCGCTCCTCGTGCACGCCGACGACGAACGGCTGCGCCGGATGTCCGTCCTCGACGCCGTGATCAACAACGGCGACCGCAAGGGCGGCCACCTGCTGCCCGCCCCCGACGGACGCCTCTACGGCATCGACCACGGCGTGACCTTCCACACCGAGGACAAACTGCGCACCCTGCTCTGGGGCTGGGCGGGGGAGCCGCTGACGGAGGAAGCGGGGTCCGTCCTGACCTCCCTGGAGGCCGCGCTGGCCGCCGGGCAGCCCCTCGCCACCCGACTGGCCGAACTGGTCACCACCGCCGAGCTGGCCGCCGTACGGGCCCGCGTGGCCCTGCTGCTGCGCACCGGGAAGCATCCGCAGCCCTCGGGGCAGTGGCCCGCGATCCCCTGGCCGCCCGTCTGACCGGGCCGGGGCGCGCAGCGGGACACACGCACAGAACCGGCCATGGCGCAAGAGCGCCGATCAGGACAACAGTGCTGGTCCGGTTCGTTTTCGGAACACCCGTCCGGTTAGGCTCGAGACATGCATGCCTGGCCCGCTTCTGAGGTCCCCGCCCTGCCTGGCAAGGGCCGCGACCTCCAGATCCACGACACCGCGACCCAAGGGGCGATCACCCTCGCCCCCGGTCCCGTCGCCCGTATCTACGTCTGCGGGATCACCCCGTACGACGCGACGCACATCGGTCACGCGGCGACCTACAACGCGTTCGACCTCGTGCAGCGCGTGTGGCTCGACACCAAGCGGCAGGTCATCTACGTCCAGAACGTCACGGACGTCGACGATCCACTGCTGGAGCGGGCCCTGCGCGACAACCAGGACTGGACCGAGCTCGCCGAACGCGAGACGGCTCTCTTCCGTGAGGACATGACCGCTCTGCGGATGCTGCCGCCGCAGCACTACATCGGCGCCGTCGAGGCCATACCCGGCATCGTGCCGCTGGTCGAGCGGCTGCGCGACGCGGGCGCCGCCTACGAGCTGGACGGTGACGTCTACTTCTCGGTGGAGTCCGACCCGAACTTCGGCAAGGTGTCCAACCTGGACGCCGAGGCGATGCGGCTGCTGTCGGCCGAGCGGGGCGGCGACCCCGACCGCGCGGGCAAGAAGAACCCGCTCGACCCGATGCTGTGGATGGCGGCCCGCCCGGGCGAGCCGAGCTGGGACGGCGGCTCGCTGGGCCGCGGCCGGCCCGGCTGGCACATCGAGTGCGTGGCCATCGCCCTGGACCACCTGGGGATGACCTTCGACATCCAGGGCGGCGGCTCCGACCTGGCCTTCCCGCACCACGAGATGGGTGCCTCGCACGCCCAGGTCCTGACGGGCGAGTTCCCGATGGCCAAGGCGTACGTACACGCCGGGATGGTGGCCCTGCACGGCGAGAAGATGTCGAAGTCCAAGGGCAACCTGGTCTTCGTGTCGGCGCTGCGCCGGGCCGGCGTGGACCCGGCGGCGATCCGCCTGGCCCTGCTCTCGCACCACTACCGCGCGGACTGGGAGTGGACCGACGAGGTCCTCGCGGAGGCGGTGGCCCGGCTGGGTCGCTGGCGCGCGGCCGTCTCCCGCCCCGACGGCATCCCGGCGGACGACCTGGTCGAGGAGGTCCGCGAGGCCCTCTCCAACGACCTCAACGCCCCTGCCGCCCTCGCGGCCGTGGACCGCTGGGTCGAGCGCCAGCTCGTCACCGACGGCGACGACGAGTCGGCCCCGGGCCTCGTGTCCCGCACGGTCGACGCCCTGCTGGGCGTGGCGCTGTAACCGGGAATTCCAGCCCCTCCGGCGTTTGAGGAGCGGGGTCCGGGGCGGAGCCCCGGGAAACGGCGAAAGGGCGGGGCGGGGAGAAGAACCCCCGCCCCGCCCTTTCGCGGGTCCACCCGGCTACGCCTCCGGAGGCGTCTCGTCCTCGTCCGGCGAGGGAGCCGGAGGGACCGGGGGCTCGTCCCCGGACCCGGACGGCTCCGCCTTCCGCTTCGGCGGCCGCGTCAGCCCGCCGGAGGTGTCCCGCAGGTACGACCCGTCACCCGGCTCCGCACCCGCGGAAGGATCCCGCCGCCGCAAGTACCGCTCGAACTCCCGGGCGATCGCGTCCCCGGACGCCTCCGGCAGGTCCGCGGTGTCCCGCGCCTCCTCCAGCGTCTGGACGTACTCCGCCACCTCGCTGTCCTCGGCGGCCAGTTGGTCCACGCCCAGCTGCCACGCCCGTGCGTCCTCGGGGAGTTCGCCCAGCGGGATCCGGATGTCGATCAGATCCTCCAGCCGGTTCAGCAGGGCCAGCGTCGCCTTGGGGTTCGGCGGCTGGGACACGTAGTGCGGCACCGCCGCCCACAGGGACACCGCCGGCACCCCGGCATGGGTGCAGGCCTCCTGGAGGATGCCCACGATCCCGGTCGGGCCCTCGTACTTGGTCTCCTCCAGGTCCATCGTCCGCGCCAGATCCGCGTCCGAGGTCACCCCGCTGACCGGCACCGGGCGGGTGTGCGGGGTGTCGCCCAGCAGCGCCCCCAGGATGACGACCATCTCCACGCCCAGTTCGTGGGCGAAGCCCAGGATCTCGTTGCAGAACGAACGCCACCGCATGGACGGTTCGATGCCCCGCACCAGCACCAGGTCGCGCGGTTTGGTCCCGCCGATCCGGACCACCGACAGCCGGGTCGTCGGCCACGTGATCTTGCGCACCCCGTTGTCCAGCCACACCGTCGGCCGGTTGACCTGGAAGTCGTAGTAGTCCTCGGCGTCCAGAGCCGCGAAGACCTCGCCCTTCCACTCCCGGTCCAGGTGTGCGACCGCACCGGAGGCCGCGTCACCCGCGTCGTTCCAGCCCTCGAACGCGGCCACCATGACCGGGTCGATCAGCTCGGGCACGCCCTCAAGCTCGATCACCCAGGTCTCCTTCCGAAGTTCCCTTGTGTACGTGGGTCAGCCTAAGCCTTGATGAGGCACCGGCCACAGCCCACGACAGAGGGGCGGTTCCCCCTGGAACCGCCCCTCTGCCCATTCACGCCACCGGCTATGCCTTGCGGGCCAGCATCTCCTCGACCCGGCCGCGCACTTCGGCGCTGTCCAGACCGCGGATCGTCACCGTCGTACGGCGGCGCAGCACGTCGTCCGCCGTCTCGGCCCACTCGTTGTCCCGGGCGTAGGCGACCTGCGCCCAGATCTCCGGACCGTCCGGGTGGATCCGCTCGGCCAGCGCCGGGTCCTCGTTGGCGAGGCGCGCGATGTCGAAGGCCAGCGAACCGTAGTGCGAGGCCAGGTGGCGCGCGGTCAGCGGGTCCATCCGGGAGCCCGGCTCGCGGTCCACGAGCAGCCGGTGCGCCACCGCGTTCGGGTTGGCGACACCGGGCAGCGCGATCCGTCGTACGAGGGACTTCACCGGCTCCATGTCCTCGGTCAGGGGGCTGCCCGGCAGCTTCGCCAGCTTGTCCATGACCACGCGGCCGATGTGCCGGTACGTGGTCCACTTGCCGCCGGCCACCGACAGCATGCCGCCCGCGCCCTCGGAGACGACCGTCTCGCGCTTGGCCTTCTCGACCCCGCCGGGGCCGCCGGGCAGCACGCGCAGGCCCGCGAAGGCGTACGTCATCAGCGAGCGGTCCAGATCCGCGTCCTTCACCGAGAAGGCCGCCTCGTCCAGGATCTGCTGGATGTCGGCCTCGGTGGCGCGCACGTCCGCCGGGTCGCCCTCGTACACCTCGTCCGTGGTGCCCAGCAGCAGCTGGTCCTCCCACGGCAGGGCGAAGGTGATGCGGTACTTGTCGATCGGGGTGGCCATGGCGGCCTTCCACGGCGACTTGCGCTTCATCACGATGTGCGCGCCCTTGGAAAGGCGGATGGACGGCATCGAGTGCTTGTCCTCCATGCGCCGCAGGTGGTCCACCCACGGGCCGGTGGCGTTCAGCACGACACGCGCGTCCACACCGAACTCGGTGCCGTCCAGGCGGTCCTTGAGCTCGGCGCCCGAGACCCGGCCGCGCGTCATGCGCAGACCGGTGACCTCGGCGTGGTTCAGGACGACCGCGCCCGACTCGACGGCCGCGCGGACCGTCATCACGGCGACGCGCGAATCGTTCATCTGGTGGTCGTAGTAGACCGCGACGGCCTTGAGGTCGTCCGTCTTCAGACCCGGGTTGTCGGCGGCGGCACGGGCCGGAGAAATGATCTTGCCCATGCCGTCGCCGAAGCCCGACAGCGCCGAGTACGCGAACACGCCCGCGCCCAGCTTCGCCGCGCCCACCGGACCGCCCTTGTACACCGGGAGGTAGAAGGTGAGCGGGTTGACCAGGTGCGGGGCCACGTCCTTGGCCAGCACCCGGCGCTCGTGGTGGTTCTCGGCGACCAGCTTGACCGAACCGGTCTGCAGGTAGCGCAGGCCGCCGTGGACGAGCTTGGAGGAGGCCGAGGAGGTGGCGCCGGCGAAGTCGCCGGCGTCCACCATGGCGACCCGCAGACCCGACTGCGCGGCGTGCCAGGCCACCGAGGTGCCCAGGATGCCACCGCCGATGACCAGCAGGTCGTACGTGGCCTTGGCCAGCTGCTCACGGGTCTCGGCACGGCTCGCGTTCGAACCGGCGGTCGGGTGCGTACCCAGGGTGGGAACGCTCTGCAGGGTGCTCATATCCGTTGACTCCTACTTACTCGTCGCATTGCGCCGGCCGTGCGGTCAGCTGGCGTCTTCGTCGTCGACCCAGCCCATGGACCGCTCGACGGCCTTGAGCCAGCTCTTGTACTCGCGCTCCCGCTGCTCGGCGGGCATCCGCGGGGTCCACTCCGCCGCGCGGCGCCAGTTGGCGCGCAGGGCGTCGGTGTCGGGCCAGAAGCCGACGGCCAGGCCGGCGGCGTAGGCCGCGCCGAGGCAGGTGGTCTCGGCGACCATCGGGCGCACCACGGGGGCGTCCAGGAAGTCCGAGAGCGTCTGCATCAGCAGGTTGTTGGAGGTCATGCCGCCGTCGACCTTGAGGGCGGCGAGCTCGACGCCCGAGTCCTTGGTCATGGCGTCGGTGATCTCGCGGGTCTGCCAGGCGGTGGCCTCCAGGACGGCACGGGCGATGTGCGCCTTGGTGACGTACCGGGTGAGGCCGGTGATCACGCCGCGGGCGTCGGAGCGCCAGTACGGGGCGAACAGGCCGGAGAAGGCCGGCACGAAGTAGGCGCCGCCGTTGTCCTCGACGGAGGAGGCCAGGGTCTCGATCTCGGCCGCGGACTTGATCAGGCCCATCTGGTCGCGCATCCACTGGACGAGCGAGCCGGTGACGGCGATGGAGCCCTCCAGCGCGTAGACCGGCTGCTGGTCGCCGATCTGGTAGCCGACCGTGGTCAGCAGGCCGCTGTAGGAGTTGATGATCTTGTCGCCGGTGTTCATGAGCATGAACGTTCCGGTGCCGTACGTGGACTTCGCCTCGCCCTCGGCGAAACAGGTCTGGCCGAACAGCGCGGCCTGCTGGTCACCGAGCGCCGAGGCGACCGGGACGCCCGCGAGGACGCCCTCCTTGACGTGGCCGTAGACCTCGGCGGAGGACTTGATCTCCGGGAGGACGTTGAGCGGCACGTCCATGGACTCGGCGATCTTCTCGTCCCAGGCCAGGGTGTGCAGGTTCATCAGCATGGTGCGCGAGGCGTTGGTGACGTCGGTGACGTGCACACCGCCCTGGGCGCCGCCGGTGAGGTTCCAGATGACCCAGGAGTCCATGGTGCCGAAGAGGATGTCCCCGGCCTCGGCGCGCTCGCGCAGGCCCTCGACGTTGTCGAGCAGCCAGCGGACCTTGGGGCCGGCGAAGTAGCTCGCCAGCGGCAGGCCGGTCTCGCGGCGGAAGCGGTCCTGGCCGACGTTGCGGCCGAGCTCCTTGCACAGGGCGTCGGTGCGGGTGTCCTGCCAGACCAGCGCGTTGTGGACCGGCTCGCCGGTGTTCTTGTCCCACATCACGGTGGTCTCGCGCTGGTTGGTGATGCCGACGGCCTTGACGTCCGCCGCGGTGATCTCCGCCTTCGCGATGGCCGAGGCGACGACCTCCTGGACGTTGGTCCAGATCTCGGTGGCGTCGTGCTCGACCCAGCCCGGCTTCGGGAAGATCTGCTCGTGCTCCTTCTGGTCGACGGCGACGATGCGGCCGTCACGGTCGAAGACGATGCAGCGGGAGGAGGTGGTGCCCTGGTCGATCGCGGCGATGAAGGGGCCGGTGCTGGTGGTCATGGTGGCTGCTCCTGGCAGGTGTCGAAGTAGGCGGAATCAGAATGGCGGTGCGGGAGGTGCCGTGGTGCCGATTGCTGATCAGGCGAACGCGATGTTGTACAGACCGCCGGCGAGCGCGGCGCCCGCGAGGGGGCCGAGGACCGGGATCCAGGAGTAGCCCCAGTCCGAGCCGCCCTTGTTGGGCAGCGGCAGCAGGGCGTGGACGATGCGGGGGCCGAGGTCGCGCACCGGGTTGATGGCGTAACCGGTCGGGCCGCCGAGCGAGAGGCCGATGCCGACCACCACGAACGAGGTGATCAGGACGCCGATCACGCCGAGGCCCTTGCCGTCGTCCTGCAGGCCCTGGGTCAGGATGGCCAGGACCAGGACGGCGGTGCCGATGATCTCGGTCGTCAGGTTCTGGACGACGTTGCGGATCTCGGGGCCCGTGGAGAAGATCCCGAGCACCGGGCCGGCCACGTCGTGCGGGTGCGGGTCCTCGGGACCGAGCTTGGCGTCACGGATGTGCTCCGGGTCGGACAGGTGCGCCCGGAACTGGCCGTAGTAGGCGAGCCACATCAGAACCGCGCCGATCATGGCGCCGAGGAGCTGGCCGGCGAAGTAGACCGGAACGTCACCCCACTCGCCGGTCTTGATGGCGATGCCGACGGTGACCGCCGGGTTCAGGTGTGCACCGGAGAGCGGCGCGGAGACGTAGGCGGCGATCAGGACGGCGAAACCCCAGCCGAAGGTGATCGCGAGCCAGCCGGCGCCCCGAGCCTTGGAGCTCTTGAGGGTCAGTGCGGCGCAGACGCCGCCGCCGAGCAGGGTGAGCAGGGCGGTACCGATGGTCTCGCCGATGAAGATGTCGGAGCTGGACACCCGCGACTCCTTTGTCGTTCAGGGGTGGTGGCCGCCGGGTCCCTCCGGCGGTCCACGCACTCGGTGAGTGCTGCACCGGTCCTTGGCCTTGCCACACCCTAACGCGTATTGCCGGTAGGTGTTCGGCATTGCCGACCGATGAACGGCAGTTTTCCGCCCCGGTGAAGCGGGCGTCAAGAGTTGACCAGGCCAATGAGCCGGATCGTTACCGGCCGGTGTGATCGAACAAATTAGGCCATTCGTTGATCATCAAACGCCAAAAACCACCCAAATGCCACTTTTGCGCGGCCATTGGGTGGTTCAGGCGGAGCGATGAGGTCATGCCAAGGTCAGAACCGGCCCGCCCCGAGATCGCGCGAAACCGCCCGCGCGCAGTCCCGTACGGAAGCAATCAGCGACGCCCGGGGCTCTCCGGAGTCCCCGCACACCCGCTCCACGGCGCCCGCGACGGCCACCGCGCCGACCGGCATCCTGCGGCGGTCGTGGATCGGGGCCGCCACCGAGGCGATCCCGTCCCAGGTCTCCTCGATGTCGCTGGCCCAGCCGCGGGCCCGGATCAGCTCCAGGACCTCCTCGAAGCCGGCACCGTCGGTGACCGTCCTGGGGGTGAAGGACTCCCGCTCCACCTCGAGGACCTGCGTGTGCGCCACCGGGTCGTACGCCGACAGCACCTTGCCCAGGGCCGTGGAATGCAGCGGCTGCATGGCCCCCACCTCCAGCACCTGACGGCTGTCGTCGGGCCGGAACACGTGGTGCATGATCAGCACCCCGCTCTTGTGCAGCACCCCCACGTACACGCTCTCCCCGCTCGCGCGGGCCAGATCGTCCGTCCACACCAGGGCGCGGGCCCGCAGCTCGTGGACGTCCAGATAGCTGTTGCCCAGGCGGAGCAGCTCCGCGCCGAGCTGGTAGCGGCCCGAAGCCGGGTCCTGCTCCACGAAACCCTCGGCCTGCAGCGTGCGCAGGATCCCGTGCGCCGTGCCCTTGGCCAGGCCAAGGGAGGAGGCGACGTCCGAGAGCCCCAGCCGGCGCTCGCCGCCCGCCAGGAGTCGCAGCATCGCAGCGGCTCGTTCGAGCGACTGGATGTTCCGTGCCATCGCGCAGCCTCCTGCTGACGTAGTTCGACAATGCTGAACACTATCGGTCGATGCCGACTTTGTGCATGATGAGGGCAGAGTCCACCGATACGAGTGGCCCAGGACACCCCGGCCGGAAGTCGCCGCCCCCCGGGCACAGAATGCAGTCCGCCACGTGGGACACCCTCACCGGGGCCGGGTATGCACCGTTACCCTGGCCGCGTGCACCCTTGACACAGAGGGGGTGCAAAGCCGACAGCCGTCGCATCCCAGGGAGCTCAACCATGGCCTCGTTGCCGAACCCGCCCGCAGACACCCAGACCCGGGCCGATGCCCTCCGCCTGGCACTGAAGACCCGCGTGGTCGTCGCCGACGGAGCCATGGGAACCATGCTCCAGGCCCAGGACCCCACCCTGGACGACTTCGAACAGCTCGAAGGCTGCAACGAGGTCCTCAACGTCACCCGCCCCGACATCGTGGCCAACGTGCACCGCGAGTACTTCGAGGCCGGCGTCGACTGCGTCGAGACCAACACCTTCGGCACGAACTACGCCGCCCTCGCCGAGTACGACATCGCCGACCGCAACCACGAGCTGTCGGTCGCCGGCGCCCGGATCGCCCGCGAGATCGCCGACGAGTACACCGCCTCCACCGGACAGCAGCGCTGGGTCCTCGGCTCGATGGGCCCCGGCACCAAGCTGCCCACCCTGGGCCACATCGACTACGGAACCATCCGCGACGCCTACCAGATCAACGCCGAAGGCCTGATCACCGGCGGCGCCGACGCGCTCCTCGTCGAAACCACCCAGGACCTCCTGCAGACCAAGTCCTCCATCGTCGGCGCCCGCCGCGCCATGGAGGCCCTCGGCGTCTCCGTCCCGCTGATCTGCTCCGTGACCGTGGAGACCACCGGCACGATGCTCCTCGGCTCGGAGATCGGCGCCGCGCTCACCGCGCTGGAGCCCCTGGGCATCGACATGATCGGCCTGAACTGCGCCACCGGCCCCGCCGAGATGAGCGAGCACCTGCGCTACCTCGCGCGCAACTCCCGCATCCCGCTCTCCTGCATGCCCAACGCCGGCCTGCCCGTCCTCGGCAAGAACGGCGCGCACTACCCCCTGTCCGCGAGCGAGCTCGCCGACGCCCAGGAGACCTTCGTCCGCGAGTACGGCCTCTCCCTGGTCGGCGGCTGCTGCGGCACCACCCCCGAGCACCTGCGCCAGGTCGTGGAGCGGGTCCGCGGCCTGAACCCGGCCGTCCGCGACCCCCGCCCCGAGCCCGGCGCTTCCTCGCTCTACCAGACCGTCCCGTTCCGCCAGGACATCTCGTACATGGCGATCGGCGAGCGCACGAACGCGAACGGCTCGAAGAAGTTCCGCGAGGCCATGCTCGAAGCCCGCTGGGACGACTGCGTGGAGATGGTCCGCGACCAGATCCGCGAAGGCGCCCACATGCTCGACCTGTGCGTGGACTACGTCGGCCGCGACGGCGTCGCCGACATGAAGGAACTCGCCGGACGCTTCGCGACCGCCTCCACCCTGCCCATCGTCCTGGACTCCACCGAGGTCCCCGTCCTGCAGGCCGGCCTGGAGAAGCTCGGCGGCCGCGCCGTCATCAACTCCGTGAACTACGAGGACGGCGACGGCCCCGAGTCCCGCTTCGCGAAGGTCACCGGCCTCGCCCAGGAACACGGCGCCGCACTGATCGCCCTGACCATCGACGAGGAGGGCCAGGCCCGCACCGTCGAACACAAGGTCGCCATCGCCGAGCGCCTCATCGAGGACCTCACCGGCAACTGGGGAATCCAGGAGTCGGACATCCTCATCGACACCCTGACCTTCACCATCTGCACCGGCCAGGAAGAGTCCCGCAAGGACGGCATCGCCACGATCGAATCGATCCGCGAGCTCAAGCGCCGCCACCCCGACGTCCAGACCACGCTCGGCCTCTCCAACATCTCCTTCGGCCTCAACCCGGCCGCCCGCGTCCTGCTGAACTCCGTCTTCCTCGACGAGTGCGTCAAGGCAGGCCTGGACTCCGCGATCGTCCACGCCTCCAAGATCCTGCCGATCGCCCGGTTCGACGAGGAGCAGGTCACCACCGCCCTCGACCTGATCTACGACCGGCGCGCCGAGGGCTACGACCCCCTGCAGAAGCTCATGGCCCTCTTCGAAGGCGTCAACACCAAGTCGATGAAGGCCGGCCGCGCCGAGGAACTCCTCGCCCTGCCGCTCGACGAGCGCCTGCAGCGCCGCATCATCGACGGCGAGAAGAACGGCCTGGACGCCGACCTCGACGAGGCCCTCCAGACCCGCCCGGCCCTCGACATCGTCAACGACACCCTCCTGGAGGGCATGAAGGTCGTCGGCGAGCTCTTCGGCTCCGGCCAGATGCAGCTCCCGTTCGTCCTCCAGTCCGCCGAGGTCATGAAGACCGCGGTGGCCCACCTGGAACCGCACATGGAGAAGAGCGACGACGAGGGCAAGGGCACCATCGTCCTGGCCACCGTCCGCGGCGACGTCCACGACATCGGCAAGAACCTCGTCGACATCATCCTGACCAACAACGGCTACAACGTGGTCAACATCGGCATCAAGCAGCCGGTCTCCGCGATCCTCGAAGCCGCACAGGAACACAAGGCCGACGTCATCGGCATGTCCGGCCTGCTGGTCAAGTCCACGGTGATCATGAAGGAGAACCTGGAGGAGCTCAACCAGCGCAAGCTGGCAGCCGACTACCCGGTCATCCTCGGCGGCGCCGCCCTCACCCGCGCCTACGTCGAACAGGACCTCCACGAGATCTACGAGGGCGAGGTCCGCTACGCCCGCGACGCCTTCGAAGGCCTGCGCCTCATGGACGCCCTCATCGCCGTCAAGCGCGGAGTCCCCGGCGCCACCCTCCCCGAACTCAAGCAGCGCCGCGTCGCCAAGCGCGACACCCCGCTCCAGGTCGAGGAGACCGAAGAGCCCGGCGGCCGCTCCGACACCTCCACCGACAACCCCGTCCCCACCCCGCCGTTCTGGGGCACCCGCGTCGTCAAGGGCATCCCGCTCAAGGACTACGCCTCCTGGCTCGACGAAGGCGCCCTCTTCAAGGGCCAGTGGGGTCTCAAGCAGGCCCGCGCCGGCGGAGCCACCTACGAGGAACTCGTCGAGAGCGAGGGACGCCCCCGGCTGCGCGGCCTTCTCGACAAGCTGCACACCGAGAACCTCCTCGAAGCCGCCGTCGTCTACGGCTACTTCCCCTGCGTCTCCAAGGGCGAGGACCTGATCATCCTCGACGAAGCCGGCAACGAGCGGACCCGCTTCACCTTCCCCCGCCAGCGCCGCGGCCGCCGCCTGTGCCTCGCCGACTTCTTCCGCCCCGAAGAGTCCGGCGAGACCGACGTCGTCGGCCTCCAGGTCGTCACCGTCGGCTCCAAGATCGGCGAGGCCACGGCCAAGCTGTTCGAGTCCGACTCCTACCGCGACTACCTGGAGCTCCACGGCCTCTCCGTCCAGCTCGCCGAGGCCATGGCCGAGTACTGGCACGCCCGCGTCCGCGCCGAGCTCGGCTTCGGCGGCGAGGACCCCGCCAAGGTCGAGGACATGTTCGACCTGAAGTACCGCGGAGCCCGCTTCTCCCTCGGCTACGGCGCCTGCCCCGACCTGGAGGACCGCGCCAAGATCGCCGACCTCCTCCAGCCCGAGCGCATCGGCGTCCACCTCTCGGAGGAGTTCCAGCTCCACCCCGAGCAGTCCACCGACGCCATCGTCATCCACCACCCCGAAGCCAAGTACTTCAACGCACGCTGAGACGTAATTCAACGCACATCGAGACGGACCGGCGTACACTAGTCGGTCCCATACAGGCCGGTCACCTGTTCCCCCGGGCACGCCCCCGGAGGCGAGGTGACCGGCCTTCTCGTCCCCAACGGACCCCCCGAAAGGTGCGCGCATGACGAGCACAGTCCCCGCCCCCGTCGCCCGTACGGCCGACGGACACGCCCTGCAGGCGGTGCTGCTCGACATGGACGGCACCCTCGTCGACACCGAGGGCTTCTGGTGGGAGATCGAGGTCGGCGTCTTCGGCGAACTCGGCCACCGCCTCGACGAATCCTGGCGCGACGTCGTCGTCGGCGGCCCCATGACCCGCAGCGCCGGCTTCCTCATCGAATCCACCGGCGCCGACATCGGCCTCGCCGAACTCACCGTCCTGCTCAACGAGCGCTTCGAAGCCCGCATCGCCGACCGCGTCCCCCTCATGCCCGGCGCCGAACGCCTCCTGAGCGAACTGGCCCGGCACAACGTCCCCACCGCCCTGGTCTCCGCCTCCCACCGGCGCGTCATCGACCAGGTCCTGCTCACCCTCGGCCGCGACCGCTTCACCATGACCGTCGCCGGCGACGAGGTCACGCGCACCAAGCCGCACCCCGACCCCTACCTCCTCGCCGCCCACACCCTCGGCGCCCACCCCTCCCGCTGCGCCGTCATCGAGGACACCGCCACCGGCGTCGCCGCCGCCGAAGCCGCCGGATGCAGGGTCGTCGCCATCCCCTCCGTGGGCCGGATCGCACCCGCCCCGGGCCGCACCATCGTCGGCTCCCTCGAAGACGTCGACCTGCCCTTCCTGCGCTCCCTCATCACTCCGCTGAACTGACCGCGCACGCTCCGTACCGGGAGATCCGACCCCAGGACCAAGGTCCCACGGGCGGATCTCCCGCGCACTTCCCCGGAGGCCGAAATTCCATCCCTACCGGGGGAGTTGTCCCGGGTGACCTTTGTCACCCGCAAAGACCCCTTCGCACCACTGCGCGCCCTCCCGCACCACCCCTTGTGTCCCCATTGATCAGCACCTGACCGAATCTGCGCACCACCCCGCGCACACCCCCCGGTCAACTCCCGCAACACAGCGACAACACCCCCGCGCCACACGGTTCAAGCCACCCCTCCACAGGCCACTAATGTCGATACGGGCACTGCGCCGCACCTCAGCCGTCCCGGACACACACCCCTGTATCCGGAACCGCGTGGACCGATCGTCACACCACCGGCCCGATCGTTCCGCCCAGAACGGGCGACCGCCGCGATGCCCTCCACGCCAGCTTTGAACAAGTGCCGGGTCGAGGGAGTACTTCCAGCATGAACCGCAAGACCATGGCGCTGACGGCAGCCGCCGGACTGCTCACCCCCGCGCTGACCGCCTGCGGCAGCACCAGCGGCGCAGGAGCAGGATCCGGAACGATCGTCGTCGGCACCACCGACCGGTTCGAGGCAGCCGACTACGCCCCCGCCCCGCTCGACCCCGCCTACGCCTACGACGCCGGCACCTGGAACATCCTCCGCCAGACCGTCCAGACGCTGATGCACACCCCGCGAGGCGGCGGCCAGCCCGTCCCCGAAGCCGCACACGAATGCCGCTTCACCGACACCGGCAACGAGAGCTACCGCTGCGTCCTGCGCCCCGGCCTCACCTTCGCCGACGGCACCCCCCTCACCGCGCAGGACGTCAAGTTCTCCATCGAACGCGTCCTCGCCATCAAGGACGAGAACGGCCCCTCCTCGCTGCTCTCCACCGTCGACACCGTCGAGACCAAGGGCACCGACACCGTCGTCTTCCACCTCAAGACCGCCGACGCCACCTTCCCGCAGAAGCTCTCCACCCCCGCCGCGGGCATCGTCAGCGCCAAGAAATACGACGCCAAGAAGCTCCGCACCGGCTTCACCGTCGACGGCTCCGGCCCCTACACGATGAAGGCCGAAGTCAAGGACAACCGCCTCGTCCGCGCCGTCTTCACCAAGAACCCGCACTACAAGGGCGATCTGAAGCTCCAGAACGACAAGGCCGAACTGCGCACCTTCGACGACTCCGACGCCATGGGCAAGGCCCTGGAACGCGGCGCCGTCCACATGGTCTCGCGCACCCTGTCGCCCGCCCAGATCACCGAACTCTCCGCCAAGCCCCCCAAGGGCATCAAGCTCGTCCCCATGCCCGGCCTGGAGATCCGCTACATCGGCTTCAACACCGACGCCCCCGGAGTCAAGGACAAGGCCGTACGCCAGGCCCTCGCCGCAGCCGTCGACCGCAACGCCCTCATCACCAAGGTCTACGGCAAATCCGCGCAGCCCCTGTACTCACTGGTCCCCACCACCGTGAGCGGCCACGTCAACTCCTTCTTCAACAAGTACGGCGAAGCCAACACCGCCAAGGCCGCCGACCTGCTGAAGGCCGCCGGGATCAAGACCCCGGTCAAGCTGACCCTCAACTACACCAACGACCACTACGGCGACGGCACCGCGGCCGAGTTCGAAGCACTCAAGACCCAGCTGAACTCCACCCAGCTCTTCGACATCACCGTCCAGGGCGCCGACTGGGCCGCCTTCCGGCCCGCCCAGAAGAAGGGCGACTACGCCGCCTACGGGCTCGGCTGGTTCCCCGACTACCCCGACGCCGACAACTTCCTCGCCCCCTTCCTGGAGCAGGACAACTTCCTCGGCACCCCGTACGCCAACACCACGGTGCGCACCAAGCTCATCCCCGAATCGCGCCGCGCCGTCGACCGGGGCGTCGCCGGACCCGCGATCGCGGAGATGCAGGACATCGTCGCCGAGGACGTACCCGTCCTGCCCCTGTGGCAGGGCAAGCAGTACGTCGCCGCACGCGACGGGATCACCGGAGTGGAGTGGTCGGTCAACGCCATCTCCGACCTCCAGCTGTGGGAACTCGGCCGCGGCGTCAGCGGCTGACACCCCGGCACCAGGCCCCGGCGCCCCCACCCCGGGCACCAGAACCAGACGAGCCAGTAAGACTGAGAAGGATGTTCGCGTGAAGACTCGGAACCAGTGGTTGGCAGCCCCCCTCGGAGCGGCCACCGCCGCCGCGCTGCTGAGCGGTTGCGGTGCGACGGACGGCTCCAACGCCGGCAGCGGCAAGGGCGTCGTCATGGGCATATCCGACAAGGTGAAGGCCACCGACCCCGCCTCGGGCTACGACCCCGGCTCCTGGCTGCTCTTCAACAACGTCTTCCAGTCCCTGCTCAGCTTCCCCAAGGGCGGCACCAACCCCGAACCCGACGCCGCACAGTCCTGCGCCTTCGAGGGCGGCGAGAGCAAGACCTTCGTCTGCACCCTGCGCGGCGGCCTGAAGTTCAGCAACGGCAACGCCCTCACCTCCAAGGACGTCAAGTACTCCTTCGAGCGCACCCTCAAGATCAACGACGAGAACGGCCCCGCCGTCATGCTCGCGTCGATCGGCACCATCGACACCCCCGACGACAAGACCGTCGTCTTCCACCTCAAGGCCCCCGACGCGACCTTCCCCAGCAAGATCGCATCCGGCGCCGGCTCCATCGTCGACCACACCCAGTACCCCGCGGACAAACTCCGCACCGACGGCAAGGCCTTCGGCTCCGGCGTCTACAAACTGGACTCCATCAACGACAAGAGCGCCGCCTTCTCCGTCAACGACAGCTACAGCGGCAAGGCCAAGCCGAAGAACAGCGGCGTCACCATGAAGTTCTTCAACGAGGACCAGGCCGCCCTCAAGAAGGTCCTCGAAAGCGGAGACGTCGACTTCGCCTTCCGCGGCCTCGCCGCCAAGGACATCGCAGGCCTCGCCACCCAGACCGGCGACCAGAAGGTCGAAGTCGTCCAGGGAGCCGGCGCCGAAGTCGAACACCTCGTCTTCAACACGGCCGACCCCGTCGCCGGAAAGCTGCCCGTCCGCAAGGCCATCGCCTACCTCGTCGACCGCGAAGCCCTCGTCCGCGAGGTCTACGACGGCACCGCCACCCCGCTCTACTCCATCGTCCCGGCCGGCATCGCCTCCCACACCACCGCCTTCTTCGACCGCTACGGCGGCACCCCCCAGCCCGAGAAGGCCAAGGCCACCCTCCGCGCAGCCGGCATCAAGGACAAGGTCAAGATCACCCTGTACTCGACGCCCACCCGCTACGGCCCCTCGACCGACCAGGAATTCCAGCTCATCGCCAAGCAGCTCAACGACAGCGGCCTCTTCGAAGCCGACGTCAAATCAGTCGAGTTCGAGCAGTACGAGAAGGACATCCAGGACGGCAAGTACGGCGTCTACGTCAAGGGCTGGGTCCCCGACTACCCCGACGCCGACAACTTCACGCAGCCCTTCTTCGGCCCCGACAACGTCCTGAAGAACAACTACGACAACAAGGAGATCACCGGGACCATCATCCCGTCGACCTCCGCCAAGTCCGACCGCTCCTCCGCCAGCGGCGACTACGCCCGCCTCCAGGACATCGTCGCCGACGAGGTCCCGCTCCTCCCGCTCTGGCAGAGCAAGCAGTACGCCGTCACCCGCCAGAACGTGACCGGCCTGCAGTGGTCCCTCGACGCCTCCACCGTCTTCCGCTTCTGGGAGATCAGCAAGGGCTGAGCACCCCCGGCACGACGACGGGCCCGCCTCCGCACCAGCGGAAGCGGGCCCGTACCCGTACCTGCCGAGCAGCGACCCGAGCCGCCTACTGACCGGCCCCCGGACGCACCAGACCGCTCTCGTACGCATACACCGCCGCCTGCACCCGGTCACGCAGACCCAGCTTCGTCAGCACATGACCCACATGCGTCTTCACCGTCGTCTCGCTCACGAACAGATCCGCCGCGATCTCCGCATTCGACAGCCCCCGGGCCACCAGCTTCAACACCTCGACCTCACGCTCCGTCAACGAAGCGATCATGTCCGGAACGCTGTCCTCACCCGACGGCAGATGCCCCGCGTACTTGTCCAGCAACCGCCGCGTGATGCTCGGCGCCAGCATCGCCTCGCCACCCGCCACCACCCGGATCGCCTGCACCAGCTCCGCCGCCGGCGCATCCTTCAGCAAGAACCCACTGGCCCCCGCCCGCAGCGCCTCCACCACGTACTCGTCCAGATCGAACGTCGTCAGCACCAGCACCTTCGCCGGACCGTCCCGCCCCGGACCCGTGATCTGCCGCGTCGCCTCCACCCCGTCCATCCGCGGCATCCGGATGTCCATCAGCACCACATCGGGCTGCAACGCCCGCACCTGGTCCAGCGCCTGCAGACCGTCCCCGGCCTCGCCGACCACCGCCAAGTCCTCCTCGGCCTCCAGGATCATCCGGAAACCGGTGCGCAGCAGCGGCTGATCGTCGACCAGCAGTACGCGGATCGCCACGGGGTCTACCTCGCGTTCATCGGAATCGGTCGGACCCCGACAACGGGGAACCCCGCCCATTCTGCCCTGCCACCAAGATCAGGATTCGCCCCGCCCGGCGGACGGCAGCGCCAGCGGATACACCGGGGGAGTACCACCGAACTCCGGACACACCGCCTGATGATCACACCAGCCGCACAGCTTCGACTGCCGCGGCCGCCAGTCACCCGTCTCCGTCGCCTCCCGGATCGCCTCCCACAGCGCCAGCAGCTTGCGCTCCATCCGCTCCAGATCCTCGATCACCGGGTCGTACGTGATCACGTCCCCACTGCCCAGATACACCAGCTGCAGCCGCCGCGGCACCACCCGCTTCAACCGCCACACCACCAGCGCGTAGAACTTCATCTGGAACAGCGCACCCTCGGCATACTCCGGCCGCGGCGCCTTCCCCGTCTTGTAATCGACGATCCGCACCTCACCCGTCGGCGCCACGTCCACCCGGTCGATGATCCCGCGCAGCCGAAGCCCCGACTCCAGCTCCGTCTCCACGAAGAACTCCCGCTCCACCGGCTCCAGCCGCGTCGGGTCCTCCAACGTGAACCACCGGTCCACCAACGCCTCGGCCTCCGTCAGCCAGCGCGCCAGCCCCGCCCCCTCGTCACCCCCCGGGAACAGCTCCAGCAACTCCGGCTTCGACTCCACCAGCCGGTCCCACTGCCCCGGAATCAACGCCTTCGCCCGCGGCGCCGTCCGCTCCGCCGCCGGATGATCGAAAAGCCGCTCCAGCACCGCGTGCACCAACGTCCCCCGCGTCGCCGCCGCACTCGGCTTCTCCGGCAACTTGTCGATCACACGGAACCGGTACAACAGCGGACACCGCATGAAATCGCTCGCCCGCGAAGGCGACAGCGAAGAAGGCGCCACGGCCACCGCCTGCGCGGGCACCGAAGCGGGTACGGGACCGGGTACGCAATCGGGCACCGAACCGGGCACGGAACTGGTCACTGCATCGTCCGGACCGCTGCCGGGGCTCGTCGTCATAGACAAAACCCTACGACCCGCCACCGACAGCACGCGCATACCATCGACGCCGACCCCCCTCGCACTGCATGATCGGAGCATCACACCGCGCAACGGCGCACCCCGACACCACGGGAAAAAGACACCAGAACCACCGGCGCACCACCGCACCGGACAGCAGCGAACGAAGGACAACCGTGGCAGACACCGACGAAACCGGCGAGCGCGCGGGCCGGCGCTCAGGACCGGGCGGCGGACTCCTCATGGGCCGCCCCTTCGGCGTGCCCGTCTACGTCTCGCCCAGCTGGTTCCTCGTCGCCGCCCTCATCACCTGGGTCTTCGGCGACCAGCTCGACCGGATCCTGCCCGACCTCGGCATCCTGCGCTACCTCGTGGCCCTCTTCTTCGCCGTCGCCTTCTACGCCTCGGTCCTCGTCCACGAACTCGCCCACACCATCGCCGCCCTCCGCTTCAAACTCCCCGTACGCCGCATCCAGCTCCAGTTCTTCGGCGGCGTCTCCGAGATCGAGAAGGAATCCGAAACCCCCGGCCGCGAATTCGTCCTCGCCTTCGTCGGCCCCCTCCTCTCCCTCCTCCTCGCCGGCGCCTTCTACCTCGGCATGAAATCCGTCGAACCCGCCAGCGTCCCCGGCGTCCTCCTCGCCGGCCTCATGATCTCCAACCTCCTCGTCGCCGCCTTCAACCTCCTCCCCGGCCTCCCCCTCGACGGCGGCCGCATGCTCCGCGCCGTCATCTGGGGCATCACCGGCAAACCCATGACCGGCACCATCGCCGCCGCCTGGGCCGGCCGCGCCCTCGCCGTAGCCGTCCTCCTCGGCCTGCCCCTCCTGAACTACACCGGGACCCTCGGCAACCCCACCGACGACATCGGCGGCATGGACACCGTCATGGACGCCCTCCTCGCCGCCATCCTCGCCGCCATCATCTGGACCGGCGCCGGCAACAGCCTCCGCGTCGCCCGCCTCCGCGAACACCTCCCGGAACTCCACGCCCGCAAACTCACCCGCCGCGCCATCCCCGTGGAAAACGCCACCCCCCTCTCCGAAGCCCTCCGCCGCGCCAACGAAGCCGGCGCCCGCGCCCTCGTCATCGTCGACGGACTCGGAGACCCCACCGGCATCGTCCGCGAGAGCGCCATCGCCTCCGTCCCCGAACACCGCCGCCCCTGGGTCGCCGCCGGCACCCTCGCCCAAGACCTCACCGACGGCATGAAGGTTTCAGCGGACCTCACCGGCGAAGAACTCCTCGACCACCTCCGCACCACCCCCGCCACCGAATACCTCGTCCTCCAGCCCGACGGAGCCATCTACGGCGTCCTCTCCACCCTCGACGTGGAAAAGGCCTTCGTGAAGGCCATGGCGCGGCCCCAGTCCTGAAGCCAATACACTGGTCACATGTCCGAACCGACCGGTGCCGCCCGCCGACGCGGGCCCTTCGAGGTCGGGGACCAGGTACAGCTCACCGACCCCAAGGGCCGCCACTACACGTTCACGCTCGAAGCCGGGAAGAATTTCCACACCCACAAGGGTTCCTTCCCGCACGACGAGCTGATCGGCTCCCCCGAGGGAAGCGTTGTCCGTACCACGGGCAACGTCGCCTACCTCGCGCTGCGACCCCTGCTCCCCGACTATGTCCTGTCCATGCCCCGCGGTGCCGCCGTGGTCTACCCCAAGGACGCAGGCCAGATCCTGGCCTTCGCCGACATCTTCCCCGGCGCCCGCGTCGTGGAAGCAGGCGTCGGCTCCGGCTCCCTGAGCAGCTTCCTGCTGCGCGCCATCGGCGACCAGGGCATGCTCCACAGCTACGAGCGCCGCCCGGACTTCGCCGAGATCGCCACCGCCAACGTCGAGCGCTACTTCGGCGGCCCGCACCCCGCGTGGCAGCTGACCGTGGGCGACCTCCAGGACAACCTGTCCGACACGGACGTCGACCGCGTGATCCTCGACATGCTCGCCCCCTGGGAGTGCCTGGAGGCCGTCTCCAAGGCGCTGGTCCCCGGCGGCATCCTCTGCTGCTACGTGGCCACCACCACCCAGCTCTCCCGGACCGTCGAATCCATCCGCGAGTTCGGCTGCTACGCCGAACCGCAGCCCTGGGAATCGATGATCCGCAACTGGCACGTCGAGGGCCTGGCCGTCCGCCCGGACCACCGCATGATCGGCCACACCGGCTTCCTCGTCACCGCCCGGCGCCTCGCCGACGGCGTCGAGCCGCCCATGCGCCGCCGCCGCCCCTCCAAGGGCGCCTACGGCGAGGACTACGACGGCCCCGGCAGCCAGTCCGCCGCCAGGACCGCGGAGACGGCCGCCACGGCCCCGGCCGGAACCACCGCCGACAGCGGCGACACCGCCTGAGCCGCTAGCCGCTGAGGGCCCGGGGAACCGAGGGCCCCAGGACCGCCCGGCCACCCGGCAGGGCGACCCGCACCGACAACACGAAGACGCCGTGCCGCAGTTCCCCCGAACCATCCGGGAACTGCGGCACGGCGTCTTTTCGTTGCCCTACGGGCCGGCCCCGCGCGAGCGGCCCGACCGGTCCGGACCCACCCGTTCCACCCCGATGTGAGGTGTGGCACGATGCTGGCTCCCCGTCACCCTTCGCACAGGAGACACCCCGCGTGCCGCACAGCCCCGCCGAGCCGGCGCCGAGCACCCCCACCCCGGCGCACCACCGGGCCCGGCCCGTCCACTGGCTGGCCACCGCCTCGGCCCTGGCCGCCGTCATAGCCGCCGCCGGACTCCTGCAACCCGCCCCCGCCACCGGAGCCTCCGCGGACCCGGTACGCCCCACGGGACAGGCCGGCCCGGACCAAGGCCAACAGGCCGCCACCGCGGCCGCTCCCGACGCGCACGCCGTCACGTACCCACTGGACTGCAAGGGCGCCCCGCAAGCCGTCACGGCCACCGCGGAAGGCGACCTCGACGGCGACGGCCGCCCCGAAACCGTGGCGGCCGTCCGCTGCGACGCAGGCTCGGGCACCCCGCCGCACGCGATCTACGTCCTCGCCCAGGACCCGGCGAAAGCCGCGAAGCCCCGCGTCGTCGCCACACTCCTCGAAGCCGGCCGCAAGCAGACCGCGACCGATCTCACCGTCCGCGAGGGCCTGGTCACCGCGAGCCTCCTCGGGTACTCCTCGCCCGAAGTGCCCCGCTACAGCCCCGACACCAAGCAGCTCGCCAAGTGGCGCTGGACTGGCGGAAAATTCCGCCAGGAGCTTACGGACTCGACCCCCACAGGTGTTTGAACCGTCACTCCGCGTCTGGACCGAAAACTTCGACCCTGTCCGAAACCCGCCTTACGTGGATGCAATCCCCGGGACATTCCTTCGCGGAATCCACCACGTCCTGCAGCAGCACCAGCGGAACCGGAGTGGTCGCCCCCGCCTCCACGAGCAACTCGTCGGCAGGGCTCTTCACGTACGCCAGACCATCGATGTCCAGCTCGAACACCTCCGGTGCGTACTGCACACAGATGCCGTCGCCAGTGCAGAGGTCCTGGTCGATCCAGACCTCGAGCGGCTCTCCGGCCACGCCGGCGGCACCCGCGTCCTGCCCGGTGGCTGCCTCCTGCTGCACGGTCATATCTCCTGCCGTTCCCTGCTCCGAGTGATCCATCCCGGTCACAACGCGCAGCAAGTCGCACGAGCTCTGACGGGTGTTGAACAGTTCGACCTTACAACCGGCTGCTTTCCGATGTTGAAGGGTGGGTATTTCCTTGACGGGAGGGAGTACGCAAGGGTGAAGATCGGACACACCCCTACCGTCTTTGTGATCTAGGGGTTTCAATCACCACCAGCCCAGGTAGGGTCAGAAAGCGTCCAGCTCCCCTTGGAGGAGGTGAGGACCGTGGCAGCCCACGACGACGACATCAACCGCGGCATCCGGCCCGGGCGAGGGTCTGAGGACCCCGCCGGCCAGGTTGCCTATCTCGAGCAGGAAATCGCCGTCCTGCGACGTAAGCTCGCCGACTCTCCGCGACACACGAGGATTCTCGAAGAGCGGATCGTCGAGCTCCAGACAAACCTGGCAGGCGTCTCCGCACAGAACGAGCGGCTGGCGAACACCCTGCGCGAGGCCCGCGACCAGATCGTGGCCCTCAAGGAAGAAGTCGACCGGCTCGCACAGCCGCCGGCCGGCTTCGGAGTCTTCCTGCAGTCGAACGAAGACGGAACCGTCGACATCTTCACCGGCGGCCGAAAGCTCCGAGTGAACGTGAGCCCCAGCGTCGAACCGGAAGACCTCCGGCGCGGCCAGGAGGTCATGCTCAACGAGGCCCTCAACGTGGTCGAGGCCATGGAGTTCGAACGGGCCGGGGACATCGTCACCCTCAAGGAAATCCTCGAGGACGGCGAGCGCGCCCTGGTGGTCGGGCACACCGACGAGGAAAGGGTGGTGAGGCTCGCCGAGCCGCTCCTGGACGTCACCATCCGCCCCGGCGACTCCCTGCTGCTCGAACCCCGCTCCGGCTACGTCTACGAGATCGTCCCCAAGAGCGAGGTCGAAGACCTCGTCCTCGAAGAGGTCCCGGACATCGACTACGACAAGATCGGCGGCCTGGGCGACCAGATCGAACTGATCCGCGACGCCGTCGAGCTCCCCTACCTCTACCCCGACCTCTTCAAGGAACACGAACTGCGGCCCCCCAAGGGCATCCTGCTCTACGGCCCCCCCGGCTGTGGCAAGACGCTCATCGCCAAGGCCGTGGCCAACTCCCTTGCCAAGAAGGTCGCCGAAGTCACCGGCCAGCCCACCGGGAAGTCCTACTTCCTGAACATCAAGGGCCCCGAACTCCTCAACAAGTACGTCGGCGAGACCGAGCGGCACATCCGCCTCGTCTTCCAGCGTGCGAGGGAGAAGGCGAGCGAGGGCACCCCCGTCATCGTCTTCTTCGACGAGATGGAATCCCTCTTCCGCACCCGCGGATCCGGAGTCAGCTCGGACGTGGAGAACACCATCGTCCCCCAGCTGCTCGCCGAGATCGACGGCGTGGAAGGCCTGGAGAACGTCATCGTCATCGGCGCCTCCAACCGCGAGGACATGATCGACCCGGCCATCCTGCGCCCCGGCCGGCTCGACGTGAAGATCAAGATCGAGCGCCCCGGCGCCGAGGCCGCCAAGGACATCTTCGCGAAGTACCTCAAGGCCACCCTGCCCCTGCACACCGACGACCTCGGCGAGCACCAGGGCTCCACGGCCGAAACCGTCCACAGCATGATCCAGACCGTCGTCGAGCAGATGTACGCCGAAACCGAGGAAAACCGCTTCCTCGAGGTCACGTACGCCAACGGCGACAAGGAAGTCCTCTACTTCAAGGACTTCAACTCGGGCGCGATGATCCAGAACATCGTGGACCGTGCGAAGAAGATGGCCATCAAGGCCTTCCTCGAGCACAACCAGAAGGGCCTTCGCGTCGCCCATCTCCTCCAGGCTTGCGTGGACGAGTTCAAGGAGAACGAAGACCTGCCCAACACCACCAACCCCGACGACTGGGCCCGAATCTCCGGAAAGAAGGGCGAGCGGATCGTATTCATCCGCACCCTCGTCACCGGAAAGCAAGGCGCGGACACCGGACGCTCCATCGACACGGTGGCCAACACCGGTCAGTACCTCTGACAAAGCGGGCCGGCTGCGGGCGCCCGGCAAGGGCACCCGCAGCCGACTGCTTTACCAAACGCTCTTTTCAGCCGGTGACAGGGCAAAGTCAATGACTGAAATGATCTCCCCACCAGCGCGGAGTGGTTCTAGGCTCTTCCATACCGCAGGTCGCGCAGTGCGGGGACGGGCACCGCACACGACGCACCGGAGCACCAGCGGTACTTGAGCGCCGCTCCCGAACGGGAGCGCCGCCGGGCAAGGAGGGCCGCATGACCGTACGGCGAGTAATGGGGATCGAGACGGAGTACGGGATCTCCGTCCCGGGGCACCCGAACGCCAATGCCATGCTCACCTCGTCCCAGATCGTCAACGCCTACGCGGCGGCGATGCACCGGGCGCGACGCGCCCGCTGGGACTTCGAGGAAGAGAACCCGCTGCGGGACGCCCGCGGCTTCGACCTCGCCCGCGAGGCCGCCGACAACAGCCAGCTCACCGACGAGGACATCGGCCTCGCCAACGTCATCCTCACCAACGGCGCGCGCCTCTACGTCGACCACGCACACCCCGAATACAGCTCCCCGGAGATCACCAACCCGCTCGACGCCGTCCTCTGGGACAAGGCCGGCGAGCGGATCATGGCCGAGGCCGCCGTCAGGGCCGCCCAGCTCCCCGGGGCCCAGCCCATCCACCTCTACAAGAACAACACCGACAACAAGGGCGCCTCCTACGGCACGCACGAGAACTACCTGATGAAGCGGGAAACCCCCTTCTCGGACATCGTGCGCCACCTCACCCCCTTCTTCGTCTCCCGCCTCGTCTTCACCGGCGCCGGCCGCGTCGGCATCGGCCAGGACGGCCGCGAACACGGCTTCCAGATCAGCCAGCGCGCCGACTACTTCGAAGTCGAGGTCGGCCTCGAGACCACCCTCAAGCGCCCCATCATCAACACCCGGGACGAACCGCACTCCGACGCCGAGAAGTACCGCCGGCTCCACGTGATCATCGGAGACGCCAACCTCTCCGAGATCTCCACCTACCTCAAGCTCGGCACCACCGCCCTCGTCCTGTCCATGATCGAAGACGGCTACATCAACGTCGACCTCGCCGTGGACCAGCCCGTACGCACCCTCCACCAGGTCTCCCACGACCCCGACCTCCAGCACCTCATCACGCTGCGCAGCGGGCGGACGCTGACCGCCGTACAGCTTCAGATGGAGTACTACGAGCTCGCCAGGAAGTACGTGGAGGAGCGTTTCGGCTCCGACGCGGACGAGCAGACCAAGGATGTGCTGGCCCGCTGGGAGGACGTGCTGGGCCGGCTCGAAACCGACCCGATGAGCCTGTCGGGGGAGCTCGACTGGATCGCGAAGCGGGAGATCCTCGAGGGCTACCGGCGCCGGGACGGCCTCGGCTGGGACGCGGCCCGGCTGCACCTGGTGGACCTCCAGTACGCGGACGTACGGCCCGAGAAGGGGCTGTACAACCGCCTGGTGGCCCGCGGCAAGATGAAGCGGCTGCTGGAGGAGCCGGCGGTGGAGCGGGCGCAGAGCAAGCCGCCGGAGGACACCCGGGCGTACTTCCGGGGGCGGTGCCTGGAGCAGTACGCGGACGACGTGGCGGCGGCCTCGTGGGACTCGGTGATCTTCGATCTGCCGGGCCACGACTCCCTCCAGCGGGTCCCGACCCTGGAGCCCCTGCGGGGCACCCGTGCCCACGTGAAGGAGCTCCTGGACCGCTGTCGTACGGCGGAGGACCTGGTCCGGGTGCTCTCGGGGCGGTAAGCCTTTCCGGTCCCCGGGGCGGGGGCTGAAAGGCCCCCGGCCCGGGAATCATGAAGACACCCGGACGTTATGAAAGTACCGGGACGGATGTCGGACCCTCCTTGTAGGGTCCGACGTAGAGTCTGATCTTGAGGGATCCCGAATTCGCGGGGTCTTTCACGTGAGCGTGCGAACCGAGCGGGGTGAGCTAGACATGGCGACCAAGGACACCGGCGGCGGACAGCAGAAGGCGCAGCGCTCGACCGAGGAGGTCGAGGAGGCCGCGGTCGAAGAATCGACCGACCTCAAGGAGCGACAGGAAAAGCTCTCCGACGACGTCGACTCCGTACTTGACGAGATTGACGATGTACTCGAAGAAAACGCTGAGGATTTCGTTCGGAGCTTCGTACAAAAAGGCGGCGAGTAGCCTTCGAATCTAAGGTGAATCCGCCAGTGTGTGCTCCATGTCCCATGGAACGAAGTGGTGCCGCGGGTGTGCCCGTGACATACCACTGAGCGGATTCGCCTCGGATCGCAATCGGAGCGACGGGCTTCAGCCCAGATGTCGTGAGTGTGTGGCGGCGTACGGTGCCGAGCACTATCGGCGCCGCCAGGCAGCCAAAGGCAAGGTCGTCAAGGAGCACGTGGAAGTGCCGGCGGGGCACAAGCTCTGCCGACTGTGCGGGGTGGTCAAGCCGCACAGTGAATGGCACAAGAACGCAAGTGCTTCTGACGGGCTGTCTACTCGCTGCAAGACCTGCCGTGCCGTCCTCGGTCGGGCCGGCCATCTCAAACGGGCCTACGGCATCACCGAGGGCGAGCGGGACGGGATGATTGCCGCCCAGGGCGGGGTCTGCGTGATCTGCCAAGAAGCTCCGGCGGAGCATGTGGATCACGATCACCAGACGGGTAAGGTCCGAGGCGTACTTTGCTTCGGCTGCAACGCGGGAATCGGGCAACTCAAGGATCGGCCGGACGTCTTGAGGCGTGCAGCCGCCTACGTGGAAGGAAACCTGTGGAACCCAACATTCGAAGCACAGGGCGTCTGCCGGCAGCCTTCCTGACGCCGGGGTCGTCGTCCTTCATGGACTTCTTGGGCGCGCACCAGCCCGAGATGCTCCCGGGCAACCGGAAGCTGCCCGACGGGGTCATCGAGGCGCCGCACGGGACGACCATCGTGGCCGCCACCTTCCCCGGCGGGGTCGTGCTCGCCGGTGACCGGCGGGCGACCATGGGGAACATGATCGCGCAGCGGGACATCGAGAAGGTGTTCCCGGCGGACGAGTACTCCGCCGTCGGCATCGCCGGCACCGCCGGTCTGGCCGTGGAGATGGTGAAGCTGTTCCAGCTGGAGCTGGAGCACTTCGAGAAGGTCGAGGGGGCGACCCTCAGTCTCGAAGGTAAGGCGAACCGGCTCTCCACCATGATCCGGAGCAATCTGGGGATGGCGATGCAGGGGCTCGCCGTGGTCCCGCTCTTCGCGGGGTACGACGAGGCCAAGGAGAGGGGCCGGATCTTCTCCTACGACGTGACCGGCGGCCGCTCGGAGGAGCACGGCTTCGCCGCGACCGGTTCGGGCTCGATCTTCGCCCGCGGCTCGATGAAGAAGCTGTACCACTCCAAGCTGACGGAGGAGGAGGCCACGACGCTCGTCGTGCAGGCGTTGTACGACGCCGCGGACGACGACTCGGCCACCGGCGGTCCGGACCTCTACCGCCACATCTACCCCATCGTCACCGTCATGACCGACGAGGGATTCCGCAGGCTGACCGACGAGGAGTCCTCGGAGCTGGCCCGCAAGATCACGAACCGGCGGCTGGAGCAGCCCGACGGTCCGCGCGCCGCTCTGCTCTGACCAGCCCGCTCAGACCTCCTCGTCGTCCAGAAGAAAGGGACGGAAAGCCGGTGTCGACTCCGTTCTATGTGTCACCCCAGCAGGCCATGGCCGACCGGGCGGAATACGCCCGCAAGGGCATCGCCCGCGGTCGCAGCCTTGTTGTGATCCAGTACGCCGACGGCATCGTGTTCGTCGGTGAGAACCCGTCCCGTGCGCTGCACAAGTTCAGCGAGATCTACGACCGGATCGGCTTCGCGGCCGCCGGCAAGTACAACGAGTACGAGAACCTGCGGATCGGCGGTGTGCGGTACGCGGATCTGCGTGGATACACCTACGACCGTGACGATGTGACGGCCCGTGGGCTGGCGAACGTCTACGCGCAGACGCTCGGCACGATCTTCTCGAGTGCGGGGGAGAAGCCGTACGAGGTGGAGCTGGTGGTGGCGGAGGTCGGTGCGACCGCTGCCGGGGACCAGATCTACCGGCTGCCGCACGACGGGTCGATCGTCGACGAGCACGGGTCCGTCGCCGTGGGTGGCAACGCCGAGCAGATCAGTACCTACCTCGACCAGCGGCACCAGGACGGGATGACCCTGTCGGAGGCGCTGAAGCTGGCGGTGCAGGCGCTGTCGAGCCAGGCGAACGGCACGGACAAGTCGATTCCGGCGGAGCGGCTGGAGGTGGCGGTGCTGGACCGTACGCGGGCCCAGCAGCGCAAGTTCAAGCGGATCCGTGGCCGGCAGCTGTCGCGGCTTCTGGAGGCGGATGTTCCGGCGGCGGCCCAGGCGGATGCCGTGTCGAACGACGAGACTCCTGAAGAGGAAGCCGAGTAGAGCGAGCATGTAGTGCGTGGGAGCGCCCCTGGCCGTCGGCCGGGGGCGCTTTCGCGTGTCCGGGCTCAGGCGCTGGGCGCGGGTCCCGTGGAGTCGCGGACGACGAGGTGGACGGGGATGTCGGCCGGGGGCAGGAGGGAGCCTGGGCTGCCTTCGAGGACGGCGAGGAGGGCGGTCATGCCCTGTTCGCCGACGCGTTCGGCGGGGAGGTGGACGGTGGTGAGTTCCGGTTCGACGGCGGTGGCGAGGGCGAGGTCGTCGAAGCCGGTGACGGAGAGGTCCTGGGGGATGCGCAGGCCGAGGCGGCGGGCGGCTTTGCAGGCGCCGGCGGCCAGGATGTCGTCGTCGCAGACGACGGCGGTGGGGCGGCGGTCCGCGGGGGTGTCCAGGGCGGCTTCCGTGGCCGTACGGGCGGCTTCCACGCTGAGGTGGGCCCGTACGGTGCGGAGCTCGGCTCCGGGCGGCAGGAGGGCGGCCAGGGCGTTCGCGCGGACGTCGAAGGTCCAGGAGTCGATGGCGGAGGCGAGGTGGAGGAAGCGGCGGTGGCCGTGGGTGAGGAGGTGCTCGACGGTTTGGCGCATGCCGTCGGCGATGGCGAGGTTGACGTGGGCGTCGGCGGTGTCGGCGGTGGGGTCGCTGTCGAGCATGACGAGGGGGAGGGTGTCGCCGCCGAGGGCGTGGAGGGCGTCTGCTGCCATGGAGGAGGCGATGACTCCGTCGAGGGCGGCGCGGGCGGAGGCGAAGGGGTCGCGGGCGGGGCCGGTGCCGTCGGGGGAGGGGTAGAGGACGACGCCGAAGCCGTGTTCGGCGGCGATGCGGGCGGCGCCGGTGTAGACGCGGGCGAAGAATTCGTTGGTGAGGGCGGGGACGACGAGGAGGGCGGTGCGGGTGGAGCCGAGGCGGAGGTTGCGGGCGGCGAGGTTGGGGCGGTAGCCGAGTTCGGTGGCGGTGTGGCGGACGTGGTCGGCGGTGCGTTCGGAGACGCGGCCGCGCCATTTGTCGCCGAGGACGAGGGAGACGGTGGCCTGGGAGACTCCGGCGGCGGTGGCCACGTCGCGGCTGGTGGGTCTCGTCACACGGTGCTCCTGTAGTGCGAGGTCGCGGAGGGTGCGGGTGTCGGGTGGGTGGACCGTCCGACTGTGGTCATGGTACGTATGACCGGTCACGTTATACGTATTACTTGGTACTCCCGGCTGGTTCCGGGCAGAAGGGGGCGGACATGGCCGCGGGTTACGCGGAGCTGCTCAGGACCCGGCATGCCGCGAGGCTGCTGGTGGGCACGCTCATAGGCCGGCTGCCGAACGGGACGGGGCCGATCGCGATCGTGCTGTTCACCCGGGCGGAGGGCGGCAGCTACAGCCTGGCGGGTGCGCTCGCGGCCGCGTACGGGGTGTCGAACGCGGTGGGGCAGCCGTTGCTGGGGCGGGCGGTGGACCTGTTCGGGCAGCCGCGGGTGCAGTTGCCGGCGGCGGTGGTGTCGGCGCTGGGCATGGTGTGGCTGGCGCTGGCCGGTACCGGGTCGGCCGTGGTGGCGTACGCGGCGGTGGTGGTCGCGGGGCTGTTCACGCCGCCGCTGGAGGGCGGGCTGCGGGCGCTGTGGCCGAGCGTGCTGGGCGGCAAGGAGGAGCGGGTCCACGCGGCGTACGCGATGGACGCGGTGGCCCAGGAGGTCATGTTCACGGTGGGGCCGCTGCTGGTGACCCTGTGCGTGGCGCTGTGGGATCCGGCGGCGGCGCTGCTGGTGATCAACGGGATCGGGGTGCTGGGGGCGCTGTCGGTCGTGGTGTCGGAGCCTTCGCGTACGTGGCGTTCGGAGCCGCGGGAGGCGCACTGGCTGGGTGCGCTGCGCTCGCCGGGTCTGCTGGCGTTGCTGGGGGCGTTCTTCTTCGTGGGGACGGCGCTGGGGTCGATCACGGTGGCGGGTGTGGCGTACGCGGACGAGCACGGTGGTCAGGCGGTGTACGGCTGGCTGATGGCGGCGCTGGGTCTGGGCGCGCTGTTCGGTGGCGTGCTGTACGGGGCGCGGCAGTGGGCGGGTGCGCCGGAGCGGCGGCTGCGTTTGCTGGTGGCGTTGCTGGCGGTGTGTTACCTGCCGTTGATGCTGGTGCCGGGTGTGGTGGCGATGACGGGGTTCGCGGCGCTGGCGGGGGTGTTCCTGGCTCCGGCTCTGGCGTGTGCGTTCATCGTGGTGGACCGGCATGCTCCGGCGGGGACGGTGACGGAGGCGTTCTCGTGGCTGGTGACGTTCTTCGGGGTGGGTGCGGCGATCGGTACGGCGGCGGCGGGTCCTTCGGTGGAGGCGGGGGGTACGGCGGCGGGGTTCGCGGTGGCGAGCGTGGCGGGGGCCGCGGCGCTGCTGGTGCTGACGGTGACTCAGCGGGTGCTGGCGCGTCCGGGTGCGAGCCGTGCGGTGGCGGGGTCGGTGCCGGGGTCCGCGCAGGGTCCGGCGGCGGGGCCCGCGGCGGGTTCGGCGGGGCCGTTGGAGGGCTCTGCGGAGGCGTCGGTGACGGGGTCTTAGGCGGGCCCGCGGGCGGGCGGGGGACGGGCCGGCGGGCGGTCGGCGGGGTGGTCTCTCGGGAAAATGATCGAAACGGCGCCTGCGAACTCGGTTTCAGAACAGAGCAGAAGGCGTAATGTTCAGTCATGGACCGCCGCATTTTCGGGCTGGAGAACGAGTACGGCGTCACGTGCACGTTCAGGGGACAGCGCCGACTGTCTCCTGACGAAGTGGCGCGCTACCTCTTCCGCCGTGTTGTGTCATGGGGCCGCAGTAGCAATGTCTTCCTGCGGAACGGCGCCCGCCTCTACCTCGACGTGGGTTCGCATCCGGAGTATGCAACTCCCGAATGCGACAACCTGATCGAACTGGTCACCCACGACAAGGCCGGCGAGCGCATTCTCGAAGGCCTGCTCGTCGACGCCGAACGCCGCCTGCACGAGGAGGGAATCGCGGGCGACGTCTATCTGTTCAAGAACAACACCGACTCGGCGGGAAACTCGTACGGCTGCCACGAGAACTACCTGGTGGCCCGGCACGGGGAATTCTCCCGGCTGGCGGACATTCTGATCCCGTTCCTCGTCACGCGGCAGCTGATCTGCGGCGCGGGCAAGGTGCTGCAGACGCCCCGGGGTGCGGTCTACTGCGTGAGTCAGCGGGCCGAGCACATCTGGGAGGGTGTCAGTTCGGCCACGACCCGTTCGCGGCCGATCATCAACACCCGGGACGAGCCGCACGCGGACGCGGAGCGTTACCGGCGTCTGCACGTGATCGTGGGCGACTCGAACATGTCCGAGACGACCATGCTGCTGAAGGTCGGGGCGACCGATCTGGTGCTGCGCATGATCGAGGCGGGCACGGTGATGCGGGACCTGACGCTGGAGAACCCGATCCGGGCGATCCGGGAGGTCAGTCACGACATCACGGGTCAGCGCAAGGTGCGGCTCGCGAGCGGTCGGGAGGCTTCCGCGCTGGAGATCCAGCGGGAGTACTACGACAAGGCGGTGGACTTCGCGGAGCGCCGGGGCATCCGTGAGGGTGTCGTGGACCAGGTGCTGGAGCTGTGGGGCCGGACGCTGGACGCGATCGACGCGGAGGACCTGGACCGGATCGGGACCGAGATCGACTGGGTGATGAAGTACCAGCTGATCGAGCGGTACCGGGCGAAGCACAACATGACGATGTCGAATCCGCGGGTGGCTCAGATAGACCTCGCGTATCACGACATCCACCGCAGGCGCGGGCTGTACTACCTGCTGGAGCGCAAGGGGCAGGCGGCGCGGATCTGCAACGACCTCAAGATCTTCGAGGGCAAGTCGGTTCCTCCGCAGACGACGAGGGCGCGGTTGCGTGGTGATTTCATCCGTCGTGCGCAGGAGCAGCGGCGGGACTTCACGGTCGACTGGGTGCATCTGAAGCTGAACGACCAGGCGCAGCGCACGGTGCTGTGCAAGGACCCGTTCCGGTCGGTGGACGACCGGGTGGAGAAGCTGATCGCGGGGATGTAGGGCTCCGCTCGGCGCCGCGTGCATCGCATTGATCTCGGCCAGGGCCTCGTACGATCTCGTACGGGGCCCTGTCCACGCCTTAGAGTGGCGACGACCTATGTGCCGTCTGAGATCTGAGGAACACGTGCGCCGACTTGCCGGCCTGCTTGTCGTACCCCTTCTGCTGCTGTCGACAGCGGCCTGTGGCGACAGCGGCTCCGACTCCGCCGAGATGAAGAACGGGGCGCCCGCGATCACCAAGGGTGCCAAGTTCGGTGAGACCCCCACCCTGGCGAAGGGGACGGGTACCCCGCCGAAGGAACTGAAGGTGGTGACCATCAGCGAGGGTGACGGCCCGGCGCTGAAGAAGGGCGACATCGCCCAGGTCAACTACCTGGGCCAGGTCTGGGACGGCAAGGAGCCGTTCGACCAGAGCTTCGGCAAGGGCAAGCCGTTCGACGTGACCATCGGCGCGGGCCAGGTCATCAAGGGCTGGGACCAGGGCCTCGAGGGCAAGAAGGTCGGCAGCCGGCTGGAGCTCGTGATTCCGCCGGACCTCGGTTACGGCGAGCAGGGCTCGGGCGAGAAGATCAAGGCGAACGCCACGCTGGTCTTCGTCGTGGACATCGTCAAGGCCACCTCCGTCCCGGTTTCGGCGACGGGCAAGGAGGTCCCGCAGGCGGACGCCGCCCTGCCGAAGGTCGGTACGAACACGGACGGCAAGGAAGTCTCCGTGACGGTCCCGAAGGACGGTGCGGCGCCGACGAAGCTCGTGTCGAACTACGTCCTGGAGGGCGACGGCGCGGTCGTGAAGGACACCGACAGCGTCGTGGTGAAGTTCCACGGGAAGACGTGGAAGGACGACAAGACCTTCGAGAGCACGTACACCTCGGACCAGTCGGTGACGTGGCCGCTGGCGGAGCTGTCGGTCAAGGGTCTGAAGGACGGGATCGTCGGCAAGAAGGCCGGCAGCCGCATCCTGCTGGTCATCCCGCCGGACCAGGGCTTCGGTGACAAGGAGCAGGGCACCATCCCGGCCAACTCGACGCTGGTCTTCAGTCTCGACATCCTGGCCGTGGTGTAAGACTGTCCGGGTTGTACCCCCCTGTTCGTAAGTTTTTGAGGAGCAGTTCCGTGAGCGACAAGCTCGAGAAGCCCGAGATCGACTTCCCCGATTTCCCGGTCCCGGCGGACCTCGTGATCGAGGACATCTGGGAGGGCGAGGGCGCCGAGGCCAAGGCCGGTTCCCGGGTCTCCGTTCACTACGTGGGCGTGGCCTACTCGACCGGTGAAGAGTTCGACGCCTCCTGGGGCCGCGGCGCGCCGCTGCAGTTCCAGCTCGGTGTCGGTCAGGTCATCTCCGGCTGGGACACCGGCATCCAGGGCATGAAGGTCGGCGGCCGTCGCAAGCTGGTCATCCCGGCCCACCTCGCCTACGGCGACCGCGGTGCCGGCGGTGCGATCAAGCCGGGCGAGACGCTGATCTTCGTGTGCGACCTGATGGGCGCCTGATCGGTTCCCAGCGATGTGACGCTGTGATGTGACGCCGTGAGGCGTGCGGGGCCCCTGTCGTGAAGGCGGGGGCCCTCGCTTTTGCCCAGGACCGTCGGGGCGGTACGGTCAGCGGTCACGAGGGTGTACCGGGGACACGACTCGAAGGTCTGGAAGGGCGGATGGGCGTCGATGGCGATTGCCAAGGCCGAGCGGCTGATGAATCTGGCGCTGTGTCTGCTGGGGACGCGTCGGCCGCTCAGCAAGCGGGAACTGCGCGGTTCCATCGAGGCCTACATGGAAGCCGGGAACGACGAGTCCTTCAACCGCATGTTCGAGCGGGACAAGGACGATCTGCGGGAGCTCGGGCTGGTCATCGAGACCGTCGAGAACCTGGAGGGCGACACGGGCTATCTGGCCCGTCGTGATTCCAACCGGCTGCCGCCCGTGGCGCTGGACGCCGAGGAGGCCGCGGCCCTGGGGCTCGCCGCCAAGGTGTGGCAGCAGGCGCGGCTCGCCGGGGCGGCCAGTGGCGCCCTGCAGAAGCTGCGCGCCGGCGGGATGCCGGAGGCCTCGGATCCGTACGAGGGCCAGCACAGTGCCATCGAGCCGCGGATCCCGGTGCACGAGGCGGCCTTCGAGCCGCTGATGCTGGCCTGTCGTGATCGCCGTCCGGTGGTCTTCGACTACCGCAAGTCCACCGCGGCCCGTCCCGAGACCCGGCAGGTGGAGCCGTGGGCACTGGAGTGCTGGCGCGGCCACTGGTACCTGGCGGGCTTCGACCGCGACCGCGGGGCGGAGCGCGTGTTCCGGCTGTCCCGGATCACGGGCAAGGTCCGCTCGCGGCAGGCCAAGTACACCGCCGAGGTGCCGGACGTGGTGACCGTACGGGAGACCGTGGCGCGGTGGGCCGGGGAGAGCGCGGAGCGCTCCGCGCTGATCCGGCTGCGGGCGGGGGCGGGCTATCCGCTGCGGTCCAAGGCCACGGCGGTGCGCGAGGGGGCCGGCGGCGAGGGCTGGGACGAGCTGGAGATTCCGTACGGGCACGGGCTGGACGCCTGGCTGGTGGAGTTCGGCCCCGATGTCGTGGTGCTGGAGCCGGCCGATCTGCGGGCCGACGTGGTGGACCGGCTGCGGGCCGTCGCCAAGGGCTGACCCGGCCGCGCGGGAGCCGCGCGGGTGCGGGTGGACCGGGCAAGAACATCGAGCAACGCCCTGAGGGGGAGACGTACCAGCATGGCTGCCAACGCCATCGACCAGACGCGCCGGATGCTGTCCCTGGTGACCTACCTGCGCGAGCGCCCGGGTGCGCACGTCGCGGACGTGGCCCGGGCCTTCGGGATCACCGAGGACGAGCTGATCTCGGACCTCGACGTGCTGCCCATGTGCGGGACCAGTTTCCGGGGCGGTGACCTGCTCGACATCGACACCGACGGGGAGCGCATCTGGTGGCGCAACCCCGATGCCTCGGGGGAGTCCACCGCCGAGCCGCTGCGGCTGGCCGCCGACGAGGCGACGGCGCTGCTGGTGGCCGCCAGAGCCGTGGCCACGCTGCCCGGGCTGCGCGAGGGGGACCGTCAGGCACTGCTGCGGGCCACCGCCAAGCTGGAGGCGGCCGCGGGCGAGGTGGCCGGGGCCAGTTCCCGGCTGTCGGTGACCTTCGAGTCCGAGGGCGGGGTCTTCGCGGACGTGGACCGGGCCATCGCCGAGCAGCGCCGGCTGTGGCTGCGCTACTACTCGCCCGCGCGCGACGAGCTCACCGAACGCAAGGTCGACCCGATCCGGCTGTTCGCGGTCGGGCACACGTACATGGAGGGGTGGTGCCACCTCTCCGAGGCCCGGCGGACCTTCCGGCTGGACCGGGTGGCGGAGATCCGGCTGCTCGACGAGCGGGCCGATCCGCCCGCCATCGAGCCGCGTGATCTGTCCGAGGGGCTGGTCCAGCCGGCCGCCGAGGACCCGGAGGTCGTGGTCGAGGTCGGTCCCGGCGGGCGCTGGGTGGCCGAGTACTACCCGCACGACAGTGCCGAGGAGCTGCCCGAGGGCGGTCTGCGGATCACGTTGCGTACTCCTGACCCGGGTTCGCTGCGGCGTCTGGCGCTGCGGCTGGGCCGCGAGGGGCGGATCGTGGCCCCCGTGGAGCTGGCGGACAGTGCCCGCCGGGCGGCGCGGGAGGCGCTCGCCGCGTACGAGGGCGGCGTGGCCGTGGACGTGGCCGCCGGGAGCGGCGCCGACGCCGGCGGGGATCGGGGCTGAGGGGCCGAGGGGGGATCCGCGCGATGTCGGTCGCGTTCAAGGCGTCCTGTCCCGACTGCCGGGCCCGCTTCGAGCTGGACGCGGGTTCCTTGCGGCTGGCCATCGGCGGCAGCCGGCGTACGACGTTCTACTCCTTCACCTGTCCCGAGTGCGGGGCTCCGGTGCGCAAGCCGGCCGGTGAGCGGATCGTGGAGCTGCTGACCGGTGGTGGCGTGAGCACCCTGCGCAGCGTGTGAGCCGCGCGGTGGCCTAGGCTCGTCGCATGCTGTGGCCGATGTTCGCAATCGCTCTGGGTTTCCTCGGGCTCGCCGTCCTCGGGGTGCTCGCCGTGCGGGTCTTCGTGGAGGTGCGCCGGCTGTCCGTCCAGGTCGCGGACGCCGGGCGGCGGATCTCGGAGGCCTCCGCCGACCTGGAGCGGGCCGCTACGGGCCTGGCCAGGGCGGGGCGCTCCGTGCGGCCATAGCCATCGTCGGGCAACCGTCGTACTGTCTGACCACGCAAGCGGTGATGCCCCGGGGCATTGCCCGGCGTTAACCCCCGGGGGTTACGATCCTTGTCAGAACGGCTTACCGATCTCGGTCGGGCCGTCTTGACTACCACAACCAGCCGTTTCGGTGAGAAGGAAGACACACATGATCGGCAACCTGAAGCCCCTCGAGATCCTCCTGATCGTCGCCGTGATCTTCCTGCTGTTCGGTGCCAAGAAGCTTCCCGACATGGCCCGCTCGCTCGGCAAGTCCGCCCGCATCCTCAAGAGCGAGGCGAAGGCGATGAAGAAGGAGGGGGAGGCGGAGGACGCCGCCACCGCCGCTTCCGTCGCCGACCCGGCCCCCCAGCAGCAGGCCACGGCCCCGCGCACGATCCAGGCGTCGCCCGGCGACGTCACCAGCGCCCGCCCGGTGAACGAGCCCAACCACACCACGCAGGGCTGACGGCGGCCGGTCCGCCGGCCGCGCTCGCACCAGTCAACTGCAACGAGACAAGGGACGTGGGTTGCTCAAGTCTGCCCGCAAGCAGGAGAAGCAGGACAAGAAGGCCAAGGACGCCGAAGGGCGGATGCCCCTTGTCGAGCACCTGCGTGAGCTGAGAAACCGGCTGCTGAAGGCCGTCCTTGGGATCCTCGTGATCACGATCGTGGCCGCGTTCTTCTACAAGGACCTCATCGACTTCATGATGAAGCCGATCCTGGACTCCGTCGGCTGTGCCAACGGTGTGGTCACGCAGCGCGACGGGAAGCCCTGCGCCGCCATGACGGTCAACGGCCTCATCGCCCCGTTCTCCATCGCCCTGAAGGTCTCCCTCACCGCCGGTGTGGTGCTCTCCGCGCCGGTGTGGCTGTACCAGCTGTGGGCCTTCGTGGCCCCGGGGCTGCACAACCACGAGCGCAAGTACGCCGTGGGCTTCGTGGCGATCGGCGCTCCGCTGTTCGGCGCCGGTGCGGTCCTCGCGTACATGGTGCTGCCGCAGACCGCGGTGATCCTGCTGGAGTTCACCCCCGAGAACGCGAGCAACCTGCTGCCGGTCGACGACTACCTCGACCTGATCACGCGCATGATCGTGGTCTTCGGCCTGGCCTTCGAGCTGCCGCTGCTGCTGATCCTGCTCAACGTCACCGGGGTGCTGACCGCGAAGCGGCTGGCGAGCTGGTGGCGGGCCATGGTGCTGGGCATCACGGTCTTCGCGGCGTTCGCGACGCCCACCGGTGACCCGCTGACGATGCTGGCGCTGGCCGCGCCGATCGTCGCCCTGTACTTCATCGCCCTCCTGGTCTGTTACCTCAACGACCGCCGGCGGGTGCGGAACAACCCCGACGCGGGTCTCGACGACGACGAGGCCTCCGAGGTGGATCTGACTCCGGCGGCGGTGGGTGCGGTCGAGCCCGTGGCGGCTCCGGGCGCCCTGCCCGAGCAGGCCGACGGCGGACGCCAGCGGATCAACGGCTACGACGACGCCACCTGATCGACGCGGGTCCGCATCGGCGGGTACATTCCCGCGGGTGAGTGCTGAGATCACCCTCTTCGTCAATCCCACCGCAGGAAGCGGCCGGGCCGCGCACGCAGCGCAGCCGGCCGCTTCCGCGCTTCGCGAGGCCGGCTTCTCGGTGCGGACCGTGGTCGGCGGCGATGCCCCCGACGCGTTGGCGCGGCTGCGCGCCGCGGTGCGCGAGGGCACCGGAGCGGTGATCGCGGTCGGCGGGGACGGGATGGTCTCCCTCGCGCTGCAGGCGCTCGCGGGCACGCTGGTGCCGCTCGGGGTGGGCGCGGTGGGCACCGGGAACGATTTCGCGCGCGCGATGGGACTGCCCGTACGGGAACCCGCGCGGGCGGGCCGGCTGGCCGCGGAGGCGCTCAAGGAGGGCCGGGTCCGCGAGATCGACCTCGGCCGGGTGGCCGGGGCCGGGGAAGGCGCCGGGGCCCGGGACGGCGCCGGCGGCACCTGGTACGGGACCGTGCTGTGCTCCGGCTTCGACTCGCGGGTCAACGACCGGGGCAACCGGATGCGGCTGCCGCTCGGCCGCTTCAAGTACGACCTGGCGATGGCCCTGGAACTCGCCGCCTTCCGGCCCTTCCCGTACCGGATCACCCTGGACGGCGGTCCGGTCCTGGAGACCGAGGCCACGCTGGTGGCCGTCGGCAACGGCTCCTCCTACGGCGGCGGCATGCGCATCTGCGCGGACGCGGTGCCCGACGACGGGCTGTTCGACGTCGTGGTCGTCGGCGACTGCAGCCGCAGCACGCTGCTGAAGGTCTTCCCCCGGGTCTACAAGGGCACCCACGTCGACCATCCGAAGGTCACCGTCCACCGGGCCGCGAAGGTGACCCTGGAGGCGGCCGGCATCACCGCCTACGCGGACGGCGAGCCGCTGGGTCCCCTCCCGGTGACTGCGCGGTGCGTCCCTGCGGCCCTGCGGCTCCTGACGTAGGGCGTCCGGGCCCGCACAAAAGATCGCGACTGTTGTCAGAGGCGGCGGGTAGGCTCGAAGACAAGATGACCGAAGAACTTTCTCCCGCCGAGCGGTACGCCGCTGCCCGGATCCGCGCCGCCGAAGAGGCCACGGCCCTGGCGCCCTTCCGTGAGATGTACGAATTCGACCTGGATCCCTACCAGATCGAGGCCTGCAAGGCACTGGAGGCCGGCAAGGGCGTCCTCGTCGCCGCGCCGACCGGCTCGGGCAAGACCATCGTCGGCGAGTTCGCCGTGCACCTGGCCCTCCAGCAGGGCCGCAAGTGCTTCTACACCACGCCCATCAAGGCCCTGTCGAACCAGAAGTACGCCGACCTCGCCAAGCGCTACGGCGCCGACAAGGTCGGCCTGCTCACCGGCGACAACAGTGTCAACGCCGATGCTCCGGTGGTCGTCATGACCACCGAGGTGCTCCGCAACATGCTGTACGCGGGCTCGCAGGCGCTGAACGGTCTGGGTCACGTGGTGATGGACGAGGTGCACTACCTCTCCGACCGGTTCCGCGGAGCCGTCTGGGAGGAAGTCATCATCCACCTCCCCGAGTCGGTGACCCTGGTCTCGCTGTCCGCCACCGTCTCCAACGCCGAGGAGTTCGGCGACTGGCTCGACACCGTGCGCGGCGACACCCAGGTGATCGTTTCCGAGGAGCGGCCCGTACCGCTGTGGCAGCACGTCATGGCCGGCCGGCGGATCTACGACCTCTTCGAGGAGGGGTCCGACCACGGAGGCCGCGGCTCCGCGCGCCGCGAGGTCAACCCCGACCTGCTGCGGATGGCGCGCGAGGAGAACAGCAGCCGGTACAACCCGAAGGACCGGCGGCGCGGAAAGATGGTCCGCGAGGCCGACCGCGAGCGCGAGCGGCGCTCCCGCGGCCGGATCTGGACCCCTTCGCGGCCCGAGGTCATCGCCCGGCTGGACGGCGACGGGCTGCTGCCCGCCATCAACTTCATCTTCAGCCGGGCCGGATGCGAGGCCGCCGTCCAGCAGTGCCTGTACGCGGGGCTGCGGCTCAACGACGACACCGCGCGGCTCAAGGTGCGCGAGATCGTGGAGGAGCGGACCGCCTCCATCCCCACCGAGGACCTGCACGTCCTGGGGTACTACGAATGGCTCGAAGGGCTGGAGCGGGGCATCGCCGCGCACCACGCGGGCATGCTGCCCACCTTCAAGGAAGTCGTCGAGGAGCTGTTCGTACGGGGTCTGGTGAAGGCCGTGTTCGCCACGGAGACCCTGGCGCTGGGCATCAACATGCCGGCGCGCACGGTCATCCTGGAGAAGCTCGTCAAGTGGAACGGCGAGCAGCACGCGGACATCACCCCGGGCGAGTACACGCAGCTCACCGGCCGGGCCGGGCGGCGCGGCATCGACGTCGAGGGCCACGCGGTGGTGCTGTGGCAGCGGGGCATGGACCCGGCGGGCCTGGCCGGGCTGGCGGGTACCCGTACGTATCCGCTGCGCTCCAGCTTCAAGCCCTCGTACAACATGGCCGTCAACCTGGTCCAGCAGTTCGGGCGGCACCGGTCGCGCGAGCTGCTGGAGACCTCCTTCGCGCAGTTCCAGGCCGACCGCTCGGTCGTCGGGATCTCCCGGCAGGTGCAGCGCAACGAGGAGGGCCTGGACGGTTACCGGGAGGGCATGACCTGCCACCTCGGGAACTTCGAGGAGTACGCGCGGCTGCGCCGCGACCTCAAGGACCGCGAGAACGACCTGGCCAAGCAGGGCGCGGCCCAGCGGCGGGCGCAGGCGGCCACCTCGCTGGAGAAGCTCAAGCCGGGCGACATCATCCACGTGCCGACGGGCAAGTTCGCCGGGCTGGCGCTGGTGCTGGATCCGGGGGTGCCGGCCGGGCGTTCCAACGGGCACCGCGGGCACGAGTACACCGAGGGTCCGCGCCCGCTGGTGCTCACCGTGGAGCGGCAGGTCAAGCGGCTCGCCGGGATCGACTTCCCGGTCCCGGTCGAGGCCATCGAGCGGATGCGGATCCCCAAGACGTTCAACGCCCGTTCCCCGCAGTCCCGTAGGGACCTGGCGTCCCAGCTGCGGAGCAAGGCCGGGCACATCACGGTGGAGCGGCACCGGGGCGGGCGGGCGGCGGCGGCCGACGACCGGGAGATCACGAGGCTGCGCACCGCGCTGCGGGCGCACCCGTGTCACGGCTGCGACGAGCGCGAGGACCACGCCCGTTGGGCGGAGCGCTACCACCGGCTGCAGCGGGACACGCGGCAGCTGGAGCAGCGCATCGAGGGCCGGACGAACACCATCGCCCGCACCTTCGACCGGATCCACGCACTGCTGACGGATCTGGACTACCTGCGCGAGGACGAGGTGACCCCGCACGGGCGGCGGCTCGCGCGGCTCTACGGAGAGCTCGACCTGCTGGCGTCGGAATGCCTGCGGGCCGGTGTCTGGGAGGGGCTGAGCCCGGCCGAACTGGCCGCCTGCATCTCGGCGCTGGTCTTCGAGGCGCGGCAGTCGGACGACGCGGTGGCGCCGAAGGTGCCGGGCGGCGCGGCGAAGGCCGCGCTCGGCGAGATGGTCCACATCTGGGGCCGGCTCGACGCGCTGGAGGAGGAGCACGGCATCAACCAGGCGGAGGGCGTGGGCCAGCGCGAGCCGGACCTCGGCTTCGCGTGGGCGGTGTACCAGTGGGCCTCCGACAAGAGCCTGGACGAGGTGCTGCGCGAGGCGGAGATGCCGGCCGGTGACTTCGTGCGCTGGTGCAAGCAGGTCATCGACGTGCTGGGGCAGGTGGCCGCCGCGGCGCCCTCCTCCTCCGCTTCCTCTCCCGAGGGAGGCAGCACGGTGGCCCGCAACGCCCGCAAGGCGGTGGACGCGCTGCTGCGCGGTGTGGTGGCCTACAGTTCGGTGGGCTAACCGGATTTGTAGCTTCCTCCAGAAGTGGTCATGGCCAGATCTCACCTCTTGCCATGATCGCTTCGGCGTGTCCCGTGAGAAAATCGGATCATGACTGGGGGAACGGACGAAGGGCCGAGACGGGTCGGTCGGCCGCGCGCCGATCAGCTGAGACCGGCGAGCGGGCGGCCGCCGCGCGAGGAACTCCTCTACGCGGCGGCCGAGTTGTTCACGGTCAAGGGGTACGCGGCCACCACCACGCGGGCGGTGGCCGAACGGGCCGGAATGCGCCAGGCCACGATGTACCACTACTTCGGCGGCAAGGAGGAACTCCTCGCCGAACTCCTGGAGTCCACGGTCGCACCCTCCCTGGAGCTGGCCCGCCGGCTGGCCCGGGACGCGGAGCGGCCCGCCGGGCGCCGGCTCTGGGAGCTGTGCCGCTCGGACGTGATGCTGCTGTGCGGGGGGCCGTACAACCTGGGCGCGCTCTACCTGTTGCCGGAGGTCGCCGGTGCCCGCTTCGCCCGCTTCCGCCGGATGCGACAGGAACTCAAGGACATCTACCGGGAGTTGCTCGACGGTACGGGCGTCGGAGCCGAACTCGCCGGTGACCGGGCCGGGCTGGTGCTCCGCAACGACCTCGTCTTCGGCCTCATCGAAGGCGTCATGCTGATCCACCGCGCCGATCCGGGGCGCCCGGTGGCCGCCTTCGCGGAGGCCACCGCCGACGCAGCCCTGCGGATCGCCGGCGTCGACCACTAGGGGGCTCCGTCTCCTCGGGCCCGCCTCCTAGGTGCGGTCCTCGGACCCCGCTTCCCAGCCGGGCCGGTCCTCCCAGGCCCGCAGGGTGCGGGCGCTCTCGATGCGGTGCGCGATCCCGGTGACGGGATCGGTGAACTCCAGGGTGCGGGCCAGGAGCTGGAGCGGACGCCGGTAGTCGTCGGGCGCCGGATCGCGGACCACCGGATAGACCGGGTCGCCCAGGATCGGCAGGCCCAGGCTGTTCATGTGCACCCGCAGCTGGTGGGTGCGCCCGGTGTGCGGGGTCAGCCGGTAGCGCCCGGTGTCCCCCCGGACCGCGAGGAGTTCGGCCAGGGTCTCCGCATTGGGCTCGGCGCCCGCCACCTCCGTCGCCGCCATCACCCCGCGGACCTTCTCGATGTGGCTGCGCAGGGTCCGGGGGAACTCCACCGCCGGGTCGTGGGGCGCGAGCGCCTCGTACTCCTTACGGATCCGCCGCTCCTGGAACATCAGCTGGTAGGCGCCCCGGTCCTCGGGCCGGATGCTGAACAGCACCAGCCCGGCGGTCATCCGGTCCAGCCGGTGCGCGGGGCTCAGCGCGGGCAGGCCGAGCTCCACCCGGAGCCGGGCCAGGGCCGTCTGGAAGACGTGGCTGCCGCGCGGGGTGGTGGCCAGGAAGTGCGGCTTGTCGGCCACCAGCAGGTGCTCGTCGCGGTAGACGACCCCGATGGGGAAGGGCACCACGGGCTCGGGCGGCATGTCCCGGTGGAACCAGAGGAAGCCGCCGGGCTCGTACGGGTCCTGCGGCCGCAGCACCCGGCCGCCGACGCCCAGCACCCGCCCGTCCCGCAGCAGGCGGGCCATGGACTCGGCGCCGCGCGTGCCCTCGTAGCGTGCCGCGAGGTACGAGCCGAGGTCCGGCCAGGTCCCGTCCGGGTCGGGGGGCAGCCGCATGCGGACCGGGTCGATGCCGGAGACCTGGGGCAGGGGTGCGTCGGGGATGTGGGATCTGCGCTTCACCGGGTACAGGCTATGCGGCCGGGCCCGGCACGATCCGAAAGGGGACGCTCTAGCCGCCGGTGAAGGTCCCCAGGTGGTCGGCGTCCAGGTACTCGATGCGGACCGTGCGGTCGGCGGGGGAGAAGAACACCCCGGTGCGGCCGACGGCGTTCTCGCCGGCGGTCTCGAAGCTGAAGGTGTTCCCGTCGTAGTGGGTGAGGGGGAAGACCATCGGCTCCGGACCGAGGGACAGGGTCAGCTTGCCCCGGCTCGTGGCCGCCACGGTCGCCTTGCCGTAGTAGGGGTTCTCGTAGGTGCCGGTGTACGCGGAGTCCTCACCGGCCGGCTTCGCGCCGGTGGGCGGGTGGGCGTAGTCGGTGGGGGAGCGGCCCTCCGCGTTGATCTGCGCGTAGAGGGCGCCCGTCAGGGCCAGCCAGTCGGTGGTGGCCTTCCCGTGTTCGGCGGTGTCGAAGAAGTCGGCCGCGACGGCGTCGGGGAGGCCGACGGGGGCGCCGTTGGTGAGCACGACGATGCCGAGCTTCTCCAGCGGGAGCATGGCGACGCTGGTGTTGGCGCCGAGCTCGAAGGCGCCGGAGTGGCTCAGGCGCAGGCGGCCCGCGTCGTCGTAGCCGACGTTCCAGCCCAGCCCGTAGAAGCCGGTGCGGGCGGTGGGGGAGGCGGGCGGCTGCGACACGATCTCGGGGAGGTGGGTGCGGGCGAGGGTGTCGGCGGGGATGATCCGCTTGCCGTCGAGGGTGCCGCCGGAGAGCTGGAGCCGCAGCCAGCGGGACATGTCGCGGGCGGTGCTGCTCACCCCGCCGGCCGGGGCCTGGGCATCGGGGTCGCGGACGAAGCGGGGGCTCCAGGTGCCGTCCGGATTCTTCACGTGGGTGGCGGCGTGGTCGGGGGCGTCGACGAAGGCCCGGAACTCGGTGCTGGTGTGCGCCATGCCGGCGGGCTTGAAGAGGGTGTCGGCGCTGAGCTTCTGCCAGGTGGTGCCATGGGAGCGGGCGATCGCCTCGGCTCCGGCGGTGAACCCGAAGTTGGTGTAGGCGTAGCTCGCGCGGAAGGGGGACAGGGGCGCCAGGCGCAGGTGGTCGAGGATGTACGCCTGGTCGTAGCCGAGGTCTTCGAGGAGGTCGCCGGCGTGGTCGGGCAGGCCGCTGCGGTGGGAGAGCAGGTCGGCTGTGGTGACGTGGGAGGTCACCCACGGGTCCTTGAGGGCGAAGCCGGGCAGCTCCGTGTGCCGGTCGAACTCGGCGGGGTCCTTGAGGACCCCGGCGACGACGGTGGAGGAGATCGGCTTGGAGAGCGAGGCGACCTGGAAGACGGTGTCGGGGTTCACCGTGGCCGGGTCGCCGACGCGGCGCAGACCGAAGCCCTTGAGGTAGACGACCTTGTCGTCGTGGACGACGGCGACGGAGACGCCCGGGACCCCGGTGCGGCGCATCATCTCGGCGACGGTGGCGTCCAGGCGCCGCACGGCCGTGTCGACTTGGGCGTCGGTGAGCTGGGCGGTGGGCGCGGGCGGCGGGCTCGGCGCGGCGGTCGCGGTCCCGGCCGTGGCCAGGAGGGCGGCTGCTCCGGCTGCCGTGAATGCGCGGAGCGTACGCATGGGGCCATTGTGCCGCTGAACGGGTGCGGGCGCCTTGCGTGGGCCGCCTGGCGGCGGCCGGGGTCCGGTGGCCGGGGTCCGGTGGCCGGGCCGCCCCGTGCCCCGGAGGCCGGTCCTGGACCCGGTGGACGCCCGCCGCGGGGTGCCCGTGCGGGCGAGGTGGGCTCGTCCCCTACCCGCCCTTCCACCGTTCCCCGGGCTCCGCCCGGACCCGTACGCGCGCTGCGCGCCCGTGCCCTCAAACGCCGGGCGGGCTGGTTTTGCCGCTGCGCGGCACAATCCAGCCCCGTCGGCGTTTGAGGGCACGGGGCCCGGGGCGGGGTAGGGGACGGCCCCGCAGGGTTGCGTCGCGCCGGGGTGATGCGCGCAGCGCCCACTTCAGGGGACCAGGGTCCCGTGGTGGGTCAGGACGCGGCGGAGGCCAGGGTGCGTTCCTGCTCGGCTTCGACTTCCGCGTTCCAGTCCCGCTTGATCGCGCGCCAGCCCTCGTCCGTCTGGCCCAGCCGCCAGTAGCCGGAGATCGACAGGCGTTCGCGCGGGATGCCGCGCTCGATGCGCAGGTGGTGGCGCAGGGATCTGACGAAGCCGGCCTCGCCGTGCACGAAGGCGTGGACGTCGGCGGAGGGGAAGGCCAGGGCCTGGACGGCCTCGGTCAGCGCCTCCCCGATCGGGCGGGACCCGCGGTGGATCCAGACCGGGACGACGCCGTCGGGAGTGGCGATCCTCTGCTCGTCGTCCGGGCCCTCGACCTCCACGAGCGCGTGGACCCGCGCCCCGGCGGGCATCCGCTCCATCGCCGCGCCGATGGCCGGCAGGGCGCTCTCGTCGCCGACCAGGAGGTGCCAGCCCGCGGCCGGGTCCGGGGCGTAGGCCCCGCCCGGGCCGAGGAAGCGTACGAGTTCGCCCGGCTGGACGCGGGCGGCCCAGGGGCCGGCCAGTCCTTCGTCGCCGTGGACGACGAAGTCGAGGGTCAGTTCCAGGTGGGCCGGGTCCCAGGCGCGCACCGTGTACGCGCGCTGGCGCGGCCACTCCTCGCGGGGGTGGTCCGCCCGGATCCGGTCCAGGTCCCAGGGGGTGGTGTACGTGACGCCGTCGGGTGCGAAGAGCAGTTTCACGTAGTGGTCGGTGTACGTGCCCGCACCGAATCCGGCCAGCCCCGCACCGCCCAACACGATCCGCACCATGTGCGGGCTCAACCGCTCGGTCCGCACGACGACTGCGGTGCCGACCTTGCGGGCGCGTCCTTCTGCCACGACGTCTCCCTGACTTTCCGACCCTGACTCCGTGAAGCTTAGGATTACCTAAGTTAGCACCTCAGGGGCGGAGTGCGCTGCCCAGGCGTTCAACGGCTCCACTCAGGCCCCACCGGTGCGCGAGAGCAGCCACCAGATCCGGCTGGGCCGGGGCGGCCGGAAGCGCCGGGTCGAACGGCGGAAGCGGAACGTCCGAGGCGACCTGGACCACCTTGGGGGCCACGGCCAGATAAGGCCGCGACTCGTCCAGCCGCTTGCGCTGGGTGGGGGTCAGCTTCGACTTCGGGTCCTCGATCGCCGCGATGATTCCGGCCAGGTTCCCGTAGGCGTCCAACAGCTTCGCCGCCGTCTTCTCGCCGATGCCGGGGACGCCCGGCAGGCCGTCGCTCGGGTCGCCGCGCAGCAGCGCGAGATCGGCGTATCCGGGGCCGTCCACCCCGTACTTCTCGCGGAGCCACGCCTCGTCGGTCACCTGGAGGGTGCCCACGCCCTTCAGCGGGTACAGGACCCGGCGCTGCTTCGCGTCGTCGACCAGCTGGTACAGGTCCCGGTCGCCCGTGACGATGTCCACCGGGCCGGTCGCCCGGCCGGTCAGGGTGCCGATCACGTCGTCGGCCTCGTACCCGGCGACCCCCACCCGGGCGATGCCGAAGGCGTCCAGGGCCGCCTCGATGATCGGGACCTGCGGGGCCAGGGTGTCCGGGGTCTCCTCCACGTCCGGGCCGCTTTCCGTCTCCTGCGCGACCCGGTGGGCCTTGTAGGAGGGGATCAGCTCCACCCGCCAGTGGGGCCGCCAGTCGGCGTCCATGCAGGCCACCAGGTCGTCGGGCCGGTGGTCCTGCACGAGGCGGCCGATGAAGTCGAGCAGTCCGCGGACGGCGTTGACCGGAGTGCCGTCGGGGGCCTTCACGGAGTCCGGCACGCCGAAGTACGCGCGGTAGTAGAGGGAAGCGGTGTCCAGGAGCATCAGGCGTCGTGTCGTCGTCACGGTCACGATGATGCACTGAGGGCAAACGGAAAGTGGCGCAGGTACGGCCTCCTCTGCCCGTGAGCGCGAAACCGGGGCCGGTTGCTGCGTAAGGTGCTTACAGCACACCGATGCGCGATGTGCGAGGGACCGGACCGAACGGAACAAGGCCGGACCAACCGAAACAAGGGGAGGGCAGCCCCGCCATGGACGACAGGGACGGCACCGACGGCAAGCACGGCACCAGCGCGACGACCGGCGCGGACGACAAGGAGCGGGACCGGGACAAGGACTCCAAGGAACCGCTCCGGGTGGGTGTGGCCGTGCGCAAGAGACGCCGGGCCCTGCACCTGACCCTCGCCGCGGTGTCCGCGCGCAGCGGACTGTCGGTCCCCTTCCTGAGCCAGATAGAGAACGAGCGGGCCCGGCCCAGCATGCGGTCCCTCGAACGGGTCGCCGACGCGCTGGAGACCACGGCCGTCGACCTGCTGGCCGCCTCCGACACCGCGCGCACCGTGGACCTCGTACGGGCCGGCGACGATTCCGCGCTGACCCCCGTCCCGGGCGTACGGCCCCTCGTGCGCGGGCACCATCAGTTGCACGCCCTGGAGTTCACCGGGGACCAGGACGCGGGCCGCGAGTACCAGCACCGCAACGACGAGCTGATGTACGTGGTCTCGGGCGCCTGCCAGGTGGAGGCCGAGGGGCGGGCGTACCGGCTGGAGAACGGCGACGCGCTGTTCCTGTCCGGCGGGGTGCGCCACCGCTGGCGGGCCGTCACGGAGGACACCCGGATCCTGATCGTCGCGGTCGGCGAACACATCCACGCGACCTCCGAGCCGCCCTCGCCGGGACACTGACCGGATGCGGGTCGTTTCGCTGGTGCCGTCCCTGACCGAGGCGGTGGCCGTGAGCGCGCCCGGGGTGCTGGTCGGGGTGACCGACTGGTGCACGCACCCGGTCGCGCTGGGGGACGTGGCGCGCATCGGGGGGACGAAGAACCCCGACGTACGGGCGATCGCGGAGCTGTGCCCGGATCTGGTCCTCGCCAACGAGGAGGAGAACCGGGCTCCGGACCTGGCGGCGCTGCGGGAGGCCGGGCTGGAGGTCCTGGTCACCGAGGTACGGGACCTCCCGCAGGCGTTCACCGAGTTGGACCGGGTGCTGGTGGGGGCCATGGGGCTGGAGCGGCCCCGGTGGCTGGCGGAAGCGGAGGCCGCCTGGGCCCGCGCGGAGCCTGCCGGAGAGCCGCGGACGGCCTTCGTGCCGGTCTGGCGCCGGCCCTGGATGGTGCTGGGCCGCGACACCTTCGCGGGGGACCTGCTGGCCCGCCTCGGGGTGCGCAACGCCTACGCCGGGCACCCGGAGCGCTACCCGAGGATCCCGGCGGCCGAGCTGGCCGCCGCCGGCTGCGAGCTCGTGGTGTTCCCGGACGAGCCGTACCGCTTCACGCCCGGGGACGGGCCCGAGGCCTTCCCCGGCATCCCGGCCGCGTTCGTCGACGGCCGCCACCTGACCTGGTACGGACCCTCGCTGGCCGGTGCCCCGGAGGTGCTGGGGGCGGCCCTGCGGGCCTCGCTCCTCTAGCGGGGCGCGGCCAGCAGGCGGCCGGTGGCCAGGCCGCGCAGGGTGTTCGCCGCGGCCAGGAGCCAGGCGGTCAGCAGGGCCAGGAAGAGGGCCGCGGCCAGCCAGGAGAAGGCGGAGAGGCCGGTGTGCCGGGCCAGTCCGGCGGCGCCGGTGACGCAGGTGCCGACGGGGAAGGTCAGCGCCCACCAGGTCATGGCGAACCCCATGCCGTCCCGGGCGGCCCGCACCAGCATCGCCGCGGCCAGCGCCAGCCACAGCAGGGCGAATCCCATCACGGGGACCCCGTAGACGACCGCGAAGGCGGAGAAGGCGCCGGAGTAGGGGCCGGGCATCGATCGGGGGGCCATGTCCGCGAGGGAGTTCACGGCGGTGGTGGACTGGCCGAGGGGGCCCAGGACCAGGAACAGGGTCGGGGTGAGGGCCAGGGGGAGGGGGCCGCTGACGATCAGCCGGCCGAAGATCAGGGGGAGCAGCAGCAGGGTGGCGAGCAGGCTGAGGCCGAACATCGCGTAGCAGCCGAGCAGCATGGCCTCGCGGGCCTGGCCGGCGGGGAGATGGGGGATGAGCAGGGGGCCGAGCGCGGCGGAGACCATGGGCGCGACCACCGGGAGCAGCCAGACGGGGGTGGCCTGGTGGGCCTCGACCTTGTGGCGCACCACCATCAGGTAGGGGACGGCCACGGCCGCGAGGAGGCCTGTCGCGGTGCCCGCGGTGAACAGGACCGTGTCCACGGCGATGGCGGCGGGGAGGCCGATGAGGTCCTTGCCGACGATGAGCGCACCGCCGCCGACGGCCAGCAGGGCCATCGAGAGGCAGCCGTAGAAGGGGGCCACGGCGGGGTCCAGGAGGTGGGCGCGGGCCTGGTCGCGGTGGTGGAGCCAGTGGCCGGCCCGGGCGGTCAGCAGGACCGCGAGGGCGGTGGCGGCCAGCACCCAGAAGATCTGGCAGACCACGCGCTGGCCGGGGAGCTGGTACGGGAGGGTCGCGCCGGCATTGGCGATGATCGCCGTGCCCATGACGGAGGCGTACCAGTTGGGGCCGAGGTGCCGCAGGGAGGGGGCCTTGTGGGCCGCTGCGGTGCGGAGGGTCCCGGGGGTGGTGGGGCGGGGTCGTACGAGCGTGGTGGCCATGGGTCCAGCGTCCCGCCGGGCGGGGCCGGACGGCAGAGGGGATCTTCCTATGAGGGCATAAACTGCAGTTATGGGTAATGGGCACGGTAATGAGGAGTGGGTCGAGGGGCAGGTTCCCCTGGCGCACCGGGTCCCGGACCTGGGGGCCATGGAGCTGCTGCTCGCGGTCGCGCGCGTGGGCAGTCTGAGCGCCGCCGCGCGACGGCTCGGGATCACCCAGCCCGCCGCCAGCAGCCGGATCCGGGCGATGGAGACCCGGCTCGGGGTCGCGCTCGTGGACCGCTCCCCGCGCGGGTCGACGCTGACCGCGGAGGGTGCGCTGGTCACGGACTGGGCCCGGCGGGTGGTGGAGGCGGCCGAGGCCTTCGACGCGGGCGCGCAGGCGCTGCGGGGCCGCCGCGACTCCCGGCTGCGGGTCGCCGCCAGCATGACCATCGCGGAGTACCTGCTGCCCGGCTGGCTGATCGCCCTGCGCGGGCAGCGGCCGGACACGGCGGTGTCGCTGCACGCGGGGAACTCGGCGGTGGTGGCGGAACGGGTGCTCGCGCACGAGGCGGACCTCGGCTTCGTGGAAGGGCTGAGCGTGCCGGAGGGGCTGGACTCGGTGGTCATCGCGCAGGACCGCCTCGTGGTGGCGGTGGCCCCCGGGCACCCCTGGGCCCGGCGCACCCGCGGGGTGGAGCCGGCGGAGCTCGCGGCGACGCCGCTGATCCTGCGGGAGCGGGGGTCGGGGACCCGGCAGGTCCTGGACGCGGCGCTGGCCGGGTGCGGGGGGCTGGCGGAACCGCTGCTGGAGCTGGCCTCCACCACCGCGGTGAAGGCGGCGGCGGTGAGCGGGGCCGGGCCGTGCGTGCTGTCGGAACTGGCGGTCGGGGACGAGATGGCGGGGCGGCGGCTGGTGTCCGTGCCGGTGCTCGGGGCGGGGCTGGAGCGGGAACTCCGGGCGGTCTGGCCCGCAGGAGCCCGCCCGGCGGGTCCCGCACGGGACCTCCTGGCGCTGACCCGCCGCTGAGGCCCCTGGGGCTCCGCCCCAGACCCCGGTCCTCAAGCGCCGGACGGCTGAAAGGGCGCGCCGGGCGGCCCGCAGGGGAAGGGTGCGCCCCGGTCAGGTGCCCGGTGGGGTGGAGGCTGCTGTGATCAGGGCTGACATGACGCGGGTGTCCTTGTCCAGTTCCGGGTGCCATTGGACGCCCAGGGTCCAGGGGGCGTCGGGGAGTTCGATGGACTCCACCGTGCCGTCGGCGGCGTGGGAGGAGGCGATCAGGCCCCGGCCCAGGCGGTCGACGGCCTGGTGGTGGTAGGTCGGGACCTCCGACTCCTCCGGGACCAGGGCCGCGTAGAGCGTGCCGGGGACCGGGCGGACCGGGTGCCAGGAGACCACGCCGGGGCTCAGCACGTGGCCGTCGATGTGCTGGATCAGGGTGCCGCCCAGGGCCACGTTCAGCGCCTGCATGCCACGGCAGATGCCGAGCAGGGGCGTACCGGAGGCCAGCGCCTGTGTGATGAGCGCGAGCTCCCACGCGTCGCGGACGGTGGCCGCCGGTCCGGTGCGGGGATCGCGCGGAGCCCCGTACCGGACCGGGTCCACGTCCGGGCCGCCCGCGACGACCAGGCCGTCCAGCCGGGTCAGCACCTCCGCCGCCGCCTCCGGTTCGTCCGGCGGGAGCAGGACGGCGGTGCCGCCCGAGGCCTGGACGAGCTCGTAGTACCCGGTGGGGACGAGGGCGGTGGGGACGTCCCACACCCCGTAACGGGTGGACTTCTCGACGTAGGTGCTGATGCCGATGAGCGGCCTGGGCAAGGGAGTACCTCCGGGAGGAGCGAGAGGGGCTGGAGGGGAGCGGTGGGTCAGTCGCGGGAGAGCTCGGCCTCTGCTTCCGCCAGCGCCGCGAACTCCTCCTCCGGGGCGGAGGCCACCAGGTGGTGCCGACTGTAGAACGCGAAGTAGGCGAGGGCGACGGCGTACACGGCCAGGGCGATGAATGCCGCGTCCTTGTCCACCAGGAAGGTGGCGACCAGGGCCGAGAGGGCGAGGACGAAGGCCACCGTGGAGGTCACGATGCCGCCCGGAGTGCGGTACGGGCGCTCCAGGCCGGGCTCGCGGCGCCGCAGCACGATGTGGGAGAGGGCCATCAGGGCGTAGGAGATGGTCGCGCCGAAGACCGCCATGTTCAGCATGCGTGGGCCGTTGCCGGTGGCGGCGGCCAGGGCGAAACCGATGGCGCCGGGGATGAGCAGGCCCAGGTACGGGGCCTTGCGCTTCGAGGTCAGGGACAGGAAGCGCGGGAGGTAGCCCGCCCGGGAGAGGGCGAACAGCTGGCGGGAGCCGGCGTAGATGAGGGAGAAGAAGGAGGCCACCAGGCCGGCCAGGCCCGCGTAGTTGACGAAGGTCTTCAGCCAGGAGAGGTTCGGGTCGCCCTCCAGGGCCACGACCAGCGGGTTGCCGGCGTCCTTGATGGCGTCGGCTCCGCGCGCACCGGTCGAGGCGAGGAAGGTGACCAGGGCCAGGAGGACGAGGATGCCCATGGAGATCGACAGGGCTCGGGGTACCGAGCGGACCGGGTCCTTGGCCTCCTCGGCGGCCAGCGGCACGCCCTCGACCCCGAGGAAGAACCACATGCCGAAGGGGAAGGCGGCCCAGATGCCGAGGATGCCCAGCGGCAGCCAGGAGCTCGCGCCGGTGGCGGTGGTGTCGACGGCGATGTTGTCGAGGTTGGCGGGGTCGAACTGGGTGAACGCGCCGACGGCGAAGACGATCAGTGCGATCACGGCGATGGCGGTGACGATCAGGGAGAAGCTGAGGGCTTCGCCCACGCCCCAGAGGTGGATGCCGATGAAGACGACGAAGCAGGCGAGGTAGACCGGCCAGCCCGAGGTGAGGCCGAAGAGGTTGAGCGACTCCACGTAGTCGCCGATGAAGATGGCGATGGCGGCCGGGGCGAGGATGTACTCGATGAGGATCGCGGTACCGGTGAGGAAGCCGCCCCAGGTGCCGAGCGCCCGGCGGGCGAAGCCGTATCCGCCGCCCGCGGTGGGCAGGATCGCCGACAGTTCGGCGAGGGAGTAGACCAGGCACGCGTACATCGCGCCCATCAGGACGGTGGCGATGGCGAGGCCGCCGAAACCGCCCTGGGCGAGGCCGATGTTCCAGCCGGAGAAATCGCCGGAGACCACGTACGCGACGCCGAGACCGGTCAGCAGCAGCCAGCCGGCGCTGCCGCGGCGCAGGGTGCGGCGCTCCAGGTAGCCGTCGGTGCCGTTCTCGGGGGACGGGGTGGGTTGGGGCACGGCTGCCAGCCGTGCGCCGGTGTCGTCGGCCATGTGCGCTCCTGCCTAGGGCAATGGTTGTGGGGCGTACCTTTGCCGCTCGGGCGTGGCGGGCGCAAGACCCCTGCGTTAAACGGGGGTTACGAAAGCCTCTCGGTCGGGGCGGGGCGGGGCGGGGCGGGGCGGGGCGAGGCGGGTCAGTGCGGGGCGGGCGGGCCGGGCCGGGTCCGGTTCAGGTCAGGAACCCCCGCAGCAGCGCGGCCGTGCCGCAGCAGTGCTCGCGCATCACCTCGCGGGCCGCCTCCGGGTCCCGGTCCAGCACCGCCTCCACCAGCGTGCTGTGCTGCTGCTGCGAGTGCTCCAGGTTGCGCACCAGCAGCGGGATGCAGTCCAGCAGGTCGTTCACGGTGGCCCGGACGGCCGCGTACTGGGCCGTCAGGGTGGCGGATCCGGCGAGTTCGCACAGGGTGAGGTGGAAGAGCGTGTCCTGGCGGCGGTAGTCGGGCAGCGGGGCGTCGTGGGTGGCGGTCAGCGCGCCGAGCAGCCGGTCGGTGTCCCGCTCGGACAGCCCCTGGGAGGCGCACAGGCCGGCCGCGCCCACCTCCAGGACCTCGCGGAAGCGCAGGACGTCCTCGATGTCCACGCCCGCGACCCGGCGCCGCAGCTCCTCCTCGGTGCCCCCGGCCGGCGTGTCGGGACGGGGCAGGACAAACGTTCCGCCGTACCGTCCGCGCCGGGCCTCCACCAGGCCCTGGTCCTGGAGTACCTTCAGCACCTCGCGGAGCGTCACCCGGCTGATCCCCATCCGCTCGGCCAACTCGCGCTCCGGCGGCAGTCGTTCCCCGCCCGGTACCAGTCCGAGCCGGACCACCTGGAGGATCTGCTCCAGCGCCTCCTCGAAACCGTTGCCCGCCCGCACCTGTCGCAGTACGGGATTGAGCCGCCGCGCGGCCTCGTCCTCGCTCGTCGTATCGGTCATCTCGCCTCCTCCCCTTCCCAAGCAATGGTTCTATTCAATACCTTAGGCCCCCTCGGCTCACCGAAGGAGAGAATCCCGTGGTAGACCGCAAGCCGCCGCTTTCGCCCGAGGAGCTCCGCGCTCTCGTCGCCAGCGGTGAAATCGACACAGTGGTCCTGGCCTTCCCCGACATGCAGGGGCGCCTCCAGGGCAAGCGGTTCGCCGCACAGTTCTTCCTCGACGAGGTCCTCCGGCACGGCACCGAGGGCTGCAACTACCTCCTCGCCGTCGACACGGAGATGAACACCGTCGACGGGTACGAGATGTCCTCCTGGGACCGGGGCTACGGCGACTTCGCCATGCACCCCGACCTCGCCACCCTGCGCCGGATCCCCTGGAACCCGGGCAGCGCCTTCGTCCTCGCCGACCTCGCCTGGAACGACGGCTCGCCCGTGGTCGCCGCGCCCCGGCAGATCCTGCGCCGCCAGCTCGAACGCCTCGGCGAGCTCGGGTACACCGCGATGGTGGGCACCGAGCTGGAGTTCATGGTCTTCCTGGACACCTACGAGCAGGCCTGGAACTCCGACTACCGCGGCCTGACCCCCGCCAACCAGTACAACACCGACTACTCCATCCTCGGGACCGGCCGCGTCGAGCCCCTGCTGCGCCGCATCCGCAACGAGATGCAGGCCGCCGGCCTGGTCGTGGAGTCGGCCAAGGGCGAGTGCAACCTCGGCCAGCACGAGATCGTCTTCCGCTACGACGAGGCGCTGACCACCTGTGACCAGCACTCCGTCTACAAGACGGGCGCCAAGGAGATCGCCGCGCAGGAGGGCGTCTCGCTCACCTTCATGGCCAAGTACGACGAGCGCGAGGGCAATTCCTGTCACATCCACCTCTCGCTCAACGACGCCGACGGACGCAACGCGATGGCCGGTGAGGGGCCGGACGCGCACGACCACGACGGTATGTCCCCCGTGATGCGCCACTTCCTGGCCGGCCAGCTCGCCGCGCTGCGCGACTTCTCCCTTCTCTACGCCCCCAACATCAACTCCTACAAGCGTTTCCGGCCGGGATCCTTCGCGCCGACCGCCGTCGCCTGGGGCGTGGACAACCGGACCTGCGCGCTCCGGGTGGTCGGCCACGGCCGCTCCATGCGCTTCGAGAACCGCCTGCCCGGCGGCGACGTCAACCCGTACCTCGCCGTCTCCGGCCTGGTCGCGGCCGGGATCTACGGCATCGAGAACCGCCTGGAGCTGCCCGAGCCCTGCGCCGGCAACGCCTACACGGCCGACTTCGCGCACGTTCCCACCACCTTGCGCGAGGCCGCCGAGCTCTGGGAGAACAGCGAGATCGCCAAGGCCGCCTTCGGCCCCGAGGTCGTCGCCCACTACCGGAACATGGCCCGCGTCGAACTGGACGCGTACGACTCCGCCGTGACCGACTGGGAACTGCGCCGCTCCTTCGAACGCCTCTAGGAGCCCGGGAGCCGGCCCGGGAGCCGCCCCGCGGTCCCCGCGCACCCCCTTTACCGGAACCACCGCACCCACCGCACCCGAACGTCTGAAAGGCCACCACGTGTCCGATGCGCTGGAAGTCTTGAATCCGGCCACCGAGGAACTCGTCGCCGTCGTCCCGGCCGCCACACGGGACGACGTCGACGCCGCCGTCGTACGGGCCACCGCCGCCCAGCGGGCCTGGGCGGCGGCCGCGCCCGCCGACCGGGCCAGGCTGCTGCGCCGCTTCGCCGCGGTCATCGACGGGCACATCGAGGAACTGGCCCTGCTGGAGGTCCGCGAGGCGGGCCACACCATCGGCAACGCCCGCTGGGAAGCCGGCAACGTCCGTGACGTGCTCGACTTCGCCGCCGGGGGAGTGGAACGGCTCTCCGGCCGCCAGATCCCCGTCGCGGGCGGCATCGACGTCACGTTCCTCGAACCCCTCGGCGTCATCGGCGTGATCGCGCCCTGGAACTTCCCCATGCCGATCGCCGCCTGGGGCCTGGCCCCGGCGCTGGCCGCGGGCAACGCGGTCATCCTCAAGCCCGCCGAGACCACCCCGCTCACCGCGCTGCGCCTCGCCGAGCTCGCCCTGGAGGCCGGACTCCCCGAGCACCTGTTCCAGGTGCTGCCCGGCCGGGGCGAGGTGGCGGGCGACGCCCTCGTCGAGCACCCGGGGGTGGCCAAGATCGTGTTCACCGGCTCAACCCGGATCGGCAAGCGGATCATGGCCAAGTGCGCCGACCGGGTGAAGCGCCTCACCCTCGAACTCGGCGGCAAGAACCCCAACATCGTCTTCGCCGACGCCGACCTGGAGGCGGCGGCGGCCTCGGCCCCGATGTCCTTCCTGGACAACACCGGGCAGGACTGCTGCGCCCGCACGCGGATCCTCGTACAGCGCTCCGCCTACGACCGGTTCATGGAGCTGCTCGCCCCCGCCGTCGAGAAGGTGGTCGTCGGGGACCCGTACGACGAGAACACGCAGCTCGGGCCGCTGATCTCGCGGGTGCAGCTGGACCGCGTACGGTCCTACGTCACCGATGACCTCACGGTCGTCCGGGGCACCGCCCCCGAGGGCCCCGGCTTCTGGTACCCCCCGACCCTCGTCACCGGCGTCGACCCCACCGCCGCCATCGCCACCGAGGAGGTCTTCGGACCGGTCGCCGTCGTCCTGCCCTTCGAGGACGAGGAGGACGCCGTACGCCTGGCCAACGCCACCGACTACGGCCTCGCCGGCTCCCTGTGGACCCGCGACGTGGGCCGCGCGCTGCGCGTCTCGCGCGCCGTCGCCGCGGGCAACCTGTCGGTCAACTCCCACAGCAGCGTCCGCTACTGGACCCCCTTCGGCGGCTACAAGCAGTCCGGACTCGGGCGCGAGCTCGGACCCGACTCCCTCACCGCTTTCACCGAGACCAAGAACGTCTTCATCAGCACGGAGGCCTGAACAGCATGAGCACTGAGTCCACCGAAGAGATCGTCTGCCGCCGCCTGGTCGGACGCACCGCCGTCATCACCGGAGCCGGCAGCGGCATCGGCCTCGCCACCGCCCGCCGGCTGGCCTCGGAAGGCGCCAACGTCGTCTGCGGCGACATCGACGAGACCGCGGGCAAGGCCGCCGCCGAGGAGGTCGGCGGCACCTTCGTCAAGGTCGACGTCACCAGCCCGGAGGAGGTCGAGGCCCTGTTCAGGACGGCCTTCGACACCTACGGCTCCGTGGACATCGCCTTCAACAACGCCGGCATCTCGCCCCCGGACGACGACTCGATCCTCACCACCGGCCTGGAGGCCTGGAAGCGGGTCCAGGACGTCAACCTGACCTCCGTCTACCTCTGCTGCAAGGCCGCCCTGCCCTACATGCAGCGCCAGGGCCGCGGTTCCATCATCAACACCGCCTCCTTCGTGGCCCGGATGGGCGCCGCCACCTCGCAGATCTCCTACACCGCCTCCAAGGGCGGCGTGCTCGCCATGTCCCGCGAGCTCGGCGTGCAGTTCGCCCGCGAGGGCATCCGCGTCAACGCCCTCTGCCCGGGGCCGGTCAACACCCCGCTCCTGCAGGAGCTGTTCGCCAAGGACCCGGAGCGCGCCGCCCGCCGGATCGTGCACATCCCGCTGGGCCGGTTCGCCGAGCCCACCGAGATCGCCGCCGCCGTCGCCTTCCTCGCGAGCGACGACTCCTCCTTCATCAACGCCACCGACTTCCTGGTCGACGGCGGCATCTCCGGCGCGTACGTCACTCCTCTCTAGACGTTCACCTCCCCACCACCCACCCGACAGCCGGGCGTCGCACGACGCCCGGCTGTCGTGCTCTACCGTCCGCGACGATCGTCCGCGACGATCTTGAAGAAGAACCAGGAGAACCCAGCTCAGTGACCCGACCCAGTTCCGCGCGGCGGCTCCAGGCCGTCTGCGCCGCCGTCGCGATAGCCGCCGGCACCCTCGTGGCCGCCGCCCCCGCCGCCCCCGCCGCCCAGGCGGCCCGCCCCGGCCACTGCACCACCCCACAGCTCAAAGCTGCCTGGTACGGGGACAACCAGGCCCGGCTGCAGCAGCTCATCGAGGACTACGGCAGCTGCAACCCGTACCGGCCGAACCGCAACAAGCCCGTCGCCGTCTTCGACTGGGACAACACCGTCGTCAAGAACGACGTGGGCGACGCGCAGATGTTCTGGCTGCTGCGCAACGGCAAGATCCGCCAGCCCGCCGGGGGCGACTGGAGCGGCACCAGCCGCTTCCTGACCCCGGCCGCCGCCCAGGCCCTGGCCGAGGCCTGCGGCGCCCTCGCGAAGCCCGGCGCCCCGCTGCCCACCGGAACCCCCGAGGGAGCCGGCTGCGCCGACGAGATCAACGCCGTCTACGGCACCGCCGCCACCCGCGCGGCCGCCCCCGCCTTCGCCGGCTGGGACCGCCGTACGACCGAGCCCGCCTACGCCTGGCTGCCGCAGCTCATGCAGGGCTGGACCGCGCGCGAGATCCGCGGCTTCACCGCCGCCGCACGGGCCGAGAACCTGGCCGCCCCGGTCGACGCCAAGCAGCAGGTCGGCTCCACCACCGCCACCGGCTGGGTGCGCTACTACGACCAGCAGAAGGAGCTCGTCGCCGCTCTGCAGAAGGCCGGCTTCGACGTCTGGATCAGCTCGGCCTCGCCGCAGCCGGTCGTCGAGGTGTGGGCCGAGGGCGTGGGCATCGACGCCCGGCACGTCATCGGCATCCGCAACACCACCACGTACGGCGGGAAGTTCACCTCCCACCTGCAGGGCTGCGGGTCCGTCGCGGACGGCGCCGACACGATGATCACGTACATCGACGGCAAGCGCTGCTGGATCAACAAGGAGATCTTCGGGGTCCGCGGCGCCGCGGCCGAGAAGGTCCAGCCGGCCGCCCGCCGCCAGGTGTTCGCCGCGGGCGACTCCGACACCGACATCTCGTTCCTGCGCGACGCGACCGTGCTGCGGCTCGTCGTGAACCGCAACAAGAACGAGCTGATGTGCCGCGCCTACGACAACAGCGACGGCAAGTGGATCGTGAACCCGATGTTCATCCAGCCCAAGAAGCAGAAGGCCGCGCCGTACCCGTGCGCGACCACCGGCTTCACCGGCCGTGACGGCACCCCGGGGCCCGTGCTCCGGGGTGACACCAGCGTCATCCCGGACCAGACGGACTCCGTGTTCTAGGACCCGGCCCCTAGAGGAAGGTGCGGCCCTCGCCCCGGTAGGTCGGGGCGGTGGCCGTCACCCGGTCGCCTTCGACCAGGTGCAAGGTGTCGAAGCGCTCGCACAGTTCACCGGCCTTCGCGTGCCGGAACCAGACCCGGTCGCCGATCAGCAGATCGTCGGCCGGGCTGCCGAGCAGCGGGGTCTGCACCTCGCCGGCCCCCTCCTGCGGGTCGTAGCGCAGCCCCTCGGGGAGGTACGGGACCGGCAGCCGGTCCGCGCCGGGCGCGCCGGAGGCCGGGTACCCGCCGCCGAGCACCGTGACCACCCCGACGCCGGGGCGGCGGACCACCGGCTGGGCGAAGAGCGCCGCGGGGCGGCCGGTGAACGAGGTGTAGTTGTCGAACAGCCGCGGCACGTAGAGCCCCGACCCGGCGGCGATCTCCGTGACCGCGTCCTCGGCTGCGGTCTGCTGGACGCTGCCGGTGCCGCCTCCGTTGACGAACTCCAGGTCCGGCACGACCGCGCGCACGGCCCGTACCGCCTCGGCCCGCCGGGCGGCCAGCTCCTTGCGGGCCGCGCCCTGCATCAGCCGGATGGCGCGCGACCTCAGCGGACGGCCCGCGAGCGCGTCGCCGACCCCGGCCACGTGGCCCTCGTAGCCCATCAGCCCGACCACCCGGAAGCCGGGCCGGGCGCTCACCGCGCGGGCCAGCTCGGCGAGCTGCGCGGGCTCGCGCAGCGGGGAGCGGCGGGCGCCGACGCGCACCCTGCCCCCGAAGAGCTGCAGGGCCGTGTCCAGTTCCAGGCAGACCCGGATCTCCTGGGCGCCGCCGTCGCGGGCCCGGTCCACCAGCTCCAGCTGCGCGAGGTCGTCGACCATCACGGTGACCGCACCGGCCAGCTTCGGATCCGCGGCGAGCTCGGCGAAGCCGGCCCGGTCGGCGGACGGGTAGGCGAGCAGGACGTCCTCGAAGCCCGAGCGGGCCAGCCAGATCGACTCGGCGAGGGTGTAGGACATGATCCCGGCGAACCCGGGCCGTGCGAGGACCCGTTCGAGCAGCGCGCGGCACCGTACGGACTTGCTCGCCACCCGGACCGGCTTCCCGCCGGCGCGACGCACGAGATCGTCGGCGTTCGCGTCGAACGCCTCCAGATCCACGAGGGCGAGCGGAGCGTCGAGATGGGCGGTGGCCCGGTCGTAACGGGCCCGGTCGGCGGCGGGGGAGTTCATGGGCGGCAGCCTGCCAGATGGGTGTACTCGTGGGTAGGGGGTTCGCGGAGCCCGCGGGACCCCCGGCCAGGTCAGAGGCCGGGGAGGCCGCCGGGGTCACGGATCGGTTTCGACCGCCCGATGACCCTTTGTGAGGGGGAGGCGGCCGTTCGGACGTGTGCAACGTCGCTCCTCCCCGGTCGGCATTCCGGCCCTGACGGGCGCGTAAAGTGAGGGCAGGCAGCCGACGGGAACGGGGGGCTGAGCCGCCGGATGAGTACGTCCACACCGCACGGCGGGGTCCTGACCGCGCCCGACCGCGACCCGGCACCGCCACGGCGGCGCCGCGGAACGGTCCTCGCCGCCGCCCTGTGCGGCCTCCTCGGCATCGGTCTCACCGGTGCGGCCGGATACAAGGCCGTCACCGACCACCGGGCCGCACAGCGGACCCTGACCCCCGAAGCCGCCTACCGCAAGGCCGCGTCCCTCTGGCACAGCACCCCCGTGGACACCCTGTTCCCGCCCGTCCTCGACGGCCAGGGCGCCGGGCCGGGCGGCGCCGACCGCACGTGGACCCGGATAGCCCCCGCCGCCGACGCCGCCTGCACCGAGGCGCTCGCCGCCGACTGGCAGGCGCTGTTCGCCGCAACCGGGTGCACCCGCGTGCTCCGCGCGACCTACACCGACGCCACCCGCAGCTCCCTCGTCACCGTCGGCATGGTCTTCACCCCCGCGGACGCCACCGTCATGGACTCGCTGCGCGGCCGCCTGACCGCCCCGACCGGCTACGGGTTCCCCGACAACCGCCGCGCCGCCTGGACCGCCTCCGTGCTCGCGGAGGCCCCGGTCGTCGTCTACGCCGTCTCCGCCTTCGCCGACGGCCGCCGCCTCGGTGCGCCCAGCCCCGCCGAGGACAAGATGGCCGAGGACGCCAGGGGACGCGTGGCCAAGGCGGGCCTCGGCCACGAGGCCAAGGCCGTCGCCGACCTGATCGAACGGACCCTGCGCGGCCTCGCGGTCTCCCCGCAGGGCCGGCCGGTCCCGCAGACGTCACCGACGTCACCGACGTCACAAGATCCGCAGGCATCGGACCCGCAGACACCACAGGCCCCGACGGCGACCCGGGAGGCCGCTCGATGACCCGCCGCGCCCTGCTCCCGGCCGCCCTCGCGCTCGGAGCCCTGTTCGTCGTCACCGCCGCGCCGCCGGCCGCCGCCGACGCCATCCGCGACCGCCAGTGGGGGCTGACGGCCCTGCGCGCCGAGGAGGCCTGGGGCACCACCAAGGGCGACGGGGTCACCGTGGCCGTCCTCGACACCGGGGTCGACCCGACCCACCCCGACCTGGTCGGCCAGGTCCTGGAGGGCGCCGACCTCGTCGGCATGGGCGCCGGACGCGGCGACGGGGCCTGGGCCCGCCACGGCACCGCCATGGCGGGGATCATCGCCGGGCACGGCCACGGCTCCCTCGGCCTCGGAGGCGTCCTCGGCATCGCCCCCCAGGCGAAGATCCTCCCGGTCCGGGTGATCCTGGAGGAGAAGGACCCCAAGCGGGACCAGGCCCGGGAGAACAAGGGCGGCGCCCTCGCCGAGGGCATCCGCTGGGCCGCCGACCACGGCGCCGACGTGATCAACCTCTCGCTCGGCGACGACAGCAGCTCCGCCCACCACGAGGCCGCCGAGGACGAGGCCGTCCAGTACGCCCTGGGCAAGGGCGTGGTCGTCGTCGCCTCCGCAGGCAACGGCGGCGAGGACGGCGACCGCATCTCGTACCCGGCCGCCTACCCCGGGGTCATCGCCGTCACGGCCGTCGACCGCAAGAACAAGAAGGCGCCCTTCTCCACCCGCAACTGGTACGCCACCGTCAGCGCCCCGGGCGTCGACGTGGTCATCGCCGACCCCAACCGCTCCTACTACGAGGGCTGGGGCACCAGTGCCGCCTCCGCCTTCGTCTCCGGCGCCGTCGCCCTGCTCAAGGCCGCCCACCCCGACCTGTCCCCGGCGCAGATCAAGAACCTGCTGGAGGACACCGCCTCCGGCTCCCCGCCCGGCGGCCGCGACGACTCCCGCGGCTTCGGCCTGGTGGACCCGGCCGCCGCCCTGCAGGCCGCGGACGGGATGGCCCCCGAACCGGTGCTGCCCGTACCCGTCGCGGCCGCGAGCCCCTACTTCGGTGCCGGCCCCGACCCGGTGCCCGCCCCCGGGCCCTGGGCCCGCTTCGGAGCCCCGGCGGGCGTGGCCGGCGGGCTGGTCCTGCTCGTGGCGGCCGGCGTACTGGCCCGGCGGCACCGGGCCGGACGGCAGGATCCCTACGCGGGATAGGCTCGGGGAACTGTGGCGAACAAAAACATCCCCGACCCCGGTTTCTCCGACGACGACGGCTCCGCCGATCCCCGGCTGAGCGCGGCCCTGGCCGCCTGGGCCGTGGACAGAGCCAAGGAGCCGGAGGTACTGGCGGCCCTCAGGGACGCCCGCCTGCTGGTTCCCGTCGTCGCGGTCCTCGGCGAGGTCGAGACCGACCCCGAGACCGGACTCAAGCGCGAGAAGACCAGCGACATGGCCGTCCCGACCCTGCGGGCGGGGGACCGGCGGGCCCTGCCCGCCTTCACCTCCATCGCCTCGCTGGCCCTGTGGGACCCGGCCGCCCGCCCGGTGGCGGTACCGCTGCACCAGGCGCTGGCCGCCGCCGCGCACGAGAAGGCCGACACCATCGTCCTCGACCTGTCCGGACCGGTCCCGTACCAGCTCGCGGGCCCCGCGCTGCTCGCGCTCGCCGAGGGCCGTACGGACGCCGGTCCGCTCGCCGACCCCGCCGTGCGCGAGGCCGTACGGGCCGTCGTGACCGCAGAACCGGCCGTACTCGGCGCCCACCTGGGCCCGGGCGGCGCGGACGCCGACGGAACCCTGGCCATCGTGCTGGCGGCCGGCCCGCAGGCCGCGGCGGCGGCCCGCCGGGTGGCCGAGGCCCTGGCGGCCGACGAGACCCTGCGCGCACGCCTCGTGGGCGGACTGGACCTGGCGCTGCTCCCCGAGGGGGCCCCGGTCCCGCCGGGCGAGCCGCTCTTCACGCGCTGACCCCACGGGCCGACCCCACGGCTGACCCCACGCGCCGGCCCCCGGAACGCAGAAGGGCGCCTCCCGGCATCGGGACGCCGTTGGTTAATTCCGTCCCGCTGGATCTTTATCCAGTGGGGCGGAGTGCTGCGAAGGGGGGTGTCCGGGTCGGTGCGAGGGGGCGGCCGGTGAGCCAGGCGTCGAGCCGGGCGAAGTTCATGGCCGCTGCGGTCAGCTGGTGCTGCAGCCGGGTCTTCACGAGGCCGCGGTAGCGGGCTCTGCGCAGGCCGAAGGCATGCACGCCTTGGGCGATGGTGCCTTCGACGCCCGCGCGGTGGCCGTAGCGGCGTTGCCACTCGGGGCTCTGCTGGTCGATCCGTGCCTGGGCCAGGGCCTCGTGTTCTCCACGAGGGCGGAATGTGATCTCGCGTTTCGGTGCCCGGGTGCACTGCGGCTTGGAAGGACAGGGGCGGCAGTCCGCCGGCGCGAAGCGGGCGTAGAAGACCGGGCCTTCGGTGCGGTGCGTCTGTCGGCCCCACTGCTTGCTGATCTTGCCGTTCGGGCAGATCGCCCGCTGGTTGTCCCAGTCGACGGTGAAGGCGTCGATGGAGAAGCCGGTGCCGGCTTTCGCCTGCCAGCCGGTGTTCGTCTTCACCGGTCCGACCAGGTTGATGCCGTGGTCGTGCAGTGCGGTCGCCAGGTTGTTGGCGTCGACGTATCCGGCGTCGACCAGATGAATGTCCGGGGTCCGGCCGCGGGCGGCGAGCTCGTTGTGGATGACCGGGGTCATTTCCATGTCGGATACCGACGCGACGGTGGTCTCGACGTTCGTGACCAGGTGCGGGGCGTCGGGTTCGCAGGTCTCGGTGAGGTGCACCTTGAACCCGTCCCAGGCCCGGTCGACCTTCGCCCCGGTGCGGGCGTCCAGGTCATATGGGGTGCAGTAACGCATCCGGCCCGGCGGTAAGTTCTTCGGCTCCCGCCACTTCACGACGCCGTCGACATGCTGGAACTGCTGCACCCACACCCGGCGCAAAAGCTCCACCTGCGGCAGCATCCGCAGTGCGGGCGGTGCGGCCGGGGACCACAGGGCCGTCAGGAGGGTCATGCCGTCGGCGCCTGTCTGGTCTCCGTGCTCGATGCGGGCCGCCCACCGGCTGGGGAACAGGCGGTCCTCCGGGCGGGAGCTGTAGCGGTCGAACCACTCCGGCTCGACGAGGGCGGACAGCCAGTCACCGGCGGCCTGGGCGATCTCGTTCAGCGCGGCCCGCAGAGTCTCCACTACCTGTTCCAGGCGGTTCAGGGCGTGCGTCGCGGCGAGCACGTGAGTGGAGTCGGTGCGCTGGCGCCCAGCGGTCTTCAACAGCCCCGCACTGCCGGCAGCCTCCAGCACCGCGTCGAACACCGCCCGGCCTGCCTCGCCGTCAGCCAGCCGGGTGCGGAACTCGCTGAGTACGGAGAAGTCGAACCCGGTGTCGTCCAGCTCCAGGGCCAGGGCGAACTTCCAGTCGATGCGCGAGCGCACCGCGTGAGCTGCTTGCCGGTCCGTCAGCCCTTCCACGAACTGCAGAACCGACACCAGCGCGAGCCTCGCAGGCGAGAGCGCCGGACGCCCCCGGGACGGAAACAGGCCGGCGAAGTCCGCGTCCTGGAACACCGGCCCCAGCGTGTCCCGCAGCCGCATCGCCAGGCACCCCTTGGGAAACACCGCCCGCGCCAGCCGCTCAGTCCCGGCCGGGACCTCTCCCAAAGACACCCCACGCAACGACACCGCACCCCACCCCAAACAAAACGTCGGTCCGTTCCACCTCAACGAGGTGGAACGGACCGACGTCACATATCAGGGCCAGCATTTACCAACAGCGTCCCGGCATCGGGAGGCGCCCTTCCTGCTGTTTCCGGAGTTACGCGTACACGGGACCCGTGAACTTCTCGCCCGGGCCCTGCCCCGGCTCGTCCTGCACCAGCGAGGCCTCGCGGAAGGCGAGCTGGAGGGACTTCAGGCCGTCGCGCAGCGGGGCGGCGTGGAAGGAGCTGATCTCGGTGGCGCTCGCGGTGACCAGCCCGGCCAGGGCGGTGATCAGCTTGCGGGCCTCGTCGAGGTCCTTGTACTCGGAGTCCGGCTTGTCCAGGCCCAGGTTGACCGCCGCCGCACTCAGCAGGTGGACGGCCACGGTGGTGATGACCTCGACGGCCGGCACGTCCGCGATGTCGCGGGTCAGGTCGTCGTAGTCGGGGGCTGCAGGAGATGCAGCGGATTCGGGCGTGGAACCGGAGGGTGTCGCGTCAGTCATGTGCCCCACGATATGCCGTGCGGCGGGCTTGCAACGCGGGTGCTAGTATGTACTTCGACCGGCCGGACACTTATGTGCCCGGCCCACAAGTGGAGGCTCCGATTCTCCCACCCAGCCGCCCTCACGGGAGGCGGGTCACCGGTCAGGTGGTATCCATCGTTCCGTACGGACGATGGAAAGCTGCCCGATTTTGCGCCCCGCGGTTCGCACGCGACGGTGCTCCGGTTGTATTGGAGCCCTCGTCTGTGCCCGGCGGGGCTTTTTTCATTCCCCGCCGCGGTCGGTCTGACGGAAAAACGTCAGCGGCTGCCCTCCAGGCAGCCGTGTGGTGCTACCGAGGAGGATCCATCAGCACCGAGCCCCGCATCAACGACCGGATTCGCGTTCCCGAGGTACGACTCGTCGGCCCGAGTGGCGAGCAGGTCGGCATCGTGCCGCTTGCCAAGGCGCTTGAGCTCGCGCAGGAGTACGACCTCGACCTGGTCGAGGTCGCGGCGTCCGCACGCCCGCCGGTCTGCAAGCTCATGGACTACGGCAAGTTCAAGTACGAGTCGGCCATGAAGGCCCGTGAGGCGCGCAAGAACCAGGCGCACACGGTCATCAAGGAAATGAAGCTCCGGCCGAAGATCGACCCGCACGACTATGACACCAAGAAGGGTCACGTCGTTCGGTTCCTCAAGCAGGGCGACAAGGTCAAGATCACGATCATGTTCCGTGGTCGCGAGCAGTCCAGGCCGGAACTCGGCTACCGACTGCTGCAGCGTCTCGCTTCGGACGTCGAGGAGCTCGGCTTCATCGAGTCGAACCCGAAGCAGGACGGCCGAAACATGATCATGGTTCTCGGTCCGCACAAGAAGAAGACCGAGGCGATGGCCGAAGCCCGCGAGGCGCAGGCCGCCCGCAAGGCCGAGCGCCAGGGTGTTGCGGTCAGCGACGAGAGTGGTGACGAGGCCCTGGCCGCCGACGCCGCGCTCGAGGCCGAGAACGCTGCACTCGAAGCCGAGGACGTGGACGCGGAGGACGCTTCCGACGAAGCGGACGAGGCGACCGACGCGGCCGAGGCCGGCACCGACGAGGCAGCCGCCTCGGACGAGGCCTCTGCCCAGGCCTGATTCCGAGGCAGCCCGTCTCGGATCACCGATACAACATGACGCTCCCGCGAGCCGGCCCCCACCAGGGCCGGTGGGGGCGCCACCGACGAGGAGATAACGGCGCTATGCCGAAGAACAAGACGCACTCCGGGACCAAGAAGCGCTTCAAGATCACCGGCTCCGGCAAGGTGCTCCGCGAGCGCGCCGGCAAGCGCCACCTGCTCGAGCACAAGTCGTCCCGTGTCACCCGCCGCCTGACCGGCACCGCGGAGATGGCCCCCGGCGACGCCGCGAAGATCAAGAAGCTTCTCGGCAAGTGACGTCCTCCGCTCCCCTTCCGGGAGCGGGAGCACGTCAAGACCGGGACCCCATCGAATTCGGGCCGTGTGAAGTCATCCACGGCCCCGCTACAAGGAGTACAAAGTGGCACGCGTCAAGCGGGCAGTAAACGCGCACAAGAAGCGCCGGGCAATCCTCGAGGCGGCCAAGGGCTACCGCGGTCAGCGTTCGCGCCTGTACCGCAAGGCCAAGGAGCAGGTCACCCACTCCCTGGTCTACAACTTCAACGACCGCAAGAAGCGCAAGGGTGACTTCCGTCGCCTCTGGATCCAGCGCATCAACGCGGCTGCCCGTCAGAACGGCATGACGTACAACCGCCTCATCCAGGGTCTGAACGCCGCCAACATCGAGGTGGACCGCAAGATCCTCGCCGAGCTGGCCGTCAACGACGCCAACGCGTTCGCCGCGCTGGTCGAGGTCGCGCAGAAGGCCCTCCCGGCCGACGTCAACGCCCCGAAGGTCGCTGCCTAAGCAGCACGCCCTCAAGGCTGCAGTAACTTGCCCGGACCCGCAGGCCTCGCGCCTGCGGGTCCGGTGCGTTGAGCACCGAGTTCGACCGAGTTCCACCCGCTGTACGTACGGAAGCGAGCCGACCGCCATGGGCACCCCCGCCGAGCTGATCTCCCCCCGGTCCACCCGGGTGGCCGCCGCCAGGCGTCTGGCGCGACGTAATTTCCGCACCAAGGAGCGCCGCTTCATCGCCGAGGGCCCGCAGGCCGTGCGCGAGGCCGTGGAACACCGCGGCGCCGACGGCGAGTCCACGCTGATCGAGCTGTTCGCGACCGTGGAGGCCGCCGAGCGCTACGCCGACATCGTCGACGCCGCGTACGCCGCCGGGGCCCGGGTCCACTACGCCTCCGACGAGGTGCTCGCGGAGGTCTCGCAGACGGTCACCCCGCAGGGCCTGGTCGGCGTCTGCCACTTCCTGGACTCGCCGTTCGAGGAGATCCTCAAGGCCCGGCCCAAGCTCGTCGCCGTCCTCGCGCACGTCCGCGACCCCGGCAACGCCGGTACGGTGCTGCGCTGCGCGGACGCCGCCGGAGCCGACGCGGTCGTGCTGACCGACGCCTCCGTGGACCTGTACAACCCCAAGTCGGTACGCGCCTCCGTGGGCTCCCTCTTCCACCTCCCGGTGGCCGTCGGCGTGCCCGTGGAGCAGGCCGTCGAGGGGCTGCGCGCGGCCGGCGTGCGGATCCTCGCCGCCGACGGGGCCGGCACGGACGACCTCGACGCCGAGCTCGACGCGGGCACCATGGGCACCCCCTCGGCCTGGATCTTCGGCAACGAGGCCTGGGGCCTGCCCGAGGAGACCAGGGCGCTCGCCGACGCGGTCGTACGGGTCCCGATCCACGGAAAGGCCGAGAGCCTGAACCTCGCCACGGCCGCCGCCGTGTGCCTGTACGCCTCCGCGCGTGCACAGCGGGCGCCCGGAGGGTGCCGCTCCGTGACCCCCAGCTAGTAATGTGGCGGCCCGGGGGGCCCACTGTGGTACTCGGAGATGTGGGGTACGGGGACATGACCGTCGGTACGAACAGCTCGCCAGGTGCCGCCAAGGCGGCCGGCGCACCGGTCCTGGCGACCGTGCCCCAGCTGGCCGCCCCCGCCGCCCGGGTGCCCGTGCAGCAGCCCCAGGGGGCCTCCGCCCCGCCCTCACCGGCCCGGAGCGCGCCCGTAGGCCACGTAGGCCCCGCAAGCCCAGTCGCAGAGGGGCCGGACGCCCCGGAGGACGCGGACGGGCACGGCGAGTACGCCGCGCTCGGGATCGACCCCGACGACCTGCCCGACGGGCTCGTCATCGCGGACGCCGCCGGCCGGGTCATCTGCTTCAACTCCGCCGCCGCCCGGATCACCGCCCTCGTGGCGGGCGAGGCCCTCGGCCTGGGCATCGAGCGCGCCCTCCCGCTGGAGGACCTCGAAGGCCGCCGCTGGTGGGCGCTGACGGACCCCTACGGAGGCCTCGCCACCCGGCGCGGACAGCCCGAGCGCAACCTGCTGCTCCCCGGCGGCCGCGAGGTGCTCGTCTCCGCCCGGTACGTGCGCACCCACCCCAAGGGCCCGGTGCGCCGGCTCGTGATCACCCTGCGGGGCACCGAGGCCCGGCGGCGCACCGAGCGCAGCCACGCCGAGCTGATCGCCACCGTCGCGCACGAACTGCGCTCCCCGCTCACCTCCGTGAAGGGGTTCACGGCGACCCTGCTCGCCAAGTGGGAGCGGTTCACCGACGACCAGAAGCGATTGATGCTGGAGACCGTCGACGCCGACGCGAACCGCGTCACCCGGCTCATCGCCGAGCTCCTGGACATCTCCCGCATCGACTCGGGCCGCCTGGAGGTGCGCCGCCAGCCGGTCGACATCTCCACGGCCGTGGGACGCCACGTCCAGGCGCTCACCGCGAACGGGCAGGCCCCGGAGCGGTTCCTGGTCAGTGTGAGCCGACCGCTGCCCGACTTGTGGGCGGACCCGGACAAAATCGACCAGATCCTCGGCAACCTGCTCGAAAATGCGGTGCGCCACGGCGAGGGAACCGTCACCATCGACGTGACGCCGACCAGCTTCGCGAACGCCGCGGGGAAGACCGAGAAGGGAACCGCCGTCACCGTGACCGATGAAGGCCCTGGTATCCCCGAAGAGTCGATGAAGCGCGTCTTCACCCGCTTCTGGCGGGGCAGCAAGCGCGGCGGCACGGGCCTGGGCCTCTACATCGTCAAGGGCATCGTCGAAGCCCACGGCGGCACGATCACGGTCGGCCGCGGCCCCGGCGGCGGCGCCGAGTTCCGATTTATCCTGCCCGTCGGCGCCCCGGCATACCTCACGCAGTAGACCTGCGGAGCGTCTCGCCAGGCGGCCCACGGGCTCCTTCACCCCCGGCGACCTTTAGACTCGACCTTTGGCACCTTTGTGTCCTAGTGCCGAGCGCGTCCTGCGCGTCGCGCGGGGGACCACCAGCCAGCCATCGGAAGTACGGGAAGAGATGTCGGCACCGAACAAGTCGTACGACCCTGTCGAGGTCGAGGCACTGAAACCGGAAGAGATCGAGCGCATGCGGGACGAGGCGCTCGCCGCCTTCGCCGCCGCCGGCGACCTCGACGAACTTCGCGAGGCGAAGACCGCGCACATGGGCGACCGCTCGCCCCTGGCGCTCGCCAACCGAGAGATCGGCGCGCTGCCCCCGCAGGCCAAGGCCACCGCGGGCAAGCTCGTGGGCCAGGCCCGCGGCGCCGTGAACAAGGCGTTCGGGGCCCGCACGGTCGCCCTCGAAGCCGAGCGCGACGAGCGGGTGCTGGTCGAGGAGGCGGTGGACGTCACGCTGCCCTACGACCGCGTGCCCGCCGGCGCCCGGCACCCCCTGACCACGCTGATGGACCGCATCGCGGACATCTTCGTGGCCATGGGGTACGAGGTCGCCGAGGGACCCGAGGTCGAGGCGGAGTGGTTCAACTTCGACGCCCTCAACTTCACGCCCGACCACCCGGCGCGCCAGATGCAGGACACCTTCTTCGTCAAGGGCCCCGAGGGCACCGAAGGCGACGAGTCCGGAGTCGTGCTGCGCACCCACACCTCCCCGGTGCAGGCGCGCTCGCTGCTGGAGCGCAAGCCCCCCGTCTACATCGTGTGCCCGGGGCGGGTGTACCGCACCGACGAGCTCGATGCGACGCACACCCCGGTCTTCCACCAGGTCGAGCTGCTCGCCGTGGACGAGGGCCTGACCATGGCGGACCTCAAGGGCACCATGGACCACATGGTCCAGGAGCTGTTCGGCGAGGGCACCACCACGCGCCTGCGCCCGCACTTCTTCCCCTTCACCGAGCCGTCCGCCGAGATGGACATGCAGTGCTACGTGTGCCGCGGCGAGTCGGTGGGCAACCCCGACCGCCCGTGCCGTACCTGCTCCAGCGAGGGCTGGATCGAACTCGGCGGCTGCGGCATGGTCAACCCGAAGGTGCTCATCGCCTGCGGTGTGGACCCGGAGAAGTACAGCGGGTTCGCCTTCGGCTTCGGCATCGAGCGGATGCTGATGTTCCGCCACAACGTTGAAGACATGCGAGACATGGTCGAGGGTGACATCCGTTTCACCCGGCCGTTCGGGATGGAGATCTGATGCGGGTCCCGCTTTCTTGGCTGCGGGAGTACGTCGACCTCCCCGCGGGTGAAACCGGTCGCGACGTCGCGGCCAAGCTCGTCGACGCCGGCCTGGAGGTCGAGACCGTCGAGCAGCTCGGCGGCGGGCTCAAGGGCCCGCTCGTCGTCGGCCAGGTGCTGACCATCGAGGAGCTCGAAGGCTTCCGCAAGCCGATCCGCTTCTGCACGGTGGACGTCGGCTCGGCCAACGGCACCGGCGAGCCGCAGGAGATCGTCTGCGGCGCCCGGAACTTCTCCGTCGGCGACAAGGTCGTCGTGGTCCTGCCTGGCGCGGTGCTGCCCGGCGACTTCGCGATCGCCGCGCGCGAGACGTACGGCCGCACCTCCCACGGCATGATCTGCTCCGGCGACGAGCTGGGCATGGGCGACGACGGCACGCACGGCATCATCGTGCTGCCGCACGAGCACGAGGTCGGCACCGACGCGATCAAGCTCCTGGAGCTCGTCGACGAGGTCCTCGACATCGACATCACCCCGGACCGCGGCTACTGCATGTCCATGCGCGGTGTGGCCCGCGAGGCCGCCACCGCGTACGGCCTGCCGCTGCGCGACCCGGCGCTGCTCGACGTGCCCGCGCCGAACTCGTACGGCTACGCCGTCAAGATCGACGACCCGCAGGGCTGCGACCGCTTCACCGCGCGCACGGTGACCGGCCTCGACCCCGAGGCGCGTTCCCCGATCTGGCTCACGCGCCGCCTCCAGAAGGCGGGCATGCGCCCGATCTCGCTCGCCGTCGACATCACCAACTACGTGATGCTCGAACTCGGCCAGCCGCTGCACGCCTACGACCGCTCGCGGATCGACGGCGCCATCGGCGTCCGCCGGGCCGAGCAGGGCGAGAAGTTCACCACCCTGGACGGGGTCAAGCGCACGCTCGACGCCGAGGACCTGGTGATCACCGACAACAGCGGCCCGATCGGGCTCGCCGGTGTCATGGGCGGTGCCAACACCGAGATCGCCGACTCCGTCACCGACCCGGAAACGGGCGCCGTCACCGGCACCACCGAGGTGGTCGTGGAGGCCGCGCACTTCGACTCCGTGTCGATCTCGCGCACCGCCCGCCGCCTCAAGCTGTCCTCCGAGGCGTCCAAGCGCTTCGAGCGCGGCGTCGACCCGCAGGCCGCCGCCGCTGCCGCGCAGCGCACCGTCGACCTGCTCGTGCTGCTCGCGGGCGGCACGGCCGAGGCCGGCGTCACCGAGCTCACCGCCCCGGGCGCCCCGCGCACCATCGCGATGAGCGCGGACCACCCCGACAAGGTCGCGGGCATGGAGTACGGCCGGGAGACCGTCGTACGCCGCCTGCAGGAGGTCGGCTGCGACGTCTACGGCCAGGACGAGCTCGTCGTCACGGCGCCCTCGTGGCGGCCCGACCTCGCCGAGCCCAACGACCTCGCCGAGGAAGTCATCCGGCTGGAGGGCTACGGGAACCTTCCCTCCACCCTCCCGCAGGTGCCCTCCGGCCGCGGTCTGACCGCCCGGCAGCAGCTGCACCGCCGGGTCGGCCGCGCGCTGGCCGGCGCGGGCTACGTCGAGGCGCTCAGCTACCCGTTCCTGGGCGAGGGCGTCTTCGACCAGCTCCAGCTGCCCGCGCACGACGCCTCCCGCCAGGTCGTCAAGCTGGTCAACCCGATCTCCGACGAGGAGCCGGCGCTGCGCACCACGCTGCTGCCGGGTCTGCTCGGCGCGCTGCGCCGCAACGACAGCCGGGGCAGCCACGACCTCGCCCTGTTCGAGACCGGTTCGGTCTTCCGGGCCGCCGCGCAGCCGGGCGTCGCCGTACGCCTCGGCGTCGACCGGCGTCCCACCGACGAGGAGATCGCCACCCTGAACGCGGCCCTGCCCGCACAGCCGCGCTACGCCGCGGTCGTGCTCGCCGGTGCCCGCGAGCAGGCCGGCTGGTGGGGCAAGGGCCGTCCGGCCGACTGGGCCGACGCGGTCCAGTCGGCGCGCTCGCTGGCCGTCGAGGCCGGTGCGGAGCTCGTCGTGCGCCAGGGCCAGTACGGTCCCTGGCACCCGGGCCGCTGCGCCGAGCTGCTCGTCACCCTGGACGGGGTGGAGACGGTCATCGGCCACGCCGGTGAGCTGCACCCGCGCGTGGTCAAGGCGATGGGCCTGCCGGCCCGCACCAGCGCCATGGAGCTCGACCTGGACCGCCTCGCGGCGGCCGGCGGCGAGGCCCTCCAGGCGCCCCGGATCTCCTCCTTCCCGGTGGCGACCCAGGACGTCGCGCTGATCGTGGACGCGTCGGTGCCGGCTTCGGCCGTCGAGGACGCGCTGCACAAGGGCGCCGGCGAACTGCTGGAGTCCCTGCGGCTGTTCGACGTGTTCGAGGGCGAGCAGGTGGGCGAGGGCAAGAAGTCCCTCGCGTACGCGCTGCGCTTCCGTGCGGCCGACCGGACGCTGACCGCCGAGGAGTCCACGGCGGCCCGTGACGCGGCGGTCGCCCTGGCGGGCGAGCGGACCGGGGCGGTGCTGCGCGGCGCGTAGCCGCTGGCGCTAGCTGTGTCGAGGGGGTGCATCCCGATCAGGGGGTGCACCCCCTCACCCGTACCCGGGCGCGGGCGGCCCTGCGGGGCGGGGTCCCCTACCCGCCCTTCCACCGTTCCCCGGGCTCTGCCCGGACCCGTACGTGCGCTGCGCGCCCGTGCCCTCAAACGCCGGGCGGGCTGGTTTTGCCGCTGCGCGGCAAAATCCAGCCTCGCCGGCGTTTGAGGCGCGGGGTCTGGGGCGGAGCCCCGGGGAACGGTGGAAGGGCGGGTAGGGGACCAGCCCCGCAGGGCCCGGGGGCGGGGCCGCGGACGTCCGTGCGGCTGGGGCGCGGGCGTCCGCGGCCGGAGGGGGGACCACGCGGGCCGGGCCCGGTGGGTGGGCCCGGCCCGCGCTCGGTCCGGCTCGGCCGGGGCCCGGCGACCAACCAGGACCCGGCGGAGCCGAAGCGCGCCGCCCGCCTGCCGTGGAGTGTCGGGCAGACAACAGGACGGGCGGCGCGGTTGACGGGTCGTCGCACTGTACGAGGGGGAGCCGACGACCCGAGCTACCTCTTGGCGAGGCCCTTAAGTGAAGCGCCCGTACGGGCCTCCGCGGCAGGGTGCGTATCGCATTTATGCGCGTACTCCGTTCACACCCCGTGTGAAGCCCGCACCCACTAGCCTGGTGGCGACGAGCCCTTGGAGGGGCCCATGCAGCCCAACGCCCTGCTCGACGCCCTCCTCGCCGAGGCGGGCATGTCCCACGCCGGACTCGCCGCGCACGTGAACCAGGCGGGCCGCACCCGCGGACTCGCCCTGAGGTACGAACACACCGCCGTGACAAGGTGGTTGAAGGGCCAGCGCCCGCGCGGACAGGTCCCGGACCTGATCTGCGAGGTCATCGGGGGCCGGCTGCGGCGGCCGCTCTCCCTCGACGACGTCGGGTTCGGGGTGCCGGGGCAGCCCGCCGATCCCAACGGGTCCCCGCTCAGTGGCTTCGTCGACCGGGCGGCCGCCCTGTGGCGCTCCGACGGCAACGGCCGCCATGGGCCCGACGCCGGGGTCGTCACCGGTACGCCCGCCGTGATCCCGGTGTGGGAGTGGGAGAACCCGCCGGAGGACGCCGACGTGTCCCGCGCGGGGCCGACCCGCGTCGGACCCGAGCACGTGGAGATCCTCAAGGCCGCCCGCGCGCACTACGAGCTGATGTACCGCAGGGCCGGCGGCGTGGCCACCCGCGACCGGGTCGTCCGCTTCCTCGGCACCGAGACCGCCCCCATGCTGCGCGGCAGTTACTCCGACGGCCTCGGCCGCAGCCTGCACCGGGCCGGCGGCTCCCTGGTGGCCGTGGCAGGGATCTGCGCGTACGACTCGGACGCGCACGGGCTGGCCCAGCGCTACTTCCACCAGGCGCTGAGGCTGGCCAAGGCGAGCGGGGACCGGGGGCTCGGGGCCTATGTGATCGCGCTGATCGTCAACCAGTGCCTGCACCTACGGGAGTTCCGCCAGGCCGTGGCCTTCGCCGAGGCGGCCCTGCGCGCCGCGGGCCGGCACACCACCCCGGCCCTGGCCGCGGACCTGTACGCCATGCAGGCCAAGGCCTACGCCCAACTCGGAGATACGGCAGCCGCATTGGCCTGCATCCGCAACGCCGAGGCGGCGGCGGAGCGGATCCGGCCCGGCACGGAGCCGGACGAGACGGGGTACGTGCAGCCCGGGCTGGTCAACGTACAGGTGGCCGAGGCGCTGCTCGGGATGGGGGATCTGCGGGGGGCCCACGAGCAGGCCGCGGCGGCGGTCGGGACGCCCGCGCACGACCGGGGCCGGGTGCACCGGCTCGCGATGCTGTGCGAGATCCAGCTGCGCCAGGGCGAGGCCGATCAGGCGGTGGCCTCGGCGGCCGAAATGGCCGAGCGGGCCAAGGGGATGGAGTCGCTGCGCCTGCGCGACCGGCTGCGGGCGGTCCGGGAACAGTTGCTGACCAGCGGTTGTTCGGGTGCGCAGGAGACGGCCGAACTCATCGACGGGGCGCTGCGCGTTCCGCTGTGACATCCCCCGTGGCGTTCTCTGCGCCGCCCTTTGCGCGTTCCCCTGGGCCGGGGTGAACTGCTGCCATGTTGCCACCTACTCGATCGGAAGGTGGCAGAACCGTGCAGTGGATGAACCTGAGTGAGCAAACCGTGTACACGAACCGCTGGTTCGACGTGAATCTCGCCGATGTGGAGCTCCCCGACGGCCGGCACCTGGACCACTTCGTCATCCGGCTGCGCCCGGTCGCCGTCGCCACGGCGGTCAACGCGGCCAACGAGGTGCTGCTGTTGTGGCGCCACCGCTTCATCACCGACAGCTGGGGCTGGGAACTGCCCGCCGGGGTCGTCGAGGACGGGGAGTCCGTGGAGCGGGCGGCCGCCCGCGAGATGGAGGAGGAGTCGGGCTGGCGGCCCGGACCCCTGCACCACCTGATGACCGTCGAGCCGTCCAACGGGCTGACCGACGCCCGCCACCACCTGTACTGGGCGGACGGGGCCACGTACGTGGGCCACCCCGAGGACGACTTCGAGTCCTCGCGCCGCGAGTGGGTACCGCTCAAGCTGGTCCCCGACATGATCGCGCGCGGCGAGATCCCGGCCGCCAACATGGCGGCCGGGCTGCTGCTCCTGCATCACCTGCGGCTCGGCTGAGCCGCGGGCGGCCGCCCGTACGGATCAGTCGTACGGGCCGGTCGCCGGGGTCAGCCGTACGGGTAGAAGCCCGAGCCGGTCTTGCGGCCCAGGCGGCCGGCGTCGACCATGCGCTGGAGCAGCGGGGGAGCGGCGTACAGGGGCTCCTTGTACTCGGAGTACATCGAGTCGGCGATCGAGGCGATCGTGTCCAGGCCGATGAGGTCGGAGAGCTTGAGCGGGCCCATGGGGTGGGCGCAGCCCAGCTCCATGCCGTTGTCGATGTCCTCGCGGCTCGCGATGCCCGACTCGAACATCCGGATGGCCGACAGCAGGTACGGGACCAGGAGCGCGTTGACGACGAAGCCGGAACGGTCCTGGGCGCGGATCGCATGCTTGCCCAGCACCTTCGCGACCAGGGCCTCGGCGCGCTTGACGGTCTCGTCGCTCGTGGTCAGTGCCGGGATCAGCTCGACGAGCTGCTGCACCGGGGCCGGGTTGAAGAAGTGGATGCCGATCACCTGGTCGGGACGCGAGGTCGCGACGGCCAGCTTCACCAGCGGGATCGAGGAGGTGTTGGAGGCGAGGATCGCGTCCGGGCGGGTGATCACCTGGTCGAGGACCTGGAAGATCTCCGTCTTGACCTGCTCGTTCTCGACCACGGCCTCGATGATGAGGTCGCGGTCGGCGAACTCGCCGAGGTCGGTGGTGAACGACAGGCGGGCCAGGGTGGCGTCCCGCTCCTCCTCGCTGATCTTGCCGCGTTCGGCGGCCTTCGTCAGGGAGGAGTGCAGGCGGGTGCGCCCGAGTTCGAGGGCCTCGCCGGTGGTCTCGGCGACCATCACCTCAAGACCGCTGCGGGCGAACACCTCCGCGATGCCCGCGCCCATCTGGCCACAGCCCACTACGCCGACGCGTGCGATGTCGTCTGGGAGGTCCGTCACATCGTGCCTTTCGCTGCTCATCCATCGCGGGTCCCCCGTACTCGTGCAGTGGTAACTGCGTTCCGGCGCCCGCCACGCCCCCCGACGTTACCCCCGTCGTTGCCCGGCGTGTCGTGCCGGGGCGGGCATGCTGGGCGGACACGAGGCAATGTCACGGAGCGGAACGGAGTCGTCACATGGTGTCCATCGGAAGGCGGGGGATGCTGGCCGCCGCGGTGGGGGTGCTGGCGGCCGTGGCCGCGGCCCCCGCGCGAGCGGTCGGGCGGCCGGAGGCGGGCGGGGCAGGCGAGAAGGAGGGAGCGGGTACGCCGGCGTTCCGCGGGATGTGGGTCGCCTCCGTGCAGAACGTGGACTGGCCCTCGCAGAGCGGGCTCTCCGCGCGGGAGCAGCGCGCCGAGCTGCTGGGCCTCCTCGACACCGCCGTCGCCCGCCGCCTCAACGCGGTGATCCTCCAGGTCCGGCCGACCGCCGACGCGATGTGGCCCTCGGCGCGCGAGCCCTGGTCGCAGTGGCTCACCGGCGAGCAGGGGGTCGACCCCGGCTGGGACCCGCTCGGCACGGCGGTCGCCGAAGCGCACGCCCGCGGGCTGGAACTGCACGCCTGGTTCAACCCGTACCGGGTGGCCAACCACACCGACCGGAGCCTGCTCGTCCCCGGGCACCCTGCCCGGCGCAACCCGGGCTGGACCGTGCCCTACGGCGGCAAGCTGTACTACAACCCCGGGCTGCCGGAAGTCCGCCGCTTCGTGCAGGACGCCATGCTCGACGCCGTCGCCCGCTACCCGCTGGACGGGGTGCACTGGGACGACTACTTCTACCCGTACCCCGTCGAGGGCCGGGACTTCGACGACGACGCCGCCTACGAGCAGTACGGCCGGGCCTTCGCGACCCGCGCCGACTGGCGCCGGCACAACACCGACACCCTGGTCCGCGAGATGTCCGAGCGGCTGCGGGCGCTGCGCCCCGCGACGCGCTTCGGCATCAGCCCCTTCGCCGTCTGGCGCAACTCCGACCGCGATCCGCTCGGTTCGCCGACCCAGGCGGGCGTCGGCACGTACGACGACCTGTACGCGGACACCCGCAAGTGGGTGCGCGAGGGCTGGATCGACTACATCGTGCCCCAGGCGTACTGGCAGATCGGCCACCCGGCCGCCGACTACGCCGCCATCGTCCCCTGGTGGGCGCGGACCGTCGCCGGCACCCGCGTCCAGCTCTACGTGGGGGAGGCGCTGTACCGCTGCGACGCGCAGAGCTCCACGGCCGCCTGGCGCGATCCGCGCGAGCTGTCCCGGCACCTGCGGTTCGCCGCCGGATACCCGGAGGTCCGCGGCCACGTCTACTTCTCGGCGAAGCAGGTGGACGCGGACCCCAACGGGGCGATGGCCCGGGTCGTCGCCGACCACTATCCGACGGCGGTGGCCGTGCCACCGCGCTGACCCGACCGTCTTCGGGGGGACCAGGGCCTGTCGTCAAACTCCGGTCGTCGCCCGAAGCAGACGGGAGTTTGACGGCAGGCCCTAGGGCAGCCCGTCAGTGGTCGTGGTCGGCGGGGTGCTTCACCACGCAGTCGGGGCCGGGGGACATGACGGCCTCGTGTCCGTCCGTGAAGCGGACGCGGTAGGGAGGGGTGCCGTTCTCTCCCAGGACCTGGGTGATCTCACCGACCTTGTCGTGCTGGCCCACGATCCTGCCGTGCTGAACCAGCTGGTCGCCCTCGGTCGCGCGCATGCTGACCTCCTCGGTGGCGGTCCGATCCGGTGCTAGCAGTTTAGGTCGTTCGGCCCCTTTTTGGCCCATCGGGCCGCTGCGTCACCGCGATGCAGACGAGCACCGCGCAGGCGGCGACGGGCGCGGCCGGGGACAGCTGCTCGCCGAGCAGCAGCACCGACCACAGCAGGGTCAGCAGTGGCTGTGCGAGCTGGAGCTGGCTCGCGCGGGCCGCGCCGATCTCGGCCATGCCCCGGTACCAGACGTAGAGGCCGAGGAAGGAGGAGCCGACCGCCACCCAGACCAGCCCGGCCACTCCGCGGCCGGTCAACTCGACCGGCTCGTAGGCGAGCCCGAGCGCGGAGCCGGCCAGGCCGATGGGCAGGCACACCACCAGCGCCCAGGCGATCACCTGCCAGCCGGGCAGCAGCCGGGCCAGGCGTCCGCCCTCGGTGTACCCGGCCGCGCACACCAGCAGCGCGGCGAAGAGGAAGGCGTCTCCGGCCGAGAGGGCGCCGCCGCTCTGGGCCACGGTGAAGCCGAGCACGACGACCGCTCCGGCGACGGCCGCGGCCCAGAACCGCCGCGAGGGCCGGGCTCCGGTGCGCAGCGAGGAGACGACCGCGGTGGTGAGCGGGAGCAGGCCGACCACCACGGCGGCGTGCGAGGTGGTGGAGGTCTGCAGGGCCAGGGTGGTCAGCAGAGGGAAGCCGACGACCACGCCGACGGCGACGACCGCCAGCCCCGCCCAGTGGGCGCGGGCCGGCACCGGGACGCGCAGGGCCAGCAGGAAGGCGCCGGCCGTCAGGCCCGCCAGCAGGCAGCGCAGGCCGAACAGGGACCAGGGGCCGAAGCTCTCCAGGCCCCAGGCGGTGCCGGGGAAGGTCAGCGAGAAGGCGACGACTCCGGCCGCGGCGAGGGTGGTGCCCCCGAGGGCGGGCCGACGGGCGTCGGTTCCTCGAACTGCTATCGCGTTGGGGAGAGTAGCGCTATTCTGTGCTGTCATGTACGAGCGTAGCAGTGTGGCGGAACTGGCGGAATCCCTTCGAGTCGAGCTGGACCGCTACTCGGTGGGTGGAAAGCTCCCGTCGAGCAGGGCTCTGGTCGAGCAGTACCGGGTCAGTCCCGTCACCGTCTCCCGGGCCCTCGCCCAGCTCGCCGCCGAAGGCCTGGTGGTCACCCGCCCCGGAGCCGGGGTCTACCGCGCGCAGCCCCGTACGCACACCCAGGAGCCAGGCGACACCTCGTGGCAGGCCGTCGCCCTGAGCGCCGAGGACTCCGGCGAGGTGGTCCCGCGCTCCGTGGACGCCTCCGGGGTGCTGGTCACCCTGGCCGCCCCGCCCGCCGGGGTCATCCCGCTGCACAGCGGCTACCTGCACGAGGCGCTCCAGCCCGAGCGGGCCATGGCGGCGGCGCTCGCCCGGGCCGGCCGGCGGCCCGGGGTGTGGGGGCGGCCGCCCGTGGAGGGGCTGCCGGAGCTGCGGGACTGGTTCGCGCGGGAGATCGGCGGGGCGGTCGCGGCCGCGGACGTGCTGGTGACCGCGGGCGGCCAGAGTGCGCTCGCCACCGCGCTGCGGGCGCTCGCCCCGCCCGGGGCGCCGATCCTCGTCGAATCCCCGACCTACCCGGGGCTGCTGGCCCTCGCGCGGGCCGCGGGCTGCCGGCCGGTACCCGTCCCGGTGGACGCGGACGGGGTCCGGCCGGAGCTGCTGGCCGCCGCCTTCGAGGCCACCGGGGCGCGGGTGTTCGTATGCCAGCCGCTGTTCCAGAACCCGACGGGGTCCGTACTGTCCGGCGAGCGGCGGGGAGAGGTCCTGCGGATCGCGCGCGCCGCCGGGGCGTTCGTGCTGGAGGACGACTACGCGCGGTCCCTGGCCCACGAGGACTCGGGCCCGCTGCCCGCGCCGCTCGCCGCCGAGGACCCGGACGGGGTGGTCGTCCACGTGCGGTCCCTGACCAAGGTCACCTCGCCCAGCCTGCGCGTGGGCGCGCTGGCGGCCCGGGGCCCGGTCTTCGACCGGCTGCGCGCCATCCAGGTCGTGGACACCTTCTTCGTGCCCCGGCCCCTCCAGGAGGCCGCCCTGGAACTGGTGGGCGCACCCGCCTGGCCGCGCCACCTCAGGACCGTGGCCGCCGAACTGCGCCACCGCCGGGACGTCCTCGCGGGGGCGCTGCGCCGCGAGCTGCCGGAGCTGGAGGTGCCCCATCCGCCCCGCGGCGGCTACCAGTTGTGGGCGCGGCCCGGCGGGGGCGGCGACGACGCGGCCTTCGTGGCGGCCGCCCTGCGCGCCGGGGTCGCGGTCGCGCCGGGACGGCCGTACTTCTGCGCGGAACCGCCCGGTCCGTTCGTCCGGCTGAGCTTCGCCGGGGTGTCCGGCGCGGGCGAACTGACCGAGGCCGTCCGGCGGCTGCGGTCCGGGCTTCGTCTCGACGCTTGACCTCCTGCGACACGCGGATCACCATCGCCGCATGCATGTTCGGGTTTCGCTAGTCGCAGCAGCCCGTAGTACCTCGCTGCTCGCCGAGCGCTTCGACGACGACCGCCCCCTCGACGTGGACGGCTGGCGCGCGGTGGAATCCGCCGCGCGCGGGCTCGTGCCGCTGGGCTCGGCCGAGCTCCGCTACTGTTCGCCGACCTCGCGCAGCCGGGCCACCGGGACCGCCCTCGGCTACGCCCCGATGGCGCAACCCGCCCTGCGGGAGTGCGACATGGGGTACTGGCGCGGACTCACCCTGGCCGAGGTGGCGGCCCGTGATCCCGCGGCCGTGGACCTCTGGCTGAGCGATCCGCACGCCGCGCCGCACGGCGGGGAGTCCCTGCTCGCCTTCATCTCCCGGATCGGCGGCTGGCTCGACACCCGGCCGGCCGACGACGGGGGAGCGATCGTGGCGGTGGCGGAGCCGTCGGTGGTCCGGGCGGCGCTCGTGTACGCGCTGAACGCGCCACCGCTGACCTACTGGAACGTGGACGTCCGCCCCCTGTCCACGCTCACCCTCGCCGGCCGGCCGCGGAGCTGGCACCTCTCCCTCCAGGCCCCCGTCTGAGCCGGCTAAATCGGTTGAGCCGCAGGTGGGAGGTGCCTAGCCTGCGGGCATGCACAAGATCACAGACATCGGCGGCGCGGGCATACGGATCACCACGCTCGCGGAGCGGCCCGAACTGGCGGCCCGGCTCTGGGACATGAAGGACTCGTGGCCCGAGTTCGCCCAGCACGACGCGCTGGCCTGGCTGCTGTACCCGCGGATGGTGGCCGAGTTCCCGGAGTACGTCCTGATCGCCACGGACGGCGACGTCGTGGTCGCCCGGGGCTTCAGCGTGCCCTTCGCGCAGCACGCGCCGGGCCGCGACGGGGTGCTCCCCGCGCAGGGCTGGGACCGGATCCTGATGTGGGCCTTCTCGGACCAGCGGCGCGGGGTCGAGCCCGACACCGTGAGCGCGATCGAGATCAGCGTCGCCACCGACCGGCAGGGCGAGGGCCTGTCCGGCCGGATGCTCGCCGTGATGCGGGAGAACGCCCGGGCACGCGGTTTCGCCGAGGTGGTGGCGCCGGTGCGGCCCAGCGGGAAGCCGGCCGAGCCGGGCACCTCGATCCACGAGTACGCGTACCGCACCCGCGAGGACGGCCTCCCGCACGACCCGTGGCTACGGGTCCACGTGCGGGCGGGCGGCGTCATCGACTCGGTGGCCCCGCTGTCGATGACGATCACCGGCTCCGTCGCGCAGTGGCGGGAGTGGACCGGCCTGCCCTTCGACGCGGCCGGCCCGGTCCGCGTTCCGGGCGCCCTGTCCCCGGTCCACTGCGAACCGGAGCAGGGCTTCGCGGTCTACGTGGAGCCGAACGTCTGGGTCCGGCACCCGCTCGGCTAGTCGCCCGGTCTCCTAGAGGAGCGCGATGGGGGCGGTGGCGGAGGAGGGGAGGTAGATCCCTCCGGTGCCCGCGTAGGTGGCCCGGTAGCCGCGCAGGAGTTCGTCCAGCGGGATCGTCAGCCGGGCCGGGGTGTCGCAGCGGGCGGCTCCGAACTGGTCGGTGACCGCGGTGCACAGGGTCCGGCCGCCGACGGTGGTGAAGGTGACCGGTACGCCGTCCAGCCCGGCCGGGGCGTCCGCGATCCGCACGGTGGTGCTGAGGTTCTTGACCCCGAAGAGCAGCCCGTTCAGCTTCGCCGGGCCGGCCGTGGTGAGCGTGGCCACGGCGGGCCGCACCAGCTCCGGCGCCTCGCAGAGCTGGGTGCCGGGAGCGTAGACCTGCCCGGTGGGGCAGGGCACGACCGTGGCGACCCCGCCCGCGCACTGGACGTAGAACCGCTGGTCCTGCAGTCGCGGCAGCCGCCCGGTGGCGCCGCCGGCGCACGAGCCCTCGGCGGCGCTCACGGGTGCGGCCCCCACTCCCAGCGCGAGGACCGCCCCGGCGGCCAGCGCGGCGAACGAGGCGGCCCATCCCTTGCCGGCCGGACCCTTGCCGATACGTAACACCCTTGCCCCCAGCTCACTCACTGTGACGAAATGAATACGAAGTGACTATAGGGACGGCCGTGTGGCGGGCGCAATGCTCTCGGGGCATCGCCAGGGAGTGCGAATATCCGCTAGCTTGAACGCGTTCAAGTCGAGTGGGTGCGGCCGGAGGGGGCAGGCATGGCGGAGATCCTGTCGCCCGGCCGGGGAGCGGCGGACGGCGCCGCCGGGGCGCACGGGACGCCGGCCGCCCACCCGTGGCAGCAGCGGATCGCGCTGGTCGCGCTGATCCTCCCGGTGCCGCCCGTGGTGAAGATGCTCCAGGCGGGGCTGTCGCCGTTCGTGCTGATCGCCCCGGCCCTCCTGCTCGCGGTGCCCGCGGTCCTGCGCGCGCACCGGGCCCGGTTCATGACCGCGTGCGTGGTCCTCGCGGTCGTCCTGCTCGGGTGGTCGCTCTTCGGCTTCCTGGAGGGGGCGTGGGTCTTCCTGCCCTCCTCCTTGCTCCTGCTGTGCGCGAACTTCGCCGACCCGCGCGCGTACGCGACCCCGGCCGCAGTCTTCGGCTTCGCCGCCGTGACCATCGGCGTGCTGCCCGCGATCGGCTCGCTGACGGCCCTCGTCCACCTGCTCGGCGGCTGAGCCGGGCGGGAGTCCGGCTGCGCGTCCTAGGGCCTGTCGTCAAACTCCCGTCGTCGCCCGAAGGGCGGCCTTGCGGCGTCTGGTGCGTGCTCTCGGTGCGCCGGGCGGAAGCCCGCGTACTGGACGTACTTGGCTTTCGCCCGGTGCGGCGAGAGCGCGTGCCAGGCGTCGCGAGGCAGACGGGAGTTTGACGACAGGCCCTAGCGGCCCCGGGGCTTTCCGCGCTTGCCGGTGGACTTGGCCGTGGCCTTGCCGCCCTTGGGGGCCCCGGACCGCGGGTTCTTGGCGGCCGGCTTGCCTCCCGTGCGGGGAGCGGGCTTCCGCGCCGGCTTCGCCTTCTTCTGCTCGGGCTCGGGCTGGGTGCGGCCGCGTCCGCGCGAGCTGTTGACGGTCCGCCCGCGCACGATCCCGATGAACTCCTCGACCAGGTCCGGAGTCTCGTCCGCCTCGGGCCACGACAGCGCGACGCGCGACTCGGGAGCGTCCAGCAGGGTGCGGTAGGTGAGGTCCTTGCGGTGGTGCAGCCGCGCGAGCGACTGGGGCACGACCAGCACCCCGATGCCCGCGGCCACCAGCTCGATCGCATCGGCCGTGGTCTCCGGGCGCTGGAGCGCGGCCTTGCCCGGCAGCTGCTCCCATTCGAGGGTGTCGTCCAGCGGGTGGAGCACGATGTCGTCGGCCAGGTCCGCGATCGAGAGCTCCTCGGTCGCGGCCATGAGGTGGTCCTTCGGGATCACGACGACCGTGGTCTCGGTGTAGAGCGGGATCGCGCTGAGGTCCGTACGGTCGATCGGCAGCCGGACGAACCCGGCGTCGGCGCCGCCGCCGCGCAGCAGGGCGGGGGCTTCGGCCGGAGCGACCTGGACGAGGGTCAGCGGAACGTCGGGCAGACGCTCCTTCCAGATCCGGACCCACTTCGTGGGAGTCACCCCGGGGACGTATGCGAGCTGGAACGAGGGGGGTGTCCGGGAGTCTGTCACCCGGCCAGATTACCGGCCGTGGTCGGAGGTGGCGCACATGCTCGATACCCTTGACCCCATGACGTCGCACCAGACCACCCAGACCATGAAGCCCGCTACTGCGGCGAAGAAGCTGGGTGTGTACCTCGAGGCCACCCCCGCAGAGTTCCAGGAGGGTGTCGTCTCGCGCACCGAGCTGACCGCCCTCCAGGCCGAGCCGCCCCAGTGGCTGCAGGACCTCCGGGCCAACGGCCCGCACCCCCGTCCGGTGGTCGCGTCGAAGCTCGGCATCTCGATCGCCGGTCTGGCGCGCGGCGGTGTCACCGAGGCGCTCACCACGGAGCAGATCGAGGCCCTGAAGCAGGAGATGCCGGAGTGGCTCGCGAAGGAGCGCGCCACCCAGGCCGACGTCCGCAAGGAGACCGTCCGCATCAAGCAGATGCAGGCGGAGAAGGCCGCGAAGGCCGCCGAGAAGACCGGGAAGTAGTCAGCCCTTTCCGCGCACCCTCTGCGCACCCTCGGCCCCTCTGGGCCCGCACCGGCCGTGAGATGCTGGTGCGCGTGACGATCGAGGACCTGGTGCGGCTGCGGCGGGCCCGGGACGTGATGGACCGCGACTACGCCGAGCCGCTGGACGTACCGGCGCTGGCGTCCGTCGCCCTCATGTCGCCCGGGCACTTCTCCCGCAGCTTCCGGGCGGCCTTCGGGGAGACCCCGTACAGCTACCTGATGACCCGCCGCGTCGAGCGGGCCAAGGCGCTGCTGCGCCGGGGCGACCTGAGCGTGACCGAGGTCTGCTTCGCGGTCGGATGCACCTCGCTGGGGTCGTTCAGCTCGCGCTTCACGGAGCTGGTCGGCGAGACCCCCAGCGCCTACCGGGCCCGTCGGCACGAGGCCGGCGCCGCCATCCCGGCGTGCGTCGCCAAGGTCTTCACCCGGCCCGTACGGAACTCCGCGGGCAACAGGGGAGCGGGATCCGCGGCCGCGTCGTAGCGTCGGGGGCATGACCATCAAGCTCTCGCAGTGCTTCATCGCCGTCGACGACCACGACAAGGCGCTCGCCTTCTACCGTGACGCCCTCGGCATGGAAGTGCGCAACGACGTCGCCTTCGAGGGGATGCGCTGGGTGACCGTCGGCTCGCCCGAGCAGCCCGACGTGGAGATCGTGCTCGAACCGCCGCTCGCCGACCCCGGCGCCTCGCCGGCCGACCGGCAGGCGATGGCGGAAATGCTGGCCAAGGGCGTGCTCCGCGGGGTGATCTTCGCGACGGACGACGTGGACGCGACGTTCGAGCGCATTCGGGCCACCGGCGCCGAGGTGCTCCAGGAGCCCGTCGACCAGCCGTACGGGGTCCGCGACTGCGCCTTCCGCGATCCGTCCGGCAACATGCTCCGCTTCAACCAGCCCCGCAGCAGCTGACGCCGAAAGCCCCTTGCCCCGAAGGCCCTGACCCGCCCTCCCGCGGGGCCTCACCCCGCGGCGGCCCACCCCGGGACCGTCGGCAGCACCGTCTCGGCGACGCGCAGCACGACCGCGTCGTCGGGCATCCCGCCGTCGGAGCGCCACAGGGTCAGCTCGTAGGTGCCGCCGCCGTCCTCCGTACCCCGGGACACCACGAGGGAACGGGTCGGGACACCGGATCCGGTGCTGGCATCGCTCCCGTCCGCCAGGTTGAAGCTGATGCTGATGGTGCGGTCCGAGTAGTAGGCGGCCGGGTGCCCCAGGACGGTCAGCGGCAGCGTGCCGTCTCCGAGGAGCTTGGCCACGGTGGCGACCTTCAGCCCGTCGTCCGCGACCCTCAGGTTCACGGTGTAGGTCTCGAACTCGATCTTGCCCGAGGGGGTGTGGATCTCCTCGTCGCTGCCGACGGGCTTGAAGGTGCTGCCACTGCCGTTCGCGTTCTTCACGGCCTCCCCCGGAGTGCCCAGCAGGTCCGCGAGATCGGGACGGTGCAGCGCCTCGCACAGCTGGGCCCCGGAGACGTGCCCCGCCTCGACCGGGGTCTGCGCGGGCGTCTTCTCGGGCTCCCCGTGCGAGCAGGTGACGGGCGTCGGCTCCCCGCTCGAATTCACCGATTCCCCGCCCACCCAGAGGGCCATTCCCATGGCCCCGAGCACCGCCACGGCCGCGAGGCCCTGGCGTACCGCGGCGCCCTTGGTGATCGTCAGCCCGTCTTCGCTCATGTCCCCCACCTGCTGTGATCCCCCGATATGTGCCCCGGGAACGTAACCCGTGATCATCGGGCGGACAAGCGAGTAACACTGGGGGAGTAAGCCCGGATGACTGCTTTGCATAAACGTGCGGTCGTACGTATAGTCATGCCATCGAGGAGGAGGGTCCGATGGTGGTACGTGTAGCGGTGGCCGGTGCGAGCGGATACGCGGGCGGTGAGGTGCTGCGCCTGCTGCTGGCCCACCCCGAGGTCGAGATCGGCGCGCTGACCGCCAACTCCAACGCCGGGCAGCCGCTCGGTGCGCTCCAGCCGCACCTGGTGCCGCTGGCCGGACGCGTTCTGGAGGCGACCACGCCCGAGGTGCTCTCCGGTCATGATGTCGTCTTCCTGGCCCTGCCGCACGGGCAGTCCGCCGCCGTGGCCGCCCAGCTCGGCGAAGAGGTCCTCGTCGTCGACATGGGCGCCGACCACCGGCTCCAGGACTCCGCCGACTGGGACAAGTTCTACGGCGCCCCGCACGCCGGGACCTGGCCCTACGGCCTTCCCGAGCTGCCGGGCGCCCGCGCCGCCCTGGCCGGGTCCAAGCGCATCGCCGTCCCCGGCTGCTACCCGACCGCCGTCTCGCTCGCGCTGTTCCCGGCCTACGCCGCGCAGCTCGCCGAGCCCGAGGCCGTGATCGTCGCCGCCTCCGGCACCTCCGGCGCCGGCAAGGCGCTCAAGCCGAACCTGCTGGGCTCCGAGGTCATGGGCTCCATGAGCCCGTACGGGGTCGGCGGCGGCCACCGCCACACGCCCGAGATGGTGCAGAACCTCAGCCCCGTGGCCGGCCAGCGGGTGTCCGTCTCCTTCACGCCCACGCTGGCGCCGATGCCCCGCGGCATCCTGGCCACCTGCTCCGCCAAGGCGCTGCCGGGCACCACGGCCGACGCGGTCCGCGCCGCGTACGAGAAGGCGTACGCGGACGAGCCCTTCGTGCACCTGCTGCCCGAGGGCCAGTGGCCGGCGACGGCGTCCGTCTACGGTTCCAACGCCGTTCAGATCCAGGTCGCGTACGACGAGGCCGCGCAGCGGATCATCGCGATCAGCGCCATCGACAACCTGACCAAGGGCACCGCCGGCGGCGCGGTCCAGAGCATGAACATCGCCCTGGGGCTCCACGAGAGCCTGGGTCTTTCCACGATCGGAGTCGCACCGTGACGGTCACGGCAGCACAGGGGTTCACCGCGGCGGGCATCGCCGCCGGAATCAAGGCGAACGGCAATCCCGACCTGGCCCTCGTGGTCAACAACGGGCCGCGCCTGGCCGCGGCCGGCGTCTTCACCTCCAACCGGGTCAAGGCCGCGCCCGTCCACTGGTCCGAGCAGGTCCTGCGGGGCGCCACCGTCAGTGCGGTGGTCCTCAACTCCGGCGGCGCCAACGCGTGCACCGGCCCCAAGGGCTTCCAGGACACCCACGCCACCGCCGAGAAGGTCGCCGAGGTCCTGAACGGGCACGGACCGGGCGGTCAGGTCAACGCCGGCGAGGTCGCCGTCGCGTCCACCGGCCTGATCGGCGTCCTGCTCCCCATGGACAAGCTGCTGCCCGGCATCGAGACCGCGGCCGCCGCGCTCTCCGCCGACGGCGGCGAGGCCGCGGCCATCGCCATCAAGACCACCGACACCGTGCACAAGACGGCCACGGTGAGCCAGGACGGCTGGACCGTCGGCGGCATGGCCAAGGGCGCCGGCATGCTCGCCCCGGGCCTGGCCACCATGCTCGTCGTCCTCACCACCGACGCGGACCTGGACAGCGCCACCCTCGACAAGGCGCTGCGCGCCGCGACCCGCACCACCTTCGACCGGGTCGACTCCGACGGCTGCATGTCCACCAACGACACGGTGCTGCTGCTCGCCTCCGGCGCGTCCGGCCAGGTGCCGGCGTACGAGGCGTTCGCGGAGGCCGTGCGCACGGTCTGCGACGACCTGGCCCGCCAGCTGATCGGCGACGCCGAGGGCGCCAGCAAGGACATCCGCATCGAGGTCATCGGCGCGGCCACCGAGGAGGACGCGGTCGAGGTCGGCCGGTCCATCGCCCGGAACAACCTGCTCAAGTGCGCCATCCACGGCGAGGACCCGAACTGGGGCCGCGTCCTGTCCGCGATCGGCACCACCAAGGCCGCCTTCGACCCGGACCGGCTGAACGTCGCCATCAACGACGTCTGGGTCTGCAAGAACGGCTCGGTCGGCGAGGACCGCGACCTGGTGAGCATGAAGGGCCGCGAGGTCCGCATCACCGCGGACCTGTCCACCGGTGCGCAGTCCGCGGTCATCTGGGCCAACGACCTGACCGCCGAGTACGTCCACGAGAACAGCGCGTACTCCTCATGAGCACTGCACGCAGGCACACCGCGCTGCCCAAGGCCGAGATCCTCATCGAGGCCCTGCCCTGGCTGACCCGGCACAACGGCAAGGTCGTCGTCATCAAGTTCGGCGGCAACGCCATGATCGACGAGGACCTGAAGGCCGCCTTCGCCCAGGACGTCGTCTTCCTGCGCCAGGCCGGTCTCAAGCCGGTCGTCGTCCACGGCGGCGGCCCGCAGATCAACGCCCAGCTCGACAAGCAGGGCCTGGTCAGCGAGTTCAAGGCGGGTCTGCGCGTCACCACGCCCGAGGCGATGGACGTCGTACGGATGGTCCTGGCCGGGCAGGTCCAGCGCGAGCTGGTCGGGCTGCTCAACCAGCACGGGCCGCTGGCCGTCGGCATGACCGGCGAGGACGCGCACACCATCACCGCCACCAAGCACCTGCCCGAGATCGACGGCGAGAGCGTCGACATCGGGCGGGTCGGCGAGATCACCGCCATCGACACCGGCGCGATCGAAGCGCTGCTGGCGGACGGCCGGATCCCGGTCATCTCCTCCATCGCGCGCAGCGCCGACGACCACCACGTGTACAACGTGAACGCGGACACGGCCGCCGCGGCGCTCGCCGCCGCGCTCGGCGCCGAGACGCTGATGGTCCTCACCGACGTGGAGGGGCTCTACGCGGACTGGCCCAACAGCGACGAGGTCATCAGCAGGCTCACCGTCAGCCAGCTGGAGAAGCTGCTGCCCGAGCTGTCCAGCGGCATGGTCCCGAAGATGGAGGGCTGTCTGCACGCCGTCCGCAACGGGGTCACCACCGCCAGGGTGATCGACGGGCGGGTCCAGCACTCGATCCTGCTGGAGATCTTCACGGACGAGGGAATCGGCACGATGGTCGTGCCCGATGCACAGGCAGTCGACACCCAGGGAGGGGACCCCGCATGACCGGCAACCAGGCCACCGGCAACCAGCGCTTCGCCGCCCGCTGGCAGGACGCGCTGACCAACAACTACGGCACCCCCGCGCTGGCGCTCGTACGCGGCGAAGGAGCGCAGGTCTGGGACGCGGACGGCAAGCAGTACACCGACTTCGTCGGCGGTATCGCGGTCAACGCCCTCGGTCACGCGCACCCGGCCGTCGTCACCGCCGTGACCGAGCAGATCTCCACCCTGGGCCACGTGTCCAACCTCTACGCCTCCGAGCCGGTCCTCGCGCTCGGCGAGCGGCTGCTCCAGCTCTTCGGCCGCCCCGGCAAGATTTTCTTCTGCAACTCCGGTGCCGAGGCCGTCGAGGCCGCCTTCAAGATCGGCCGGCTGACCGGGCGGACCCGCATGGTCGCCACCGACGGCGGCTTCCACGGCCGCACCATGGGCGCCCTGGCGCTCACCGGACAGCCGAAGAAGCAGGCCCCGTTCCTGCCGCTCCCCGGAGACGTCACGCACGTCCCGTACGGCGACGTGGAGGCCCTGCGGGCCGCCGTCACCGAAGAGACGGCGCTCGTGATCATCGAGCCGATCCAGGGCGAGAACGGCGTGGTCGTCCCGCCGGCCGGGTACCTGACGGCCGCCCGTGAGATCACCCGGGCCACCGGCACCCTGCTCGTCCTCGACGAGGTGCAGACCGGCATCGGGCGCTGCGGCCAGTGGTTCGAGCACCAGGCCCACGAGGGCGTCGAGCCCGACATCGTCACACTCGCCAAGGGTCTCGGCGGCGGTCTGCCGATCGGCGCGGTCGCCGCTTTCGGACCCGTGGCCGACCTGCTCCAGCCCGGCCAGCACGGCACCACCTTCGGCGGCAACCCGGTCGCGTGCGCCGCCGGCCTCGCCGTGATCGACACCATCGCCGCCGACGGGCTCCTCGACCAGGTCAAGGAGCGCGGCGAGCGCCTGCGGGGCGGAATCGAAGGATTCGCACACCCGCTCGTCTCGCACGTCCGCGGCGCAGGCCTCCTGCTGGGTATCGTGCTGACCGAGCCGCTCGCAGCGCAGGTCCAGCGCGCGGCTCAGGACGCCGGCTTCCTGGTCAACGCGCCCGCCCCCGACGTCGTACGGCTCATGCCCCCGTACGTGCTCTCCGAGGCCGAGGTGGACGCGTTCCTGCGGGACCTGCCCGGCGTGCTCGACGCAGCGAAGTCCGCCGCAGGCGTGGACGGATGATCAAACGGGGAATGGGACGACGATGAGCCAGGCGCAGGAACACGAGCCGAACGGGCAGTCCGTTCCGCAGACCCGCACCGCCCGCCACCGCCGGATCGTGGACATCCTCAACCGGCAGCCGGTCCGCTCCCAGAGCCAGCTGGCCAAGCTGCTCGCCGACGACGGGCTGAGCGTCACCCAGGCGACGCTCAGCCGCGACCTCGACGAGCTCGGCGCGGTGAAGATCCGCAACACCGGCGGCGAGCTGATCTACGCGGTCCCCAGCGAGGGCGGCTTCCGCACCCCGCAGGCGCCGCTCGGCGAGTCGGCGAAGGAGGAGCGCATGCGGCGCCTCTCCGGCGAACTGCTGATCTCGGCGGAGGCCTCCGCGAACCTCGTGGTCCTGCGCACCCCGCCGGGTGCGGCCCAGTTCCTCGCCTCCGCGATCGACCAGGCCGAACTCCAGGCCATCCTCGGCACGATCGCGGGCGACGACACCCTGATGCTGATCAGCCGCGACCCGGCGGGCGGCCAGGCCCTCGCCGACCACCTCCTGAGGCTGGCCCAGAAGGAGGGCTGAGCCCCCGCCGGTCCGCCGGAAACCCGGTGCCGGTCCGGCGCCGCCGCACATAGCCTCGGGGCGTGCTCCAACTCGTCCTCGTACTTGCGGTGTTCGTCATGAACGCCGCCGTCTACGGGCCCCTCGCCCTGCGGTGGCGGCGCCGGGCCCGGATCCGGCGCGAGATCCTCCGGCTGGTCGCCGGCCTGGACCTCGGGCCGTACCACGTCGCCGCCATGGCGAACGGGCAGGCGGCGGCGGCCGCCGCCGAACTGCTCCTCGACGGGTACCTCGGCATCGACGCCGAAGGCGCCGTGCTCCTGACGGAGGCGGGCCGCGATCCCGCCCGTACCCCCTCCCACCCGCTGCCCGCAGCCCTGCTGGAGGCGGTGCGGCGACACGATCCCGAGCCCGTGTCGATCGGCTGGATCGACCGGAACGACGAGGCGTACGGGGCCCGGCGCACCGCCCACCGCGCCGAATTGGACGCCCTGCTGCCCGAGCTCCCGCGCATGCCGCAGGACGAGGAGCACGGGTGCCTCCGGGGCTGCTTCGGCTGCGTGGGCCTGATCCTGCTCATGGTGTGCTGGATGGTGGTGGGCGAGCTGCTGGTGTTCTCCCGCCCGCACGGACCGGCGCAATGGGCGTCGGCCGCCGTGACCGCGCTGGGCCTGGTGTCGCTCTGCTACGCCGAAGCCGCCCGCCAGGCCGTCCTCACCCGCACGGAGTGCGGCGACCCCCTGGGCGACCGGATGCGGGCCGAGGTCCACCCCGCCGTGGCCGCGCTGGACGAGGAGCAGCGGGTCCACGTGCACCGCAGCGCCGACGACTACGGCCGCTGGCGCGGGGCGGACCGGGCCGTCTCCGAGGACGGGGACGACGGGGGCGACCGGGACGACGGGGACGACTGGTGGGAGGACGCCTACCACTACCGGGCCTCCGACGAGCCCGCCGACGACTCCGGGACCCGGCAAGATCCGAAAGAGACGGCCTAGTAGCGGGTGACGTCGAGAGGGCCGGACTCCGTGCCGATCGCGATGTGCGGCTGCCTGTGCGGGTCCGCCCAGCGCAGCACCGCGCGCATCGCGTACTCGGGGACCGAGACGCAGCCGGCCGTCGCACCCTTGCCGTTCACGTGCAGGAAGATGCCCGCGCCCCGGCCCCGTACCGGGCGCTCGTAGTTGAAGGCGATGACCAGCGCGTGCGCGTACTGCGTCGTGTACGTGGTCAGGTGCTCCGCCTCGCCGGGCGCGCAGTCCGCGGGCAGCGGCTCCACCCAGCGGTTGTAGCTCTCCGAGGCATTGTCCTGGCACCACCAGGAGTCGGGGGCCACCCGCCGGTAGCGGTACGCCGTACCGGCCGGGGCGTGCGCGATGCCGAAGGCGTAGGGCAGCGCGTACAGGCCGGCCGGGGTGGTGTTCGTGCCCTGGGTCCGGGTCGCGCCCTCGGTCAGCCCGTTCGCGCCGAAGCGGGCGGGCGCGCTCCCCACCGCGTGCCAGCGCCCCTCCCACCGGTCCCACCAGGTCAGGCGCCCGGTCGTGGAGCCGGGGGCCGGAGCCACGGCGGTGATCAACTGGCTGCCGCCGCCGGTGTCGGCGAGCCGGGCGGGCAGCGGCGGCGCGCCACTGTCGGGGCGGCCCTGTCCCAGCAGGCTGGTGACGATCAGTGAGGCGGTGAGGAGCGCGGTACGCAGCACATGTCAGACGGTACGGGGCGGAAGGGGCAGCGGCAGCGCAGGCAGGCCGTCGACGCTCACTCCGATGAACTCCTTCTTCTCGCAGTAGGCATTGAACTCCTCGTCCGTCTTGCGGCCGAAGTACTCCGCGTGGAGCGTGCGCTCGCCCTGGTACTCCATGAAGGGGATGGCGTACCCGCACACGTCCGCGATCCGGCGGGCCTTGACGAGGATGACCGCGCGCGCCGCGGGCCCGTCGGCCTCACCGAACAGCTCGACGAGCCCGTCCCAGCGCGGGTCGTCGCGGAAGACGGCCTCGCCGTCGCCGTGGATGCGCACGATGTTCGGCGGCCCGCTGAACGCGCACCACATCAGCGTGATGCGGCCGTTCTCGCGGACGTGCGCGATGGTCTCGGCGCCGCTGCCGCCGAAGTCCAGGTAGGCGAGGGTCTGTTCGTCGATGACGACGAGCGTGCCGGCGCGGCCCTTGGGGGAGAGGTTGATGTGGCCGTCGCCGGACAACGGGGCGGTGGCGGTGAAGAAGATCGGCTGTTCTTCGATGAAGGTGCGGAGCCTGCCGTCAATGCGATCGTAGAGCTTTCCCATGGTTCGATTATCGGTTCGACGGGGACGGGGTGGGACCGCATTTTCACCAGATGAGACGGGTCCTGCGCATCTCCTTCCAGTCGAGCTCGAAGTAGTACTGCTTGTAGAAAGCGCGCAGCTCCGCCCGTTCGAAGGTCCCCCGGCCGGCCGACGCCTGCCAGTCCCACCTCCGCAGGAGGTCCAGCGCGATGCGCCGCAGCTCCGGGAGGGGGTCGTCCAGTGCGGCGGTCAGCGCCGGCAGCCCCTCGTCGGCGGCCTGGGCGGCCAGCAGTCGCAGGGCGGCCGCGCGCACGTGCGCGGGGCGGTCCCGCACGGTGCGTGCCACCAGCGGGCCCGCCGGCAGTCGGCCGGCCACCGGTCGCAGCGACCGGGTCACCTCCCGGAGCACCGCCGCCGACGGATCGTCCAGCAGCGCGGTCAGTGCCTCCGTGCCGGGTCCGGGCCCGCCGAGCAGCCGCAGTCCCGCGACGGCCGCCGCCCGGACCGGGCCGTCCCGGTGGCCGAGCAGGCCGGTCAGCACGGCGGCGTCCGACGGCTCGCCGCACTCCGCGAGCCCGAGCACGGCCCCGGGCGCCGGGGAATCCGCGCACATCCGCAGGTACGCGGCGCGCGCCTCGGCCCCGTGCTGCCGGAGCAGCCACCGGGCGCAGGCCCGGACCGCCGCCGACGGGTCGGCGAGGTACCGGGGCGCCTCACCGGCCCGGCCGGCCGCGCGCAGACTCGTGACCCCCGCGGCCCGCACGGATCCGGTGCGGGAGGCCAGCAGCGCATCGACGGCGGAGTCCTCCGGGCCCCGCGCGGCCATGGCGGCCAGCGCGGCCTGCGTCCACAGGTGCCGCAGTACGGCGTCCGGCTCTCCGGCGGCGCGCCGGGCCAGTGCGGGAGCCGTGAAGGCCCCGGCGGCCTCCAGGGTGATCCGTACGGCCGTCCGGCGGGTCCGCAGGTCGCGGTGGGAGCACAGCTCCGCCCGGACCGCCGCGTGCCGGGGCTCGCGCAGCGCGGCCTCGAACGCCCCGACGGCCCACCGGCCCTGCCGGCGCTTCGCCAGGTGCATCACCATCGGGGTCAGGGCGCGCAGGGTGTCCTCCCCGGAGTCCCGGAGCGCCTGCGCGACGACGTGCCGCGCGGCCTCCCGGACCTGCAGGGTCCAGTCGGCGCAGCGCAGGACGACCAGTGGCAGCAGCTCGGGGGTGCCCGTGGCCTCGGCGACGGCGCGCTCCCGGATCCGCCCGTCCCAGTGGCACAGGGCGGTCACGGTGAGGGAGCCGACGGCCTCGGGCCCGAGGGGGGCCGCGGAGCGCACCCCGAGGTCCAGTGCGGACCAGGAGGACGGGTCCTCGGTGTCGAGGACTTCGTCCAGCGCCCTCCCCGTCCCGTCCGCGAACGCCCATGCCGCGTGCCGGCCCGTCTCCTCGTCCCACCTCGGGCGCTGCTGGAGCAGCTTGCGGGCCCACCGGCGCACGGCGGTGTCGAGGTGGGAGGTCAGGGAGCGGGCGATCCGGCGCCGGACCATCGGCGGGCGCAGCTCCAGCAGGGCCAGGGCCGCGACCCGTACGGGCTCGGGCCGGCCGGGCGCGAACAGCTCCAGCAGCCAGGACTCCGGCCGGGTCTGCGCGTACGGGACCACCAGCGAGCGGGCCGCCCGGGCGGCGGGCGGATGCGGGTCGGCCAGGTAGGGCAGCAGCTCTTCCGGTGTCGTGGCGCCGTGCCTGCGCAGCCCGTGGACGGCAGCGGCCCGTATCCGCCCTTCGGGGGACCGGGCGAGGAGCCGCAGCAGGGGCAGGTCCAAGGCTTCCCCGGTCTCGGCCAGCCCGAACACCGCCCCGGGCACGGGGGAGTCCGCGCACAGTGCGCGGTAGAGGGTCAGGGGGTCCTGCCCGGTGGCACGCAGCTCCCCGCGGGCCGCCTCCCGTACCCGCGCCGCGGGGTCCGCCAGGTGCGCGGCGAGCTCACCGGCCCGCCCGGCGGGGCGCAGGGCGCGGACGGCGGTCGCCCGCAGGGACGCGCGGCCCTGGGCGAGCAGGGAGTCGACGAGGGGGCCGGGGAGAGAGGCGGAGCGGGTCTCCAAGACGGACCGGGCGGCCTCCTCGCAGCGCCTGCGCACCACCCGGTCCCGGCTCGCGGCGGCGGTTTCCAGGATCCGTTCGGGCGTCAGGGACCCGGCCTCCAGGGCCAGGCCGAGGGCCTCGCGGCGGACCTCGGGGGTCTGCCCGGTGAGCACGAGCCGGGCCGTCCGCTCGGCCGGGAGCTCCCCGGAGTGCAGCGCCGCCAGGCGGTTGCGCGCGTCGGGGTCCGCGGTGAGGTCCGCGATCCGGTCCGCCGGGAGCAGTCCGTGGGCCAGCGCGGCCCGGATGGCGGCGAACCGGGTCCCCGGGTCCGGGTCGTGCGTCAGCTCGAGGATCAGGGCGGCGGGCGGTGAGCCGAGTCGCTCCAGGAGCAGTTCCCAGGCCCAGGCACCGTACCGGCGCGGGCTCACGAGCAGGGCGAGGGGCACCAGGGTGTGCACGAGATCGGCGTCGGCGGCCCCGGCCGCGCACAGTTCCGCGGCCAGCACCGCCCGCGCCCGCTCCCGTACCGGCTCCTCCGTGTCGGCGCACCGGATCAGCACCAGCTCCAGGACCTCGGGCCGGCCGGCGGCCCGTCCGAGGGCGGCCTCGCGCACCCGGGGGTCGGCGTGGCACAGGCTGAGCGCGAGCTCGGGGGCGGCCGGGGGCGTGGCGGCCCAGGTCACCCCGTGTCCGTCGTGCCAGTGCGGGGCGGTGCTCCAGTCGGCGATCTCCCGGTCCTCGAACCAGTGCGGGCCCACCCGGACCTGGCCGGAGCAGCGCCGGCCCTCGTAGCGGTCGATGGTGGACCAGAAGACGCTCGTGTCGAGCTCCGCCCATGCCTGCGGGCCGTCGCCGTCGAGGGCGTGCGCAGGGCTCTTGCCGTGCAGCAGGCGCTCGGAGGGTGAGCGGAATGTGGTCCGGGACAGGGGCGGGAGCATCTCCATCCGCGCACTGTAGGTGGTCGGCATACCCGCTGACCTCCGGTTATTCCCTCCCGTCGTTCCGTCGATTGACGAAACATGCAGACCAGTGCATAGTTATGCCTACCGCTGTTGGACGTGACGGCGGATGCACCGTGTAAGGAGAACCCCGTGGCCGAGCGCGTCGTACTCGCCTATTCAGGCGGTCTGGACACCTCCGTCGCCATCGGCTGGATCGCCGAGGAGACGGGCGCCGAGGTCATCGCCGTCGCGGTGGACGTCGGCCAGGGCGGCGAGGACCTGGACGTCATCCGCAAGCGGGCGCTCGACTGCGGCGCCGTCGAGGCCGAGGTCGCCGACGCCAGGGACGAGTTCGCCGACGAGTACTGCCTTCCGGCGATCAAGGCGAACGCCCTCTACATGGACCGCTACCCGCTGGTCTCGGCCCTCTCGCGGCCGGCCATCGTCAAGCACCTCGTGGCCGCCGCCCGCAAGCACGGCGCCACCACGGTCGCCCACGGCTGCACCGGCAAGGGCAACGACCAGGTCCGCTTCGAGGCCGGCATCGCCGCCCTCGGCCCCGACCTCACGTGCATCGCCCCGGTCCGCGACTACGCGATGACCCGCGACAAGGCCATCGCCTTCGCCGAGAAGGCGAACCTGCCGATCGCGACCACCAAGAAGTCCCCGTACTCCATCGACCAGAACGTCTTCGGGCGCGCCGTCGAGACGGGCTTCCTGGAGGACATCTGGAACGCGCCGATCGAGGACATCTACGAGTACACCGCGGACCCGGCCCTCCCGCGCGAGGCCGACGAGGTCGTCATCTCCTTCAAGGAGGGCGTCCCGGTCGCCATCGACGGCAAGCCGGTCACCGTGCTCCAGGCCATCCAGCAGCTCAACGAGCGCGCCGGGGCCCAGGGCATCGGCCGGATCGACATCGTCGAGGACCGGCTCGTGGGCATCAAGTCCCGCGAGGTGTACGAGGCCCCGGGCGCGATCGCGCTGATCACCGCCCACCAGGAGCTGGAGAACGTCACCGTCGAGCGCGAGCTGGCCCGCTACAAGCGGCAGGTCGAGCAGCGCTGGGGCGAGCTGGTCTACGACGGCCTGTGGTTCTCCCCGCTCAAGCGCGCGCTGGACGGCTTCGTCAACGAGGCCAACCAGCACGTCAGCGGTGACGTCCGGATGACCCTGCACGGCGGCCGCGCGGTCGTCACCGGCCGGAAGTCGGACGAGTCGCTGTACGACTTCAACCTCGCGACCTACGACTCGGGCGACACCTTCGACCAGTCGAAGGCCCAGGGCTTCATCGAGATCTTCGGCCTGTCCTCGAAGATCGCGGCCCGTCGCGACCTCGCCTGATCTGACACCGTATTCGATACCGCAGTACGAACCGCCTCCCCGTTACCTCCGCGGCGGGGAGGCGGTTGCACATCCGAAGCCATGCACGTTCTTGAGGAGCAGTAGCTGTGAGCAGCAACAACGGTGGTGACGTCCGGCTCTGGGGCGCTCGGTTCGCCGACGGTCCCGCCGAGGCCCTCGCGAAGCTGTCCGCGTCGGTCCACTTCGACTGGCGCCTGGCCCCGTACGACATCGCGGGCTCCAAGGCCCACGCCCGTGTGCTCGCCAAGGCGGGCCTGCTCACGGCCGACGAGCTCGGCCGCATGATCGCCGGCCTGGACCAGCTCGCGGTCGACGTGGCGAACGGCTCCTTCGTCGGCACCATCGCCGACGAGGACGTCCACACCGCTCTGGAGCGGGGCCTGCTGGAGCGGCTCGGCGCCGACCTCGGCGGCAAGCTGCGCGCCGGCCGGTCGCGCAACGACCAGATCGCCACCCTCTTCCGCATGTACCTGCGCGACCACGCCCGGATCATCGGCGGCCTCGTCGCCGATCTCCAGGACGCGCTGGTCGGCCTCGCCGAGGCGCACGCCGACGTGGCCATGCCGGGCCGGACCCACCTGCAGCACGCGCAGCCGGTGCTCTTCGCCCATCACGTACTGGCCCACGTGCAGGCCCTGTCCCGGGACGCGGAGCGGCTGCGCCAGTGGGACACCCGGACCGCGGTGTCCCCGTACGGTTCGGGTGCCCTGGCGGGCTCCTCGCTCGGCCTGGACCCGGAGGCGGTCGCCGCCGACCTGGGCTTCGAGCGCGGCTCGGTCGGCAACTCCATCGACGGCACGGCCTCGCGCGACTTCGTCGCCGAGTTCGCCTTCGTCACCGCGATGATCGGGATCAACCTGTCCCGGATCGCGGAGGAGATCATCATCTGGAACACGAAGGAGTTCTCCTTCGTGACCCTGCACGACGCCTTCTCCACCGGGTCGTCGATCATGCCGCAGAAGAAGAACCCGGACATCGCGGAGCTGGCGCGCGGCAAGTCGGGCCGCCTCATCGGCAACCTGACGGGCCTGCTGGCCACCCTGAAGGCCCTTCCCCTGGCCTACAACCGGGACCTCCAGGAGGACAAGGAGCCGGTCTTCGACTCCTGCGACACCCTCGAAGTCCTGCTGCCGGCCTTCACCGGGATGATGGCCACCCTCACGATCAACCGGGAGCGGATGGAGGAGCTGGCCCCGGCCGGCTTCTCGCTCGCCACCGACATCGCGGAGTGGCTGGTCAAGCAGAACGTGCCGTTCCGGGTGGCGCACGAGGTGGCCGGCGAGTGCGTCAAGGAGTGCGAGGGGCTCGGCATCGAGCTCGACGAGCTCACGGACGAGCAGTTCGCGAAGATCTCGGAGCACCTGACTCCGGAGGTCCGTACGGTCCTCAACGTCAAGGGCGCGCTGGCCTCCCGCGACGGCCGCGGCGGCACCGCCCCGTCGGCGGTCGCGATCCAGCTCACGGAGCTGAAGGCCGACCTGGTCATCCAGCACGCCTGGGCGGCGCACAAGAACTGACGGTCGTGCCCGGAGGGGCGGTCGGGGCCCGAGGGCCGCGGCCGCCCCTCCGGCGTGTCCGGGGTCAGGCCCAGTCCGCCAGTGCGTCGAAGTCGGCCCGGACCAGCCCGATCCGCTCGTCGATCCGCAGGAGCAGCGCCTGCGCGGGGTGGCGCAGCTCCACGTACGCGCGGTCCATGTCCGTGATGTCGTCGTCGATCCAGGCGAAGGGCCGCTCGCCCGCGTACTCCAGGATGTACTGGGTCTTCCAGAACGTCCCGCGCGGTGCGCGCCCGTGCATCTGGGGCCAGTCGATCCAGGGCAGCTCCGGGAGGCCCAGCTGCGGGCCTATCCACTCGTTCGCCTCGCCCTTCCAGGTGGTTGCCCAGACGAGCTCGTACGCCTCCGCGAGCGCGAGCAGCTCCGTGCCGTGGTCCGGATTCAGCCAGACCCGCAGCGGCTTCGCGCTCTCGGCGCCGGTCCAGCCCGTCGGGCGCATCCGGTGCGTGCGGTAGCCCTCGGGACGCCGCTGGGGCTTGGCCGCGTAGGGGTTCAGCGGTCCGTCCACGTCGATCAGCAGCAGGGGCTTCGGGTTCATCTCGGCAGGATTCCTCTCTGTGTCCGAAAGGGCAGCTCATTTATTCAATGAGACAACGACGTCTCATTCGGGCTATGCTTGTCTCATGGCCATGGATCGTGATCAGGTGCTCCGCGCCGCCGCCGCCCTGCTCTCCCGCAAATCGACCGCCACGATGGACGAGGTCGCGAGGGCCGCCGGCATCGGCCGCGCGACCCTCCACCGGCACTTCGCCGGGCGCGACGCCCTCGTGCGGGCGCTCGAAGAGCTCGGCATCCGGGAGTTCGAGGTGGCCTTCGACAACGCCCGCCTCGACGAGGGCACGGCGATCGACGCGCTCCGCAGGCTCGTGGCCGAGGCGGAGCCCAACGCCGAGCTGCTGGCCTTCCTCGTCACCGAGAACCAGCTCTTCGAGGGGGACCAGGTCAACGAGGGCTGGGCCCGCCTCGACGCCCGCGTCGGCGCGCTGTTCCGGCGCGGCCAGCAGGAGGGCGACATCCGCATCGACCTGAGCCCCGCCTGGCTCACCGAGGCCCTTTACAGCCTCATCGGCGCCTGCGCCTGGGCCGTCATGGACGGCCGGGTCGCCGCCAAGGACTTTCAGTACATGATCACCGAGTTGCTGCTCGGTGGCGCACGACGGAGTGTGGAGAAATGAGCCGAACCGAACAGCTGACGCATGCGAAGGGGGCGGAAGGGAAGAAGCGAGGGCGCTGGCTCGCGCTCTCCGTGCTCGTGCTGGCCGTCCTGCTGGTCGCCGTCGACGCCACCGTGCTCGGTCTCGCCACGCCCGCCCTCAGCGAGGACCTGAAGCCGTCGGGCACCCAGCTCCTGTGGATCGGCGACATCTACTCCTTCGTCATCGCCGGCCTGCTCGTCTCCATGGGCTCCCTCGGCGACCGGATAGGCCGCAAGAAGCTCCTCCTCGTCGGCGCGACCGCCTTCGGCGCCGTCTCGGTCCTCAACGCCTACGCCACCAGCCCCGAGATGATGATCGTCGCCCGGGCCCTGCTCGGCGTGGCCGGCGCGACCCTGATGCCCTCCACCCTCGCGCTGATCCGCAACATCTTCCACGACCCCAAGGAGCGCAGCCTCGCCATCGGCATCTGGGGCGCCACCGCCTCGGCCGGCGCGGCCGTCGGCCCGGTCGTCGGCGGAGCCCTGCTCCAGCACTTCTGGTGGGGCTCGGTCTTCCTCATCAACCTCCCCGTGATGATCGTCCTCGTCATCGTCGGCATCAAGCTGCTGCCCGAGTCCAAGAACCCGGTCGCCGGCCCCTGGGACCTGTTCAGCGTCGCCCTCTCCCTCGTCGGCATCATCGGCCTCGTCTACGCCGTCAAGCAGGTCGCCACCCACGGCATGGGCTGGGAGGTATGGGCGGCCGCCGTCATCGGAGCCGGCGCGCTCTACACCTTCGTGCGACGTCAGTTCGCGCTGACGTCCCCGCTCCTCGACATGCGGCTCTTCAAGCACCGCGGCTTCTCCGGCGCGGTCCTCGCCGACCTGCTCACCGTCTTCGGGCTGTCCGGACTGGTCTTCTTCCTCTCCCAGTTCCTCCAGCTCGTCCAGGGCCGCGACCCGCTCGAAGCGGGCCTCGCGGAACTGCCCGCCGCCATCGGCGCCGTGGTCACCGGTCTGGTCGCGGGCAAGTACGCCCGCAAGTACGGGGTACGGGTCATCGTGACGGGAGGCCTCGCCGCCATCGGCATCGCGCTGGCCGCGCTGACCGTGATCCACAAGGAGACCGGCTACCCGCTGCTCGGCGCGGCCCTGCTCGTCGTCGGCCTCGGCGCCGGCTTCTCCTTCACGGTCACCGCCGACGTGATCCTCTCCAGCGTCCCCAAGGAGCAGGCCGGTTCCGCCTCGGCCGTCTCCGAGACCGCCTACGAACTGGGCGCCGCCCTCGGCATCGCCCTGCTCGGCTCGGTCGTCACCGGCGTCTACCAGGGCTTCACCGCCCCGGCCTCCGTCAGCGGCCCCGTCGCCGACGCCGCCCACGAATCGCTCGGCGGCGCCGTCGAAGCGGCCAAGTCGCTGGACCCGCAGACCGCCGAGCAGATGGTCGGCGCCGCCCAGGTGGCCTTCGTGGACGGCCTGCGGCTGGCCTCCGGAGTGGGTGCGGCCGTCCTGCTGGCCACCGCCGTGGCCGCCTGGTTCCTGCTCAAGGGCCAGGAGCTCCAAGAGGGCATCGAGCACTGACGCCACACTGACGCCATGACAGGGAGGGGTGTCCCGCGCGGAGTTGACAGTCCGTCGACGCGCGGGACACCATCCCGGCGATGGAGATCACCGACTTGACCCCGGCGGAGCGCCGCGTATGGGACGCCTTCCCCCGCGGTGAAGGCGTCGATTTCCGGGAGGCCCCGACCGAGGAGGCCACCGACGGCGTCTCGTGGGGACCCGAGCGGACCGTACGCGCCGAAGTCCTCGCCCACCTGCTGCTGCGCGGCGCGGTCCCGCTCGACGGACAGGTGCCCGGGCTGAACGTCCGGGGCGCCCGGATCACCGGCAAGCTCAACCTCAAGTACGCCGACATCGAGCACGCGATCCGGCTGCGGGCCTGCTGGTTCGAGCGCAAACCCCTCCTCTACGGGGCCCGGCTCAGGATCGTTTCACTGAGCGACTCGGCCCTCCCCGGCCTGACCGCCTCCACCGTCACCGTCGACATCGCCCTGAAGCTGTCCTGCTGCCGCATCACCGGGCCGGTGCGCCTCGCGGGCGCCCGGATAGCCGGCGGGCTCTTCCTGCGGAAGGCGGTCATCGGCATCGCGGGCCCGGCCGAGGAGGGCCAGGAGGCGGCGCTCCAGTTCAACCACGCCGACATCGGAACCGACGTCATCGCCATGGAGCTCACCGTCCACGGCCAGACCCGCATCAACGGTGCGACCGTCGGCGGCCAGATCAACTTCGACGACGCCCGGCTCCTCGCCCCCGGCGCGACCGCCCTGCACGCCGAGATCCTCACCGTCGGCACGGACCTGCGCGCCATGCGGCTGGAGGCCCGCGGCCGGGTCAACCTCACCGGCTCCCGGATACCGGGCCAGCTCAACCTCGCCTACGCCCGCCTCAGCAACCCCGGCGGGGTCGCCCTGCGCGCCTCCAGCTGCGTCGCCGGCGAGGTGTGGCTGCGCAACTGCCCGACCATCCAGGGCGGCGTGAACCTGCGCCGCTCCCAGTTCGACCTGCTCCACATCACGCCCGAGACCTGGCCGCCGCAGATCCGCATCGCGGGACTCGTCTACCGCGCCCTCAGCCCGCACGTGCCCGCCGAGCAGCGGCTGCCCGTCCTGGAGCGCGAGGAGTCGGGATACCTTCCGCACGCCTACGAACAGCTCGCCACGTCCTACCGGACGGCGGGCGACGAGGCGGCGGCGCGGACCGTCCTGCTCGCCAAACTGCGGCGGCACCGCCACACCCTGCCCCGGGCCGCCAGGGTCTGGGGCCTGCTCCAGGACGTCACCGTGGGCTACGGGTTCCGGCCGCTGCGGGCCGCGGGCTGGCTGCTGGCGCTGCTGATCACGGGAACCGTCGCGTACGGGCTCCACCCGCCCCGCGAACTGAAACAGGGGGAGGCGCCGGAGTTCAACCCGGTGTTCTACACGATCGACCTGATGCTGCCGATCATCGGCTTCGGGCAGGAGGCGCCGTTCGCGCCCGACGGCTGGTACCAGTGGCTGTCGTACCTGCTGATCGTGACCGGCTGGATCCTCGCCACGACGACCGCGGCGGGCGTCAGCCGGTCACTGCAACGGCAGTAGCGTGCCGTGGGGGAGCTACGCGGCCTTGGCCTTGGTCGCGTACATGTCCACGTACTCCTGGCCGGAGAGCCGCATGACCTCGGCCATCACCGAGTCGGTGACGGCGCGCAGCACGTAGCGGTCGCGGTCCATGCCCTCGTACCGGGAGAACTCCATCGCCTCGCCGAACCGGACGGTGACCCGGCCCGGGCGCGGCATCCCGGCGCCGCCGGGCTGGAGCTTGTCGGTGCCGATCATCGCGAAGGGGACGACGGGCGCGCCGGTCATCAGGGTCAGGCGGGCGATGCCGGTGCGGCCCCGGTAGAGGCGGCCGTCGGGGGAGCGGGTGCCCTCGGGGTAGATGCCGAAGATCTTGCCCTCTTCGAGGATCCGGCGGCCGGTCATCAGGGCGGCGACTCCGCCGTTGGCCCCGTCGCGGTCCACGGGGATCATGCCGGCGCCGGTGAAGAACCAGGCCATCGCCCGGCCCTTGATGCCCTTGCCGGTCACGTACTCGTCCTTGCCGATGAAGTGGACCGTGCGGTCGCACACCAGCGGCAGGATCATCGAGTCGATGAAGGTGAGGTGGTTGCCCGCGAGGATCACCGGCCCGGTGCCCGGAATGTTCTCGATGCCCTCGACGCGGGTGCGGAACATCAGGCGCATGACGGGTCCGACAGTGGCTTTGATCAGGCGCGTACGGAACAACGTGGGCCCTCCGGCATCGAAAAGCTAGGGTTCTCGCACCCACCACACGGCGGTAGTGCAGGTGAGGACGATACTCGCGGGTCCGCTCTGATCGCACATCGGGTTCACGAGGTGGATACGCAGTGTTGACGCACGTTTCCGCCACGTTCCGCCCGCGCACCCCCGCCCGCCACCCGCGCTTGCCTACCATCGGCACGCGGATTCGGGCCGCAGGCCCCGGAGATCCCGGGACGCCCGGCCCTTGTCCGAGGGGGAGAGGCACTCATGACGCAGGGTGGGGCAGCACGGCGCACGGTACTCGGCGCGGCCGTCGTCGCGGCGGGCGGAGCCTTCGGCGGACTCGCGGCGGGCGCCGGTCCGGCCGCGGCGGCGGAGCGCGGCCACGGGGGAGGCCCGGGAGGCGGGCCGGGCGGCGGTTACCGGGACATGCCGGTGCCGACGGTCATCGGACACCGGGGAGCCAGCGGCTACCGGCCCGAGCACACGCTCGGGTCCTACCAGCTCGCGCTCGACCTCGGCGCCGACGTCGTCGAGCAGGACCTCGTGCCCACCAAGGACGGCCACCTGGTGTGCCGCCACGAGAACGAGATCGGCGGCACGACCGACGTCGCCGACCACCCCGGCTTCGCGTCCCGCAAGACCACCAAGACGGTCGACGGGGTCGCCGTCACCGGCTGGTTCACCGAGGACTTCACCCTCGCCGAGCTGAAGACCCTGCGCGCCAAGGAACGCATCCCCGCCCTCCGGCAGCGCAACACCCTCTACGACGGCCGCTGGGACGTCCCCACCTTCGAAGAGGTGCTCCGCTGGGCCGACCGCGAGGGCCGTCGGCGTGGCAAGCGCGTGTGGCTGCACGTGGAGACCAAGCACCCCAGCTACTTCCGGGGCCTAGGCCTCGGGCTGGAGGAGCCCCTCGCCAAGCTGCTGCGCCGCTACGGGCGCGACGGCCGGGGCGCCCCGCTCTTCCTGCAGTCCTTCGAACCCTCCAGCATCCAGCGGCTCTCCCGGCTGGTCTCCGCCCCGCGCGTGGTGCTCCTCTCCGCGGCGGGCACCCGTCCGTGGGACTTCGAGCTGGCCAAGGATCCGCGGACGGTCGCCGATCTGGTCAAGCCCGAGGGGCTCCGGTGGATCGCCGGCTTCGCCCAGGGCATCGGGCCGACCATGGACCTGATCCTGCCGCGGGACGCCGCGGGCAAGCTCGGCGCCCCGACCACCCTGGTCGCGGACGCCCACGCGCAGGGGCTGATCCTGCACCCGTACACCGCGCGCAACGAGAACAACTTCCTGCCGGCCGACTACCGCAAGGGCACCGACCCGACGGCGTACGGCGATGCCTTCGGCGCCTTCAAGGCCTACTTCGAGCAGGGCATCGACGGCATCTTCACCGACCAGCCCGACACCGGACTGCTCGCGGCGGAGGCCTTCCGCCCGGGCCGCGGGGACAAGGGCTAGGCATCACGGGGACAAGGGCTGGGCATCAACGGCAGGCCGTCAACGCCTGACCGGAGCTTCTCGTACGAGTGGGCCGTGCCCGGCGGGGAAACCGCCCGGCACGGCCTTCGCGTCCCGCCCGGCATGGACCTGCTGAAGGCTGATCTCCCCGACCTGTTCGAAACGCTCCGCCCGCTGCTCGCGGCCGAGGCCGCGGCCGAGACCGCCGGCACCGGGGTGGACGCCGACGATGTGGAACAAGCCGTCTGGGTCAGGCTGCTGGAGCACCGGCGCATCCCCGCGGAACCCGCCGACTGGCTGCGCCGTGCGGTGCGCGGGGAGGCCCGCCGGGCGCGGCGCCGGGCCCGGCGCGAGGTCCCGTACGACTCCCGTCATCGCTCCGCGGACGGGCACGGCCGGCACGCGGTGCACGGCGGGCCCGGCGCGGGGACCCGTACCAGCACGGGCACGGAACCGGAAGACGCCCTCCTGCACGGCGAGGAGAACCGGGCCCTCCGATCGGCTGTCGCCCGATTGCCCGGAAGGTGTCCGGAGCTCATGAGGGCACTTCTTTCGCCCAGGGACCTCACTTACCGTGAAATCGCAGGAGAGTTGGGTATCTCACAAGGAAGTTTGGGGCCCGTCCGTTCCCGTTGCCTGGGATGTCTGCGCAGAATGCTGGCCGTAGAGGTTGCGGCTCCCGCCCTGCGGGGAATGGAGCGGTAGACCAAAAGGCCACCAGGTGAGCGGGAGGCATGCGCACATGGGCATGAGCGTGACCATTTCGGCGGCAGCTGCCGAGGATGCCGAGCAGATCATCAAACTGCAGTATCTGGCGTTCCAGAGCGAGGCCGAGCTGTACGGCAACTACCGCATCCAGCCGCTCACCCAGTCCCTGGACTCCCTCAAGGCCGAACTGGCCTCGGACACCGTTCTGGTGGCCCGGCTCGGCGAGGAGGTCGTCGGCGCCGTGCGCGGGACCGTCGACGAAGAGGGCACCGGCAAGATCGCCAAGCTCTGCGTGCACCCCCGGCTCCAGGGCCACGGCCTCGGCGCCCGGCTGCTGAACGCGGTCGAGGCGGCCCTGTCCGGCAACGACGCGACCACCCGCTTCCGGCTGTACACCGGCCACAAGAGCGAGTCGAACCTGCGGCTCTACCGCAAGGCCGGCTACACCCAGGTCGGCGGGCGCACCGCGTCCGACGGCGTCCGCCTGGTGATCCTGGAGAAGGAGGCCAAGGAGGCCACCGACTTCGCGGTCAGCGCCTAACGCTTGGTCCTGAGCCAGAGCATCCCGGTGATCGGCAGGATCACCGGGATGAACAGGTAGCCCATCCCGAAGTCCGACCACACGGTCGCGTCGGGGAAGGCCTCGGGCCGCGCCAGGGTCCAGGTGCCCACGACGAGCACGCCGGCCAGCTCGGCGGCGCAGCAGATCCGCGCCGCCTTGCGGGCCGTCTCCCCACCGCGCACGAGCGAGTACGTGATGAAGGCGTAGACGAGCGCGGCCACGGCCGACAGCGAGTACGCGAGCGGGGCCCGGTCGAACTCGGTGGAGATCTGGTAGATCGAGCGCGAGACCGCGCCGACGGTGATCACCCCGTAGAACCAGACCAGCAGCACCCCGGGCCCGGTCACCAGTCGCTTGCGCCCGGCCGGCGGGGTGGCGGCGGCCGTGGCGTCCGTGTCGGTATCAGGCACCGGTGTTTCCCCAGATGTCGTAGAGCCGTACTTCGAGCACGGCGAGGACGACCGCTCCCGCGGCCACCGTCACCGAACCCCATTTGGTCCGCTCGCTCAGCGAGAGGAACCCCGCCGCCGGGATGGTCGCGAAGGCGCCCACCAGGTAGGCCACGAAGAGCACCGTGCCCTGGCCGGGCTTCTCGCCGCGTGCGAGCTGGACCAGGCCGATCACCAGCTGGGCCAGGACCAGTACGGTCACCACGGCCATGCCGATGAAGTGCCAGTCCTTGGTCGGCTGGTCCCGCCAGGCGGCGAAACCGCACCAGGCGGCGAGGGCGAGTGCGGCCACGCCGATGGCGACCGTCAGGGCGTCGAGCATGCAGCGAGGGTATTACGGGCCGAAAGACCCGATGCGCTCACCCCTGCCCCGGGGCTTTCCTTGAAGGCATGAAGCTGCTGCACGGGAAGCTCGGCCCGCAATTCGACGCGCTGCTGTTCGACAACGACGGCACGCTCGTCTCCTCGATGGAGTCGGTGCACCGCTGCTGGACCCGCTGGGCCCGGGAGTACGGGATCACCGAGGAGGACTTCGCCGCGGTGGAACTCCACGGCCGCCCGGCCGCGGAGATCATCGCCGACCTGCTGCCCGAGGACGTACGGGCCGGGGCGCTCGCCCGGATCGAGGTGCTGGAGACCGAGGACGTGGCGGGCGGCGTGGTGCTGCTCCCCGGCACCAAGGAGCTGTTGTCCGCCCTTCCCGCGGGCCGCTGGGCCGTGGTCACCTCCGCGACCCGGCCGCTGGCCGAGGCCCGGCTGCGGGAGGTGGGCATCGACTTCGCGGAGCTGGTGGCCGCCGACGACATCACCCGCGGCAAGCCCGACCCGGAGCCCTTCCTGCTGGCGGCCGCCCGGCTCGGCGTGGACCCGGCCCGCTGCGCGGTCTTCGAGGACGCCCCCGCCGGCCTGGCCGCGGGCCGCGCGGCCGGGATGACCACCGTGGCCTTGACCACAACGCACCAGGCCGCCGAACTCGACGCGGACGTGGTCGTACGGGACCTCTCGGCCGTGTCCGTGCTGGTCGGAGCCGATGGCGTGAGGATCGAGACGGACGATCGGCCCTGACCGGTGTTGTCCGGTATGCGGCCGAAATCCGTCCGCTATTCGGACACCTTTGATCGGTGACGGAGAACGTCTGGTTTACTGGGCCCATGACCACGACGAGCAGCCGCACCCTTGCGACCGAGGCGACGATGACGCCCGGTGCTCGTTGTATGTGTCGAATGCGCGCCTTCTGAGGGCCCCTGCCCCAGGTCTCACGCCCCGAAGCGAGACCGGCCGAGCAGCTCCCGGCACCCCCGTGTGAACCCGGAACGCTCCTGCCCCGCGCATGCGCCGAAGCCGTCGATTTCAGATGGTTCGCCCCGTATCGCGTCCCCAGATGTTTGCCCCGTGCCCGGCACCCGCTGCGCCGCGCACTCGACAGCGACGGAAATCCTGTGATCACCACATCGGGCCTCACGAAGGTCTACCAGTCCCGTGGCCGCGAGGTCACCGCCCTGGACGGCGTCGACCTGCACGTCCGCGAGGGCGAGGTCTACGGAGTCATCGGCCAGAGCGGCGCCGGAAAGTCCTCCCTGATCCGCTGCGTGAACCTGCTCGAGCGCCCCACCGCCGGCACCGTGTCCGTGGACGGGGTCGACCTCACCGCCCTCGCCGGCCGGGGCCGCCGCGCCGGCAAGGAGCTCCGCGAGGCCCGCAGCCGCATCGGCATGGTCTTCCAGCACTTCAACCTGCTGTCCTCGCGCACCGTCCAGGGCAACATCGAGCTGCCCCTGGAGATCCTCGGGATCTCCGGCCGCGAGCGCTCCCGCAAGGCCGCCGAACTGCTCGACCTCGTCGGCCTCGCCGACAAGGCCAAGTCCTACCCCGGTCAGCTCTCCGGCGGACAGAAGCAGCGCGTCGGCATCGCCCGCGCCCTGGCGGGCGACCCCAAGGTGCTGCTCTCCGACGAGGCCACCAGCGCCCTGGACCCCGAGACCACCCGCCAGATCCTCCAGCTGCTGCGCGACCTCAACCGCCGGCTGGGCCTGACCGTCCTGCTCATCACGCACGAGATGGACGTGGTGAAGTCCGTCTGCGACTCGGCCGCGCTGATGAAGGGGGGCCGGATCATCGAAGCCGGTACCGTCACCGAGCTGCTGGCCACCCCCGGCTCCGAGCTCGCCCACGAACTCTTCCCGCTGACCGGATCCGCGACCACCGCGGAGCACACGGTCATCGACGTCACCTTCCACGGCGAGACCGCGACCCAGCCGGTCATCTCCCAGCTGGCGCGCACCTACAACATCGACATATCGATCCTCGGCGCCGCGATGGACACCGTCGCCGGCCGGCAGATCGGCCGCATGCGCATCGAGCTGCCCGGCCGCTACGAGGACAACGTCGTACCCGTCGGCTTCCTGCGCGAGCAGGGCCTGCAGGTGGACGTCGTGGAAGCGGACGGGGACGCAGCCGTGGTCGGCGACGTCGACGGCGAACTGGCCGAGCTGGTCAAGGATGGTGCGAAGTGACCTGGTCCGAAATGCAGCCGCTGCTCACGCAGGGCACCTTCGACACCCTCTACATGGTGTTGTGGTCCGCCCTGGTGACCGTCCTGGGCGGACTGCCCATCGGCATCCTGCTCGTCCTGACCGACAAGGGCGGCCTGCTGCAGAACCGCGCGGTCAACAAGATCCTCGGCGTGATCGTGAACATGGGCCGCTCGCTGCCGTTCATCATCCTGCTGATCTTCCTGATCCCGGTCACCACGGCGATCGTCGGCACGTTCATCGGCCCCACGGCCATGATCGTCCCGCTCGCCATCGGCGCCATCCCCTTCTTCGCCCGGCTCGTCGAGACCGCCGTCCGCGAGGTGGACCACGGCCTGATCGAAGCCGTCGAGTCCATGGGCGGCGGCATCCCGACCCTCGTCGGCAAGGTGCTCCTCCCGCAGGCGCTGCCCTCGCTGATCGCGGCCGTCACCACCACCGTGATCACGCTGATCGGCTACTCGGCCATGGCCGGCGCGGTCGGCGGCGAAGGCCTCGGCTCCAAGGCCATCACGTACGGCTTCCAGCGCTTCGAGACCGGCTTCATGGTCGCGACCGTCGTGGTGCTGATCGTGCTCGTCACGGTGATCCAGCTCATCGGCGACGGCGTGGTACGCCTCCTCGCCCGGCGCGGTCGGACAGCCTGAACCGGCCTGAGCCGGACATAAACCAACTTTCCCCAAGAAAGCCCGCACTTGTCGTGCTTGGGCCGTCATCCAATAAGCAAGACGCAAGAAAGGCACTCTTCGTGCGCAAGAACATCAAGCTCACCGCCCTCGCCGCCACCGTCTCGGCGCTCGCCCTCGGCCTCACCGCCTGCGGCAGCTCCTCGGACCCGTCCTCCACCAAGGCCGACGGCGGCAAGACCGATGAGAGCAAGCCCCTGGTCATCGCGGCCTCCCCCTCCCCGCACGCCGACATCCTGAAGTTCGTCCAGGACAACCTCGCGGCCAAGGCGGGCCTCAAGCTGGAGGTGAAGGAGTTCACGGACTACGTCCTGCCGAACACCGCCACCCAGCAGGGCCAGGTCGACGCCAACTACTTCCAGCACGTGCCGTACCTCGACGACTTCAACAAGAAGAACGGCACCGACATCGTGCCCGTCGTGAACGTGCACCTGGAGCCCCTGGGCCTGTACTCCAAGAAGTTCAAGGCGATCACGGACATCAAGGCCGGCCAGACCATCGCCGTCCCGAACGACCCCACCAACGAGGGCCGTGCGCTCCAGCTGCTCGCCGCGAACAAGCTCATCACCCTCAAGGAGGGTGTCGGCACCGCCGCCAAGCTGTCCGACATCACCGACAAGAAGGGCCTGGAGTTCAAGGAGCTGGAGGCCGCCACGGTCCCGCGCGCCCTGAACGACGTGGACGCCGCCGTCATCAACGGCAACTACGCCATCGAGGCCAAGCTCGTCCCGGCCAAGGACGCGCTCGTCCTGGAGAAGGCCGAGGGCAACCCGTACGCCAACATCCTGGCCGTCAAGAACGGCAACCAGGACGACCCGCGGATCCAGAAGCTCGCCAAGCTCCTGAACTCCGACGAGGTCAAGAAGTTCATCGACGACAAGTACCAGGGCTCGGTCATCCCGGCCTTCGGCAAGCCGGCCGCCTAGATCAGGCCGGCGGCACCGGGCCGGCCCGATCGGGCCGGCCCGTCCGGCCCCGTGCACCCCACCGGTGTACGGGGCCTGCTGCTGCCCGCTTCCGGGCAGCCCGGCCCTGCACATCACCAGGCCGATGCTGCATGCTGTGGCCTATGACCCGCGGCTGCGGACCGTATGCCCCGCGTATACCGTCCCGCGCCACGGTCGCCTCGCATCACGGTCGCACCACGGTCTCAGGCTTGGAGCTGCGCATGACTACCACCTTCCCGGACGTCACCATCAGCACGGACCGGCTGGTGCTGCGCCCCTTCGAGGAAGAAGACGTCACCGCGCTCGCCGAGATGATGAACGACGAACACGTCACCGCCTGGACCTCCGTCCCGCACCCCTACACCTACGCCGACGCGGTCACCTGGGCCACGAGGACCGCTCACACGGAGCGCACCGAGGGCCGCGGCATCGTCTTCGCCGTCACCGAGTTCCTCACCCAGCGGCTCGTCGGCATCGTGCACCTCCAGGACACCGACTGGCGCACCCGCACCACCGAGGTCGGCTACGTCACCGCACCCTGGGCCCGCGGCGAGGGCTACGCCAGCGAGTCCGTCCGCGCCGTGGCCCGCTGGCTCTTCACCGACCAGCGCTTCGAGCGCCTCGAACTGCGCACCGCCGCCGACAACACGGCCTCACAGCAAGTGGCCCAGAAGACCGGTTGCATCAGTGAAGGCGTCCTGCGCAACGCCTGCATAGTGCGCACCCAGAACCCCGACGGATCCTGGTCCGACACCCGCAGCGACCTCATCGTCTGGGGCCTGGTCCCCGAGGACCTCGACGAGGACGCCGACGGCTATCGCGACTACTCCGACGGCTACTCCGACACCTACGGGGACGGCTACTCGGACGGCTACTCCGTGGGCTACGCGGACCCCCGCGCCGACGCACGCGACGGCCACCGGATCCAGAGCGCCAACGCGAACGACGCGAACGACTACGCCCTCTTCTCGGACCGGAACTGACCGGATGACCGGGTAGTCTCACGAAGCCCGACCCTCCCTCGACGAAGCTTCGCCCTGCCCCGGCCACCGCCGGGAAGGGCCCCCTCCCACACCAGGAGACTGACGACGATGGCCGACCGGGTCACGGTGATCGGCTGGGACGGCTCCCCCCTGACCGCGGCAGCCCGGTCGGCGCTCTCCGCCGCCACCCTGGTGGCCGGCGCCGCCCACCACCTCGCACTCCCCGAAGTCCCGCCCACCGCCGAACGCGTGCGCCTGGGCAGCCTTCCCCTCGCCGCCCGCCGGATCGCCGGCCACCGCGGCACCGCCGTCGTCCTCGCCGACGGGGACCCCGGCTTCTTCGGCGTCGTACGGGCCCTGCGCGCCCCGGAACACGGCCTGGAGGTGGAGGTCGTCCCGGCCGTCTCCGCCGTCGCCGCCGCCTTCGCCCGCGCCGGAATGCCCTGGGACGACGCCCAGGTCGTCGTCGCCCACAGCCGCACCCTGCGCCGGGCCGTCAACGTCTGCCGCGCCCACTCCAAGGTCGCCGTCATCACCTCGCCCGGCGCCGGCCCCGCCGAACTCGCCCTGCTGCTCGAAGGCGTCCACCGCACCTTCGTCATCTGCGAGGAACTCGGCACCGACAAGGAACAGGTCACGGTCCTCACCTCCGACAAGGCCGCCGACCACAGCTGGCGCGACCCCAACGTGGTCATCGTCATCGGCGGTACGGGACCGGCCGCGACGGCCGCCGAACCGACCTGGCTGCTCGGCCGCGGCACGGCACCGACCGGCGGACGGGGCTGGGCCCACCCGCAGATCGACGTGGGAGAAGGGGAGTCCACGCAGCTGCGCGCGGCCCAGCTCGCCCGGCTCGGCCCGCGCACCGGAGATCTCGTCTGGGACATCGGCTCGGGCTCCGGAGCCCTCGCCGTGGACGCCGCCGCCCTCGGCGCCGCCGTCATCGCAGTCGACGCCGACCGGCAGGCCTGCGCACGCACGACCGCCGCCGCCCGGGCCCGGGGCGTACAGCTCCAGGTCGTCAACGGCCGCGCCCCGCACGTCCTGGAGACCCTGCCCGAACCCGACGTCGTCCGCGTCGGCGGCGGCGGAGCCGAGGTCGTCGCGGCCGTCGCCGACCGCCGCCCCGAACGGATCGTCAGCCACGCCTCCACGCGCGACGAGGCGGAGGCCATCGGCCGGGTCCTGACCGAGGGCGGGTACACCGTCGAGTGCGCGCTGCTCCAGTCCGTCGGCCTGGACACCCGGACGTGGACCGAACAACAGCGCTCCGTGGTGTTCCTGCTGGCCGCCGAACGCCCCGTTCACCGCCCGGACCGTACCTAGCCGCGAGCCCGGGGTAGGCTGGCCGATCGTCACACCGCCCGGACGATTCGGGCACGCGGCTCCGGCTGGACGCGCGACGTGGCGCAGTCCACAGAGGACCGTGGCGGTTATGGCCGACACGGTGGCGAACGGGCAGGACAATACTTACTGGTTGTCGTGCGGGCGTACGTGAGGCCTCGTGGGCGACCGGGCAGTCGAAGAGGCAACACCGATGGGCGAGGGGTACGCATGACTGACACCGGCCAGGTTCCGGGCGAGGGTCTCCCGGACAGCACGGGCATGGTGGATCAGCAGGGCGTCCCCGCCCCGGTTCCCCCGGTTCCCGCGTCTTCCCCGGCGACCGGGAACTACGCCTTCCAGGACCTCGTGGACAACCCGGCCGAGCCGGAGGACGAGGAACTGCTGCTGATGCCGAGCAGCCAGGGCGCGTGGAGCGACCCCCAGGTCGTCCCGCCGGTGCCCGCCTTCCCCGAGTTCCCCGAGCCCTCCGCGTACGCGGACGCCCCGTACGCGGACGGCCCCTACGCCGACTTCACGGGCGCCCCTGAGTACCAGCAGCCCCACCCGGGCCGGCTCCCGGCCCCCGAGGCGCCGCTCGGCTACGAGACCGCCGGGTACCCGCAGCAGCCCTTCGACGGGCAGCCGTTCGCGGAGCAGCCGTCCTTCGCCGACGCCTCCTACGGCGCCGGTGCGCACGAGGCCGGCGGCCGGGATTCCGGCGCGCTCGACCTCGGCGGCCTCGTGGCCCCGCAGGCCGTGTCCCAGCCCCAGCCCCCGGTGGCGCCCGTCGCCGCGGCCCCCGTGCGGCGGCCGCTGCACATGGGTCCGCCCGTGCCCGAGGCCACCGGCGGAGTCGTACGGTCCCTCGCGGACCGGGGCCCGGCCGCGGCGCCCGCGCAGGCCCCCGGGCACGCCCCGGCGCCGGCTGCGCCCGTTGCCGTCCCGGTCGCCTCCGTGCCCTCTTCCCCCGCCGACTCCGAGCCCGTGGCCCCAGCCGTGAGCACCCCGGCGATGGCCATCCCGATGCGCCAGTCCGGGCCGCCCACCACGGGGCCCGAGTACTTCGACTTCACGCAGGCCGGGGCCGAGCACGTGCCGGGCCCGGCGCAGCAGCCGGTCGAGATCCCGGTGCAGGCCGGGACGCCGTGGACCGCGGAGCCGGCTCCGGAAGCCGCGGCGGAGCCCGCGTCGGCGTCCGCCGTCGAGCCCGTGGCCCAGCAGGAGGCCCGGCCCGTCGGCGAGCCCGTCGCCGAGAGCGGTGCGGAGCCCGTCGCCGTCGCCTTCGCGGAGCCCGAGGCGGGCCTCGTACAGGAGTCCGGGGCCGTGCCCGTGGCGGAGCCGGTGCCGGCGCCCGTCGTCGTGCCCGTCGCCGAACCGGTGCTCGTGGAGCCCGCGCCGGAGGCCGTTGCCGAGCCCGTCGTCGCCGTCGAGCCCGAGGCCGCCGTCGTACCGGAGCCCGAGCCCGTCGCGGTTCCCGAGGCCCCGGCAGCCGTCGCGCCCGCGCCCGAGCCGGTCGTGGAGCCGGAGTCCGAGCCGCAGCCCGCAGAAACGGTGGTTCAGGCCGAGGAGCCGGAGCCCCTGCCCGAGCCCGTCGTCGTGGCCTCCGAGCCCGAGCCGGCCGCCGCCGCGCCGGCCGCCGCCGCGCCGGCCGCCGCCGCGCCGGCCGACGTACCGCTGGAAGCCGAGGCCCCGGAGGCCCCGGAGGCTCCCGAGGCCGGAACCGAACCGCAGCCCGAGCCGGAAGCCGAGCCCGAGGCCCCGGCCACCGAGGCGGCCCCCGGATACGCCGACGCCGAGCGCGAGGCCGTCCTGCGCGTCATGCGCGAGCGCCGTGACATCCGCAAGGGCTTCCGCCGCGACCCCATCCCGCACGAGGTGCTGCTGCGCGTCCTGGAGGCGGCCCACACCGCCCCCAGCGTCGGCCACTCCCAGCCGTGGGACTTCGTCGTCATCAAGTCCGCCGAGACCCGCCGGACCATGCACGAGCTCGCGGAGCGTCAGCGCGAGGCCTACGCGAAGTCGCTGCCCAAGGGCCGCGCCAAGCAGTTCAAGGAAATCAAGATCGAGGCCATCCTCGACACCCCGGTGAACATCGTGGTCACCGCCGACCCCACCCGTGGCGGTCGGCACACCCTGGGCCGGCACACCCAGCCGCAGATGGCCCCGTACTCCTCGGCCCTCGCCGTGGAGAACCTCTGGCTCGCCGCGCGCGCCGAGGGCCTGGGCGTCGGCTGGGTCAGCTTCTTCGACGAGCGCGAGATGGTCCGCGAGCTCGGCCTGCCGGAGCACCTGGAGGTCGTCGCGTACCTGTGCATCGGGTACGTCGACGAGTTCCCCGACGAGCCCGAGCTCGCGCAGGCCGGCTGGTCGCAGCGGCGTCCGCTCTCCTGGGTCGTGCACGAGGAGACGTACGGGCGCCGCGCGCTGCCCGGCGAGGAGCCGCACGACCTGCTCTCCGAGACGGTCGCCAGCATCCGCCCGCTCGACGCGAAGGCGCTCGGCGAGGCGTGGGAGCGGCAGAAGCGCATGACCAAGCCCGCCGGGGCCCTGGGCATGCTCGAAATCATCTCGGCCCAGCTGTCCGGCCTCTCGCGGGTCTGCCCGCCGCCGATCCCGGAGCCCGCCGCGGTCGCGATCTTCGCGGGTGACCACGGCGTGCACGCCCAGGGGGTCACCCCGTGGCCCCAGGAGGTCACCATGCAGATGGTGGCCAACTTCCTCGGCGGCGGTGCGGTGTGCAACGCGTTCGCCAACCAGGTGGGAGCCGAGGTCTGCGTGATCGACGTCGGCGTCGCCGGCGACCTCCCGGCCACGCCGGGCCTGCTGCCGCGCAAGGTCCGCCCGGGGACGGCCGACCTGTCGGTCGGCCCGGCGATGACCCGCGAGGAAGCCGTCGCCGCCATCGAGGTCGGCATCGAGACGGCCCGCGACCTGGTCGCGGCGGGGAACAAGGCCCTCCTGACGGGCGAGATGGGCATCGCCAACACCACGGTGTCGGCGGCGCTGATCTCGGTCTTCACCGGGGTGGACCCGGGCGAGGTCACCGGGCGGGGCACCGGCATCAACGACGAGACGCACGCCCGCAAGGTCGAGGTCGTGCGCCGCGCCCTGGAACTCCACCAGCCGGACCCGGCGGACCCGATCGGCGTCCTGGCGGCCATCGGCGGCCTGGAGCACGCGGCGATCGTGGGCCTCCTCCTCGGTGGAGCCTCCCTGCGGACCCCGGTGATCCTGGACGGCGTCAGCGCCGGTGCGGCCGCGCTGGTGGCCCGTGCGATCGCTCCGGAGTCGCTGTCCGCGTGCATCGCGGGACACCGCAGCGCGGAGCCGGGCCACGTGGCCGCCCTGAACAAGCTCGGGCTGCGCCCGCTCGTCGACCTGGACCTGCGCCTCGGCGAAGGTACGGGGGCGCTGCTGGCGCTGCCGCTGGTGCAGAGCGCTGCGCGGGCGATGCACGAGGTGGCCACGTTCGACTCGGCGGGTGTCACGGAGAAGTAGCGGGGGCTGCGGGGGCCGGCGCCGGGGCCGGGGTGGGGTGTCGTCCGGGACTCATGATTTATGGCGCCCTGTGCACGCTGCGCCCCGGACGGCCTTGTTTTCGCGCCAACAAATCACGTTTTACGTCCCGGACGACACCCCACCCCGTCCCCGTCACCGGCAAAATCCAGCCTCGCCGGCGTTTGAGGCGCGGGGGTCCGGGGGCGGAGCCCCCGAAGGGGCCCGGGGCGGAGCCCCGGTTTCGGGAAGGGGCGGGGTGGGGAAAGCCCCGCAGGGCCCCCGATGAGCCCCGTCGGCCCGTCAGCCTCAATCCCGCCTCGGGAGCGAGTCCCGTACGAGCCGGGGATCATGGGGCGGGAGCCCCGTGGCCTGGGCCGGAGCCGGGGCAGCGCCAGGCCGGGGAACCGCCCCCAAAGCGACCACCGCGCAGGTGGGTCGTATCGTGGACCCCGGACGGGCCACCGCACGTCACCGCCCGATCAGCCGCTCCAGCGACGCAGCGGCCCGCCCTCACCGCCGCATCAGGAGCCGCAACCGCCATGGGACACCCGGCACACCCCGCCTACCCCGTCGGACTCCGTCTCACGGGCCGCCGCGTCGTCGTGATCGGCGGTGGCCAGGTCGCCCAGCGCCGGCTGCCCGCGCTCATCGCGGCCGGCGCCGACATCGTCCTGATCTCACCCTCCGCGACCCCCTCCGTGGACGCCATGGCGGAGACCGGTGAGATCCGCTGGGAGCGCCGCCGCTACGAGGACGGCGACCTGGCCGGCGCCTGGTACGCCCTGGTGGCCACCCGGGACCGTGCCGCCAACGACGCCGCCTCCGCCGAGGCGGAGCGCGAGCGGATCTGGTGCGTCCGCGCGGACGACGCCGAGGCCGCGAGCGCCTGGACCCCGGCCACCGGCCGGGTGGAGGGCGTCACCGTCGCCGTGCTGAGCGGCAACGACCCCCGCCGCTCCGCCGCCGTCCGCGACGCGGTCGTCGAGGGGCTGCGGGACGGCTCCCTGACCGCCGCCCGCCCGCACACCCCGGGCGTGTCCCTGGTCGGCGGCGGGCCCGGCGACCCGGACCTGATCACGGTCCGCGGCCGCCGCCTCCTCGCCGAGGCCGACGTGGTCATCGCGGACCGGCTCGGCCCCCGTGACCTCCTGGACGAGCTCCCGCCGCACGTCGAGGTCATCGACGCGGCGAAGATCCCGTACGGCCGTTTCATGGCCCAGGAGGCCATCAACGACGCCCTCATCACCCACGCCAAGGCCGGCAAGGCCGTGGTCCGGCTCAAGGGCGGGGACCCGTACGTGTTCGGCCGCGGCATGGAGGAGCTCCAGGCCCTCGCCGAGGCCGGCATCCCCTGCACCGTGGTGCCCGGCATCTCCAGCTCCATCTCGGTTCCCGGCGCGGCCGGCATCCCGGTCACCCACCGGGGCGTGGCCCACGAGTTCACCGTGGTCAGCGGCCACGTCGGCCCCGACGACCCGCGCTCGCTGGTGGACTGGGCCTCGCTGGCCAAGCTCACCGGCACCCTGGTCGTCCTCATGGGCGTCGACAAGATCGGCCTGATCGCCGAGGCGCTGGTCCGCCACGGCCGCCCCGCCGACACGGCCGTCGCCGTCATCCAGGAGGGCACCACCGCTTCCCAGCGCCGGGTGGACGCCACCCTGGCCACGGTCGGCGAGACCGTCCTCGCCCAGGACGTGCGGCCGCCCGCCGTCATCGTGATCGGCGACGTGGTGAAGGTGCACCGGCCCGAAGCCGAGTGACGTCCCCGCAATCCCGCAACCCGGCAGAGCCGTTGGCACCGCACCCAGGACAAGGCAGTATCACCCTGTGGCTGATCTCATCACCGTCGAGGACCCCGACGACCCGCGCCTGCGCGACTACACGGGCCTGACCGACGTAGAACTCCGGCGCAGGCGCGAGCCCGCGGAAGGTCTCTTCATCGCCGAAGGCGAGAAGGTGATCAGACGCGCCAAGGACGCCGGGTACGAGATGCGCTCGATGCTGCTCTCCGCGAAGTGGGTCGACGTCATGCGCGACGTCATCGACGAGCTCCCGGCCCCGGTCTACGCCGTCAGCCCGGAGCTCGCCGAGCGCGTCACCGGCTACCACGTGCACCGCGGCGCCCTCGCCTCCATGCAGCGCAAGCCGCTGCCCACGGCCGAGGAACTGCTCGCCACCACCCGGCGCGTGGTCATCATGGAAGCGGTGAACGACCACACCAACATCGGCGCCATCTTCCGCAGCGCGGCCGCCCTCGGCATGGACGCGGTCCTGCTCTCGCCCGACTGTGCGGACCCGCTCTACCGACGCTCCGTCAAGGTCTCCATGGGCGCGGTGTTCTCCGTCCCGTACGCCCGGCTGGACGCCTGGCCCAAGGGCCTGGACTCGGTCCGCGAGGCCGGCTTCAAGCTGCTGGCCCTCACCCCGCACCAGAAGGCCTCGCCGATCGACGAGGCCGCCCCGCAGACGCTGGAGCGGGTCGCGCTGATGCTGGGCGCGGAGGGGGACGGGCTGTCGACCCAGGCACTGGTCGCCGCCGACGAGTGGGTACGGATCCCCATGGCGGCCGGCGTGGACTCGCTGAACGTGGGCGCGGCCGCGGCCGTCGCCTTCTACGCGGTGGCCAGCGGTCGTCCGTAGGGTCCGGACACGGCCTAGAGCTTCTGGGCCAGCGCGATGCCCAGCGCCACGAGCAACGTCACCACGACGAAGACGATCAGGCGCTGGCGCATCAGCTTGGGGTCCGGCCGGGACGGCCGCCGCCCGGTGCCCGTCGTACGGGGAGCCGGGCGGCCGCCCGTACGCCCGGCGGTGGAGCCGGGGCCCCGCGAGCCGGTGCTGCGGGCCGAGGAGGGCCGCGAATCCGGCCCGCCGCGCGGTCCCTGACCCTTGGTCTGCGCCTTCCCCTGACCCGCCCCGGTTCCCGTACCCGGACGTCCCGGAACGGGAGTGCCGGCGCTGCGGCGCTCCGTGCGCTGGTCGGCGTAACCGTCGATGTCCTCGACGTAGCCCTCGGGCAGCCGCCCCGTCGGCCGCTCGGTGCGCGCACGCTGCGCCGGCGGGCGGATGTCGCCCATCCCGTGCGCCTCGCGGGCCGCGATCTCCTTGAGCCGCATCGACAGCTGGAGCGTGGTCGGCCGCTCGTCGGGATCCTTCGCCAGGCAGGCCCGTACGAGGGGCGCGAGCGCGTCCGGAACACCCTGGAGGTGCGGCTCCTCGTGCACCACCCGGTACAGCATGACCTCGGAACTGCCGTGTCCGAAGGGCGAGTCGGCGGTGGCCGCGTAGGCGAGGGTGGCGCCGAGGGAGAAGACGTCCGTGGCGGGGGTGACGGCGGCGCCGCGCACCTGCTCGGGAGCCAGGAAGCCGGGGGATCCCACGGCCGTTCCCACGTGCGTGAGGGTGCTGGCCCCGGTGGCCCAGGCGATCCCGAAGTCGATGATGCGCGGGCCCTTGGGCGACAGCAGGATGTTCGAGGGCTTGAGGTCGCGGTGGACCACCCCGGCCTCGTGCACGGCGACCAGTCCCTCGGAGAGCGCGGCGCCGATGGCGGCGATGGCCGCGGCCGTCAGGGGGCCTTCCTCGGCCACCTTGTCGTGCAGGGAGGGGCCGGGCACGTACTGCGTGGCGAACCAGGGGCGCTCCGCCTCCAGGTCCGCGGCGACCAGGCGCGCGGTGCACCCGCCGCGGATCCGCCGGGCGGCGGAGACCTCGCGCGCGAAGCGCGAACGGAACTCCTGGTCCTCGGCCAGGTCCGGCCGGATCACCTTGAGCGCGACGCGCTGTCCGCGCCGGTCGGAGCCCAGATAGACGACGCCCATGCCGCCGGCGCCGAGGCGCCGGTGCAGCCTGAACGAGCCGACGACACGCGGGTCCTCGCGCCGGAGCCGCATCATCGCCATGTCCACCCCGCTGACCGGTCGTCCTGTTGACGTGGCACAGCTTACGGACCATCCGGCATGCGCGCTCAGAGGCCGCGCCCTCGCCGATGGATTCGATTGTCAGTACGGGGCGGTCCACTTGGGGAGTCGCCGGACCACCGGTAGGACGCATGTGCGGAGCGGGCCCGTTCGGCCAAGCCGGGCCGGACTCAAGGGAATTGGGGTTCGGGGCGGGGTGATGGGGGAGCGGCGGCCGCCGGTCGGACCGGGCCCGTCCGGTTGATCTTGGGAGCGCCTGGTCGGGGGCTCGGTGTGTGCGGTGAGTGACGGAAGTGAGCGAAGTCACTACGCTCCGGTCATCCCCTCCGGGATGACCCTCAGACCGGGGGGCGGGTCTCCACCCAGGGGAGTACGCGGGGGGTGGGGTCCTCATCCTCCTGGAGGCCAGGCAATGGGTACGAAGGCATGAGGCCAGAAGCCTTTCCCGCGCCTAGTGTTGAAGACAAGCGGCGGGTGGAGTCACTCGTCCCCCGAGGTCATGAACCCGCCGCTGCCAAACGACAGGGAGAGGACCATGGCGGACATCGCACGGCAGGGACGCAAGGCATTCGCGTTCAACAGCCATGAGTCCGGTCGTCGCCACCCACTGGTGGCCGCGGCCATGGTGCTCCCCCTGGCCGCCGTCCTGCTCTTCGTCTTCGGAGGCTTCGACCAGGTGGCGGCACAGGCGTCGTCCGTAAGCGTGATGCTGGGGCGCTGAGCGGCGCCCCGGGCCCAGGAGAGCGGCCTGGGCCGGGACTGTCACCGACCGCACCCCGTGGGGACGGGGGAGTGGTCGACGGACGGCAGGTGAAGGGTGCTGCGCGTACGGCTGGGGAGCCGGACGCGCAGCACCCTTTTTCATGCCCGCGCGCACACCCCCTCGCACCCCCCTTGGCACCACTCGGCCTCGCCGCGCCCTTCGCGCCACTCGGGGCGGGCGCGCTTCTTGGGCTTCGCGTCACTGGTCCGGACTCCGTCGGGCGCTGCCGCCACCGCCGGGCAGCGTCGGCGCGCTTGCCGGGCTTCGCGTTTACGTGTCGGCCTCAGTCCGGACGTGCCGCGACTGCTGCCGGGCGGCGTCGGCGGGCCTCGGGGCCCGGTGCCGGACTCGGGCCGGTGGCGGTCGGCGGTGCTCGGACGGCGGTGCGGCGACTGCCGCGCGGCAGCGTCGGCGTGCTTCCTGGGCTTCGGGTCGCTGGTCCGGGCTCCGTCGGGCGGTGCCGTGACTGCCGCCGGGCAGCGTCGGCGGGCCTCGGGGCCCGGTGCCGGACTCGGGCCGGTGGTGGTCGGCGGTGCTCGGACGGCGGTGCCGCCACTGCCGCGCGGCCCCGTGCTGCGTACCCTCGTCCCGAGGAGCACCCGCCGGGGTGCGGAGCACGGGGAGAGCCGAGGCGTGGTTCCGCTGGAGCGAGTGAGCGCGGCCGAGCTCGCCGCGTACGCGGGCGCGGTGGAGTACGTGCTCCTCGCGGACCGCGACGACGGCACCGTGGTCCGCTGCGGGGACGTCGTGGCCAAGGCGCACGCGGGCGACAGCGATCCCGACGCCCTGGCGGTACGAATCCGGGTGGCCGGGGACCCCGCGCTGGCCGGGGTGCTGCTGCCCCCGCTGCGCACCGGGCTCGGCCTGGTCGGCTCCCGGCCCGTCTCCTTGTGGCCCTACGGTGCTCCGGTCGCTCCGGACCGCCCCGAGGAGGCCCCCTGGGAGCCCGCCGCCGAGCTCCTGGCCGCCCTCCACCGGACCCCGCTCCACCACCTCCCGTACCCGCTCCCCCCGATGCGCGGCCCGGCGAAACTCGCCCGCGCCCTCCACCGCCTCGACGCGGCGCACCCGCCCGAGCCCCCGGTCGCGGCGGGGCACCCCGCGCCGGGACGCCCCGCGCCCGCGGAAGCCGACGCCCCGAGCGGTGCACGGCGGGGGCACCCGGCCGGGGAGCGCCCCTCGGACGGCAGCCACGGCCGCGACTCCGACCGCGACCGTGGCCACAACTGCGACCACGCCCCCGGCTCCGGCTGCGGCCGTGACCCCGGCTCTTGCTCCGGCCCCGGCTGCGACTCCGGCCGTGCCCCCGGCTCCGGCTGCGGCTGCGACCCCGGTTGCGGCTCCGGCCACGGCCGTGACTGCGAACACGAGCGTGGCCACGACCGCGGCTCCGCCGACACGCCGCCCCGGGTCGCCGCGGCCACCGCGCTCGCCGCCGGTGCGTCCTCCGGCCGCGCCGACCGGGCCCGTCGGGCCGTGCTGTCCATCCCCGCCGGGCAGGCGGTTCCGGCCGGGCCGGCGGGCATGGACGCCGACGCCGCGGAGTTGGCGCGGCTCGTACGGGCCGCCGCGGCCACGCTCCCCGGGTGGGCCCGGGGGGAGGCTCCGGCGCCGTCGGGCGGCGCGCTCTGCCACGGCGATCTGCACCTCGGGCAGCTGGTCCGGGGCCCGGCCGGGGGCTGGCGGCTGATCGACGTGGACGACCTGGGACTCGGCACGCCCGCCTGGGACCTCGCCCGGCCCGCGGCCTGGTACGCCGCCGGGCTGCTGGACACCGGGACCTGGCTGCGCTTCCTCGACGCCTACCGCGCCGCGGGCGGCCCCGCGGCCGGTCCGCCCGGCAGCGACCCCTGGCCGGAACTCGACCTCGCGGCCCGCGCGCTCACCGTGCAGACGGCCGCGCTGGCCCTCGCCAAGGCCGCCCGCGAGCGGCGCCGACTCGACGACGTGGAGCGGCTGATGGTGGAGGCCTGTGCCCGAATTGCCTCCCTCCCGCCCGACTTGGAGCCGAAGCCTCCGTCGTAGGGTGAGCCTCACGGCACCGGGTACGCATCCGGTGTCGACGCGAACGGCGAGGAGTTGATCCGGTCATGCAGTGTCCGAAGTGTCACGCGATGATGCACACGTACAACCGCAACGGTGTCCAGATCGAGCAGTGCAGCGGCTGCCGGGGCATCTTCCTCGACTACGGAGAGCTGGAGGCGCTGACCCGCCTGGAGTCCCAGTACACCTCCCAGTACGGCCAGGTCCCGCCCCCGGCCGCCCCGCCGGCGCCCGCCCCCGCCGCGTACCCGCAGCAGCACGCGGCCCCCGCGCCCGCCTGGGGCGCCCCGCAGCACGGCGGCTACGGTCACGGCCACGGTCACGGCCACCGCAAGGGCGGCTTCGGCCGGATGCTCTTCTCCTCCTGAGTCCGAGCGGGCGGGGTGAGGGGACCGGAACCGACCGGCTCCCACCCGTCCTCCCGCCCCGGGCCCACGGGCCCCGCGGGGGACCGCAGCCCGCACACGCGAAAGCCCCGGCCGTGGGAACGGCCGGGGCTTTCGGAAATCTGGTGCGCGATACTGGGATTGAACCAGTGACCTCTTCCGTGTCAGGGAAGCGCTCTCCCGCTGAGCTAATCGCGCGGGACCACGTTCACGGTGCGAGCACCGCAGGTTGCAGGTGTGAAGCGTACTGCGTGCGCGATACTGGGATTGAACCAGTGACCTCTTCCGTGTCAGGGAAGCGCTCTCCCGCTGAGCTAATCGCGCGGGGATCCTTGCGGACCAGTGGACGATACTGGGATTGAACCAGTGACCTCTTCCGTGTCAGGGAAGCGCTCTCCCGCTGAGCTAATCGTCCTTGGAGGTGGAGACGGGATTTGAACCCGTGTAGACGGCTTTGCAGGCCGTTGCCTCGCCTCTCGGCCACTCCACCATGGAGCAAGCAGGGGGTCCTCGGGAAGATGATCCCCCACCTTAGAGCGGACGACGAGACTCGAACTCGCGACATCCACCTTGGCAAGGTGGTGCTCTACCAACTGAGCTACGTCCGCAGGTCACCGTGTTCGCTCCGGGGTTTTTCCCCTTCGCTCCCTGGCGACGTGTTGAACTCTAGCGGATTCCCGGGCCAGCTCAAAAACGCGTTTCCGCAGCGTGCTGCCGCCCGATCACCGCCGGTCACCCGGCGGACGCCTCACCGGCGCCCGGGCGTCACCGGTCATAGACTCGCAGCCGTGCACGACCTGCCTCCCCTCGCCCGCTTCGGCGGCCTTCTCGCGACCGACCTCCGAGACGTCACCAGTGATCCTGGTGCCCTCGACTCCACCGGCTTCTGGGCGGTGACGGCCGATTTCGAAGGCCGTCTCGTCTGTGCGCGCTTCGGGGACATACGCCCCGACCCGGTGCCGGCCCCCGTCCCAGGGGCCTGGCGCGGCCCCGACGCCGACGAGTGGACCTCCTCCCTCGGCCGCGCCGAGTACACCGCGGGCGTACGCCGCATCCGCGAGCACATCGAGGCGGGGGAGGTCTACCAGGCCAACCTCTGCCGCGTGATGTCCGCGCCGCTCCCCGATCCGGCGGGCGCCGATGTGGACGCCCTGACCGCGCTGCTCGCGCGCGGCAACCCGGCCCCGTACGCAGGAACGATTCGGCTGCCGGCCCACGGCGTCGAGATCGCCACCGCGTCCCCCGAGCTCTACCTGCGCCGCGCCGGCCGTCGCGTCGAGTCCGGCCCGATCAAGGGCACCGGCCGCACCGCCGCCGATCTGCTGCCCAAGGACCACGCCGAGAACGTGATGATCGTGGACCTCGTACGCAACGACCTCGGCCGGGTCTGCGCCACCGGCTCCGTGACCGTCCCGGAGCTGTGCGCGCTCGAAGAGCACCCGGGCCTCGTCCACCTCGTCTCCACCGTCGCCGGGGAGCTCGCCGAGGGCGCCGGCTGGCCCGAGCTGCTCGCCGCGACCTTCCCGCCCGGCTCCGTCACCGGAGCCCCCAAATCCTCCGCCCTGCGGATCATCGAGGCCCTGGAGACCGCCCCGCGCGGCCCCTACTGCGGAGGCATCGGCTGGGTCGACGCAGACCGGGGCACGGCGGAGCTCGCCGTCGGCATCCGGACCTTCTGGATCGACCGCACGGCCCCCGGCGGCCCCCGGCTGCTCTTCGGCACCGGTGCCGGGATCACCTGGGGTTCCGACCCCGACCGCGAGTGGGCGGAGACCGAGCTGAAGGCCGCCCGCCTGCTGCGGGTAGCGTCGGGAGCCGTCGAGGCGCACGCAACCGGTCCCACCGGTGCGGGCGGCACGACGGGAACGACGGAAGCACAGACCGACGAAAGAGGGAGAACCGTACGGTGAGGATCTGGCTCGACGGAACACTGCGGGACGCCGACGAAGCGAAGGTGTCCGTGTTCGACCACGGCCTCACCGTCGGCGACGGGGTCTTCGAGACGCTCAAGGCGGAGCGCGGGACGACCTTCGCACTCACCCGGCACCTGGAGCGGCTGACCCGCTCGGCCCGGGGGCTCGGCCTCCCGGACCCGGACGAGGACGAGGTGCGCCGCGCCTGCGCCGCCGTACTGGAGGCCAATCCGGTCCCGCTCGGCCGGCTGCGCGTCACCTACACCGGGGGCGTCTCCCCGCTCGGCTCCGACCGCGGGGAGGCCGGCCCGACGCTGATCGTCGCGCTGGCCGGGGCCACGCGCCGCCCCGACACCACCGCCGTGGTCACCGTGCCGTGGGTGCGCAACGAGCGCTCCGCCGTGGTCGGCCTGAAGACCACCTCGTACGCCGAGAACGTGGTCGCGCTCGCCGCCGCCCACCGGGCCGGCGCCTCCGAGGCCCTTTTCGCCAATACCGTCGGGCGGCTCTGCGAGGGCACCGGCTCCAACGTGTTCGTCGTCCTCGACGGGCAGCTGCACACCCCGCCCGTGGCCTCCGGCTGCCTCGCGGGCATCACCCGGGCGCTCGTCGCCGAATGGTGCGGGGCCAAGGAGACAGACCTGCCCTTCGAAGCGCTGGAGCAGGCGGAGGAGGTCTTCCTGACCTCCTCCCTGCGCGACGTCCAGGCGGTCGTACGGATCGACGGGCGCGAGCTGGGCTCCGCCCCCGGCCCCGTCACGGCCGAGGCCATGCGGATCTTCGACGCCCGCTCCGCCGAGGACGCCGATCCCCGCTCCTGACCGGGGCCGGACATATCTGCTGTGCTTCGGGCCGCAGGGCGGGTAGAACTCGACTGATGACCACCACCCTGCGGCCGAGCGGGCCGCTTCAGCAGAGCACCGGCGGGGCGCGCTCGCGCCCGTACGAGATCCGCGTCAACAGCAGGCGCGTCGGCGCCCTGCTGCTCGCCGCGGACACCCCCTTCGGGCCGACGGTCGCCGAGATCCGCGACCTCGCCGTCGAGGAGCCCGACCGGCGGCGCGGCCGTGCCACGGTCGCCGCGCTCGCCGCCGAGGAGGTGCTGCGCGGCTGGGGCTGCCGGCGGATCAGAGTCTCGGTCCCGGCCGGCTCGGAGGGCGGCCTGCGGCTGGCCGGCTCCCTCGGGTACGCCGAGTACAGCCGCAACATGGCCAAGGAGCTCCCGGCCGGGCCACCCGCCCTGTCCGAGGGGGTGGCCGGGCGCCCGATGACGGAGGCCGAGTTCGAGAGCTGGCACGCGCAGGCGCTGGAGAGCTACGCGCAGGACTGGGTCGGCCGCGGCATGCCGGCCGAGGCCGCACGGGCGAAGTCGGTGAACGACCACGCGTCCATGCTGCCGCTGGGCCTGGCCACCCCGGGCGTCAGCTTCTCCGTGCTGGAGGCTGCCGGTGTCCGCGTGGGCACCGTATGGGTCGCGCCGAACGGCGGGGGCTCGTACGTCTACGACGTCGCGGTCGCCGAGGAGCACCGGGGCCGCGGCCACGGCCGGGACCTGATGCTCCTCGCGGAGGGCACCGCCCTCGCCGCCGGCCACCGGGTGCTCGCCCTGCACGTCTTCACGGACAACGTCCCGGCCCTGCGGCTCTACGAGTCCCTCGGCTACCGGACGACGGACTTCAACTACGCCAAGGACCTGATCTAGGCCGCGACGACCGAGACGGCCGAGGCGGTCCAGACGGCCTACGCGGCGCCGAGCAGCCGGTCGGCGATCTCCTCGATGCGCTCGCGCAGGCCCTCCTGGCTCTTGCCGCCGTCGAGGCGCTGCCCGTCGATCACGTACGTCGGGGTGCCGGTCACGCCGATCGCCTTGCCCTCGGCCTGGTCGGCGTCCACGATCAGGATGTGCCGGCCGTCGATCAGGGCGGTGTCGAACTCCTCGGCGTCCAGGCCCAGTTCACGTGCGACCTCGATCAGTACCGATTCGCCGGACTTGGTGAGCTCCGCGGTGCGGGCGAGGACGGCCTCCACGTAGGGCCAGCCCTGCCCCTGCTCGGCGGCCTCCTCCGTGGCCTGCGCGGCGGCGAAGGCGTGCTTGTGCTTCTCCAGCGGAAAGTGGCGCAGCCGGATGTCCAGCCGGTCGCCGTAGCGGGCCCGCAGGGCGCGCACGTCGTCCAGGGCACTGTGGCAGTCCGGGCACTGAAGTTCGCACCAGACGTCGAGGATCACGGAATCGGTCATGCGGACAGTCTCCCAGTCCGCAGGGATGAGCCGGGACCGGGACCTCGGGAGGAGACGGGACCCGGAGATGTCCCGGAGATCCGCCCGCGGGGGGCTCCGGCCGTGGCCAGGGCGAGGGTCGCCGGTGCAGGATGGATGGGGACAGAACGCCCGGCCCGCCGGCCGGGTCCGCCGCGGCCCTTGTGGCCGTCCCGCCCCTGGAGGCCCCGCATGCTCGCCGAGACCATTTGCTCCGCGGTGTCCGCGGCGGGCCTGGGCATCGCCGCGCTGACCGCCTACCGCAAGCGATTCCTCGCGGCCACGCGGATCGCGGCGTACTCGCTGGTGCCCGTCGGCCTGGTCATGACGGGCGTCGTGGCCTGGGCGACCGGGATCGTCTTCAAGCCGACCGTCTGGGCCGGCTTCGCCGTGCTGGGGCTGGCCTGGCTGCTCTTCGTGACCACCCGCGCGATAGAACGGCGCGGAGCGGGCGCGGGGGAGGGAAGGCAGAAGCAGCCGAAGGCCGCCAAGGGCCGCCCGGCCCAGGAGGCCGTCGCCCCGGCCGCTTCCGCGCCCTCGCTGGGCGACGGTGCCCGCTCGCGGCCCACCCCGGCCGCCGCTCCCGCCGAGGACTTCTCCGACATCGAGGCGATCCTCAAGAAGCACGGCATCTGACCCGGCCCACCTCGGCCGCGCGGCCCCGATCCAGGCGTGGGGTCGGGCGGCAGGTCCGTGCGGCGATCCGGGACGGGAACCACCTGAACTGACGGGATCCGGTGAACTCGCGCGTTCCGTCTGGCGTGTTGAGGGGCGCGCGCGGGTCCGCTGGGCCATCATCGCCCCGACATGCCCGAACCTTCATCGGGTGAGCCCGCCGTTCCCGCGCCGGCCACCGTTCCCCTCGCCGAGGAGCCGAGAGGCTGCCTCTTCGCGCTCTCCCAGCCGCCCTTGATGATCTTCCTAGGTGTGATCGGAGGCTTGCTGCTGCTCGCCGCCGTGCACGATCTCTTCCTGCTCTGAGTGCGGCTCCGTGCCCAGCTCCGACTTGCGCCGGGCCCGGTACGCCGCCACGTGCAGCCGGTTCCCGCAGGTACGGCTGTCGCAGTAGCGCCGGGAGCGGTTGCGGGAGAGGTCGACGAAGGCCCGCCGGCAGTCCGGGGCCTCGCAGCGGCGCAGCCGCTCCTGCTCGCCCGAGACCACGATGAAGGCCAGCGCCATGCCGCCGTCGGCCGCCAGGTGGTCGCCCACCGAGGCACCCGGGGCGAAGTAGTGAACGTGCCAGTCGTAGCCGTCGTGGTTGGTCAGCTGCGGGGTGGTGCCTGCCGTCGCGACCAGTTCGTTGATCAGCACGGAGGCCGCGCGCGAGGTGGGCGCCGCGAAGATCTGGGCGAATTTGCCGCGGACCGTGCGCACGCCGGCGAGATCGCGGGCGCTGAGCTCGCCGACGTCGCTGATCGCGTACTCGTGGACGAAGCCGCGCAGCGCGTTCACGTCGGCCAGCCCGTCGGGCTGCTCGGTCTCGGCCGAGGTGTTCACCAGCGCGACGACGACGTCGAGCGCGCGACGGGTGTCGTGGGGGATCTGCACGGGGTCTCCCTCAAGGGCCGGGCCTGCGGTGACGGTCTGCTGCCGCCGCTGGTGGCCGACTCTAGCGGGTCACCCCAAAGCGCACCGGCGCCGTCCACGCGGGTGGCTTCCGCATGAACAGCGCCGGTACTTCCGTATGTGGTTGTCCGCCGTGCACCGTCGCCCCGAGTCGGACGGTGTCGTACGGCCCCCGGGCTCAGCCGGGGGAGGGTTCCCTCTGTAGGCCTGGCTCAGGATTCGGCCAGGATGTGGGAGAGCTCCTTGTCGAGGTCGAAGTGCCGGTGTTCGGTCCCGGGTGGGACCGCGGCGTCCGTCCGCTTGAGGAACGACTCCAGTGCTCGGGCGGGTGCTTCGAGCAGTGCTTCTCCCTCCGGTGAGCTCAGGGCGATGCAGACGACCCCCTGACCGTGACTGCGGGACGGCCAGACACGGACGTCGCCGGTACCGGTGGGCCGGTGAAGGCCCTCGGCGAGGAGGTCGCGGGCGAATACCCATTCGACCGTCTCCTCGGCGCCGGTGTGGAAGGTGGCGTGCACGGCGTAGGGGTCGGCCGTGTCATACCGCAGGCCCGCGGGAACAGGCAGTGAGGACTCGCTCGACACAACGAGGCGCAGGTGCAGCTCGCAGCTGACCGTGGTGTTCATAAGCGCCAGGGCCTTTCGCTCAGTGTGCGCTCGGGGATTCGCACGTCGGCGAAATCGACATGCCACCTACGGTGCCGTTGTAAACCCCTCTGACCGTTTTGCGGACCTCTGGGTCCCTCGGACGGCGGATCCAAACGACCATTCACGTGTGCTGGGACCTCCGGTAGATTCGACCCCATGAACACGGGGAGTGACCGCGAGACCAATGAGTCCGCAGCCGAATCCACAGCCGATTCCGCAGCGGGATCCGCAGCCGAGGAGGCGCCGCACGTTTCCAAGGCGCCGGCCTTCATCAAGGCCAGCAGGGGTCTGCACCTGAGCTGGCAGGTCGGCGTCTTCGTCGTCGGCCTCGCCGTCATCGGCGCCGGCATCGCCATGCTGGTCCTGCCCGGACCGGGCTGGGTGGCGATCTTCGCGGGCCTCGCGATCTGGGCCACCGAATTCGCCTGGGCCCACCTCGCCCTGCGCTGGACCAAGCGCAAGGTCAGCGAAGCCGCCCAGAAGGCCCTGGACCCGAAGGTCCGCCGCCGCAACATCATCCTGACCAGCGTCGGGCTCGTGATCGCGGGCGTCCTGATCGGCGTCTACCTGTGGAAGTACGGGCTCCAGCTGCCCTGGAACCACGAGGTGAAGTGAGCCCGCCCGACCATGGCGGAGAGCACCGCTGACATGCGGTAATGTTTGCGGTGCGTCCGGGCGATTAGCTCAGTGGGAGAGCACTTCGTTCACACCGAAGGGGTCACTGGTTCGAACCCAGTATCGCCCACCCGGACCAGAGGCCCGGAGACTTTCACAGTCTCCGGGCCTCTGGCGTTTTCACCCGTCCGGCCCCGGTTCCGGCCCCGATCGGGCTACCTCAGTCGGCCGATGGCCTCCCGCAGTCGGCGGGCGTCGCGCAGCCGCTTCTCGTAGGTGGCCCCCACCGCCAGCAGCAGCACCCCCGCCAGGGCCGGCGGCAGCCAGCGCGGCAGCGCGTCCACCACCTGGATCACGTACGGGGTCAGCTCGTGCAGTGCCACCGCCGTCAGCGTCGCCCCGCCCAGCAGCAGCGGCGCGCGGAGCCGGCCGCGGGCACCGGCCAGGGTCACCCCGAGCGCGGCCGTCCCCAGCAGCAGCGGCCGCAGCCAGTGCGGATCGCCCCACACCGCGAGGGTGCTCGGCAGCAGGGTCGCCGCCAGGCCCGGCCCGTACGCCGTCCAGGACCCGGCCAGCGGATCACGGCGCCGCCGCAGGAACCCCACGGCCAGCGCCGCAGCCGTCACCGGCAGGGTGTACGCCTCGGGCACCGTCACCTCCGAGGCCGCCAGCCGTACCCAGGTCGCCGCGAGGAACAGCACCCCCGCCGGCCAGCCCGCCGCCGACCGGCGCTCGGGCCGCACCGCCGCCGCCGCGCACACGACCCCGGCCAGGGCCAGGACCAGCGCGAGCACCGGAGCGTCCCCGGTGGCCAGGGCCACCGCGAGGAGGCCCGAGGCGGCCGCCGCGACCTCGGCCGGGACCCGTACGACGCCCAGCCGCGGCCCGAGCGCCGCCACCACCGCCGGGACCACCAGCACCGGCGGCGCCCACCAGGCCACCGGCCGCTCCAGGAGCGCGCCCAGCGCCACCGCGAGCAGCGCCGCGTACCCGACGGCGAGCGCCGCGGCCCCCGCGCGGGCCCACTCCGGAGCGGGCCGGTACGCCGCTCCCGCCGCACAGGCGGCCCCCAGCAGGCCGAGCACCCCGAAGGTCGCCAGCCGGCCGTCCAGGGCCGCCACGGACACGCTCAGGGCCCCCACCAGCGCGCACACGCCCGCGGCGACCCCCGCGAAGCCGCGACGGGCGGCCGGCGCGGCCCCGGAGCCCGTGAGGCTGTCAGCGCCGACGGGCGCGGGCCCGGAGCCCGCGAGGCCGCCGTCGCCGACCGCCGCGGAGCCGGTGCCCGCGGGGTTGCCATCGCCTACGTGCGCGGCCCCGGTGCCCGTCGGGCCGCCGCCGGCCGCCGTGGCCGGCGCGGGGGTCTTCGCGGGGGCGTCGGCGAAAGCCGCCGCCGTGGACCGCAGCGTGAGCAGTCCCGCCGCCAGCGTCACCGCGAGCTGCGCCGCGAGGACCGCGCCCGGGGCCGCGTCGAGCATCACGGGGGCCGTGAACAGCGCCGCCCAGCCCAGGACCACCGCCGCCACCCCCGGCTCCGGCCGCCCCGGGAGCACCCGGACCAGCCACCACGCGGCCCCGGCCGTCAGCAGCAGCGACACCGGCGCCGCGAGCCCCGGGCCGTCCGCGGCCGCCGGAACGGGCGTCGTCACCGACCAGACCTCCTCCAGCACCCGCAGCCGGTCCACCAGCACCGTCGCCACCCACGCCACGGAGGTCACCGCCTGCAGGACGGCCACCCCCGCACCGGCCAGGGCGAGGCCGCGCCGGACCGGCTCCGGGAGCGCGGAGACCCGTAGGGCTCCCAGCAGGGGCAGGGCCACCACGAGGTACGCGACCGCCGCCCAGGGCGGGCTCAGCTCGGGCCGGACCAGGCCGCCCAGCGCCGCCACCGCCGCGAGGGCGCCGGCCGCGGCGAAGGCGGCCCGCATGCCCGAAGCACGCCACGCCACCACCAGCGCGAGCACGGCCACCGCCGCCAGCCGCGCCGAAGGCGCCAGCGCCGCGCCCGTCGATTCGGCCGTTACCGACTCCACCAGACCGGTCAGCAGCGCGGCCCCGCCCGCCACCGAGCCCGCCGCCCCCGCCCACAGGGACCAGCGCCCGGGCCGCAGCAGCACGAGCCCCGCGTCCAGCGCCGCCGTCCCCAGCAGGGCCCAGGCCAGGTCCAGCCCCTCCGCCCCGGCGGCCAGCGCCGCCAGCGGCAGCGGGAGCTGCGCCGTCAGCAGCGCCGCGGGGACCGGGATCCGCAGCGCGGGCAGGGAACGCCCGTACCCCGCCCACCCCGCCGCCAGGACCGCGGCGGCACCGGCCGCGTACGCCGTGCCGTCCACCTCCGGCATGCCGACGGCGTACAGCGCGTACGCGTCCAGCACCGTCAGCAGCAGACCGACGGCGCCCACCGCCTCGGCCGTCGAGCGCAGCCCCCGGCGTAGCAGCACTACCGGTGCGCCCAGCGCCGCCGCGGTCACCACGGCGAGCACCGCGCTGCGCCCGGCGATCCCCAGGGAGCCCCAACTGACCAGCGTGAACGCCAGCGCCGCGACGGCCAGCAGCACCGCGCCCAGGACCAGCAGCACGTTCTGCGCGCCGGGAGCCGAGGCCTCCGCTCCCTGCGCGGGCACCGGCGGCCGGGCCGGCGCACCCCACGCGTGGGGGGCCTGGGCGCCCAGCAGCCACGCACGGCGACTCAGCAGGAAGTGGCGCCGGGCGTCGAGTTGGATCAGTTCGCGGTCGATGAGCACGAGCTCCTCGGCCGGCGGCAGGGGGTTGTCCATGGTTCGGAGTGTGGCGCCCGTCACCCCGTCAGGACATGGGTGCGCGTACTCATCTCCGGGTGAGTTCCGGCTGAGTACCGGGTACGGGCACCCGCCGCGCGCAAGACTGGAGGCATGGACCGAAGCAGCCGCATCGGCAGCCCCGGCGCCGCGCGGGGCGCCGGCCCCGCCGGCCGCGCCGCCCCCGCCAACCCCGCCGACCGGTGGACCCGTTACCGCTTCCGCAGCGTGTGGGACCTCGAGGCCGAGCCCGCCCGCGTCTACGCCGCCCTGGAAGACCCCGAGTCCTACCCCCTGTGGTGGCCCCAGATCCGCGCCGTCGCCCCCGCCGCCGACGGGAGCAGCGGCACCGCCTTCATCCGCTCCGCCCTCCCGTACACCCTGCGCGTGAGCGCGGCCGAACTCCTGCGGGACCCCGTGCGCGGCATCCTGGAGGTCGCCCTGCTCGGCGACCTGGAGGGCTGGGCCCGCTGGACCGTGCGGTCGCGGCCCGGCGGCACGCGGGCCCTGTACGAGCAGGAGGTCGAGGTGCGCCGCCCCCTGATGCGCCTTCTCGCGTTCCCCGGGCGGCCGGTGTTCCGGCTCAACCACACCCTGATGATGCGGGCCGGGCGGCGCGGGCTCGCCGCACATCTGGCGGCCCGGCCCGAAGCGGTTTGAACCAGCCCCGGGCCTTCTGTATTGTTCACACCGTTCCCGGGCGATTAGCTCAGCGGGAGAGCACTTCGTTCACACCGAAGGGGTCACTGGTTCGATCCCAGTATCGCCCACCGGGACAGGCCGGTCCGTCTGATGACGGACCGGCCTTCCGCATGTACGGGACCCTCGCCGTACGGATCTTCGCCCGCCGTACGGATTCCCGCGCACGGCCCCTCACGCCGCCGCGGGCAGCTCCGGCCGCAGCGGCCAGTGCGGATCCACCGACTCCGGCGTGCCCTGCCGTGCGAACCACGCCTGAAGTCCCCGCGCCTGCGCCGCGTGCCACACCTGCTGGAGCGTGTGCAGCTCCGCCGGCGTCAGCCGCTCCAGCCGGCCCGCGAACCTGCGCCCCACGGCCCGTACGAGCTCCAGGGACGCCAGCGCGTCCGCGCCCGCGTCATGGGCCCCCTCCAGCTCTATCCCGTAGTGCGCGCACAGGTCCGTCAGCGTCCGGCGCCCCTTGCGGTAGCGGTCCAGATGCTTGTCCAGCACCCGCGGATCCAGCACCGTCAGCGGCCGGTTGTCCAGGTACCGGGCCAGCGAGGACGCCCGGTGGCGACGCAACTCCCGGTCCAGCAGCGTCAGATCGAACGGCGCGTTCATCACCACCACCGGCCTCCCCGCCATCTGCTGCTCCCCGAGCGCGCGGGCTATCTCCTCCACCACCGGCGCGGGCCACCGCCCGTTGCGCTGAAGGTGCTCATCGGTCAGACCGTGCACTTCCGTGGCCCCCGGGGGTACCGGGATGCCGGGATTGACCAGCCAGCGCGTCGAGCGGATCCGGCCGCCCGCGCACTCCTGCACGATGAGCGCGGCGGACACGATCCGGTCCTGCTCCACGTCCACCCCGGTCGTCTCCGTGTCGAATGCGGCCAGCGGGCCCTCGTACCAGCGTGTCATGGCGAACTCCTCGTCACCCGTCGGCAGATGGCCCCACCCGGGCACCACGCCCCAGGCCCCGCCACCCTGCCCGAAACGGTGATACCCGGGCTCTTTGCCCCGTACGCCGTTTGCGGGACTCCGACTGCGGAGACAACTCAACTGGGGGGCCGCACACATGACCGGTCGTCAACCCCGACACCCTGACACGGACCTGATGCGGCCCTGTGCGGCCGCTCGAAAACGGGGACAGCCCGGAAGGCATGGGGAGCCGGCCATGGCGCTCGCGCAGCCCGAACCGGGCGGGGTGCTCGCGGGGCAGATCGATCCGCGGACCGACCCGCGGAGCGGACCGCTGCGCGGCACACTCGCCACCACCGCCTGCATGGAAACCCTTCAGGTGGGATACCTGCACGCCGTCGCCGCCGCGGCCGGTTGCTCGCTGTCCCAGCCCTTCCCCGACAACGGCATCGACTGGCACGTCAGCCACGGCGCCCCCGAGCACGTCGTCGACGACGAGGTGACCATCAAGGTCCAGCTCAAGGCGACCTACCAGATACCGCCCAGACCGGCCGGGCCCACCTTCGGCTTCACCCTCGACAACGAGCACCTGGTGAAGCTGGCCCGCACCCCGGTCGCCGTGCACAAGATCCTCGTCGTGATGCTCGTCCCGCGGGAACGCGACCAATGGCTGAGCGCCGGACACGACCGGCTCGACCTGCGGCACTGCTGCTACTGGACCAATCTCGCCGGGCACCCCGTGACCGGCCGGCGCCGGACCACCGTACGGATCCCGACCACGCGGATCTTCGACGACCGGGCGCTCTGCGAGATCATGACCCGGGTCGGGTCGGGAGGGACACCTTGATGAACTGGCAGTCACCGCACCTGGAGCCGCTCTCCTCACCGGAGTTCGCCGCGGGAGCCCCCGATCCCGCGCAGGTCGATCCGCTCGTGCTCGGCGCCCTGCTGCACCGGCACGGCTGGCTGCGCCGCGGCGGCGCGGCCGGACGGTACGGGCGCTGGACGCCGCCCGCCCCGTACGCCACGGGCAGCGGCGGCACCAGCCTCCTCGTCCCCGAGAGCCGGGCCTTCCCCGACTGCGCCGACCTGCTCGAAGAGGCGCTCACCGCGCTCTCGCGCAGCGCGCTGCCGTCGGCGCGCGAGGTGCTGTACGGGCTCAGCGTGCCGAGCGACGAGATCCGCTGGGACCGCGAGATCCCGCGAGGGGCGTACGGACTCCAGGGCGAGGCCGACTGGACCGTCCAGGAACAGCTCCGCTCGGCCGCCCGCCAGTTGCTCCTCGCCGGGGCCCTGGCCGACCGGGCGCGGGCCGGGTACTACGGGGCCCGGCACCGCGGCCAGGCGGAGCGGGCGCTGGACGGGGTCCTGGTCGGGCCGGCTCCGGGCGGCCGGCGGCTGACCGCGTACGTCCCCGTGGACGGGGGCCGGGGGACGGTGATCCGGCTCCACCACGCGCTGCACGCCGCCCGCGAGGCCGTGGACTACCAGCGGGCCACCGGCGGCATGGAGGCCTTCGACGCCGCGGTCGAGGCCGGGGTCAGCCGGGAGCTCGCCGAGGCGCTCATCTCGCTGGTCCACGGCTCGGAGGGCGCCCGGGTGGCCCTGGCGTGGGCCCCGGCGGCGGGGGTCCCGGCGGGGTGCGCGGCCCGGCCGGAGCCGGTGGAGTTCTCGCCCGGCGACCTCCCGGTGCTCCGGGAGGCGGCCGCGCGGTACACGAGGGACGAACCCGCGGTGCCGGTCAGGGTGGCGGGAGCGGTGGTCCGGATGCGGAGGTCCGCCCCGGGGGGCGGGGGCACGGTCCGGCTGCGGGTCCTGGCCGGGGCGGAGATCCCGTACGTCCGGGTCGTGCTCGACGAGGAGTCGTACCGGGTGGCGGGCCACGCGCACCTGGTCGGACTGCCGATCCGGGTCAGCGGGAGCTTGCAGCGTCGGGGCGGGTTCCGCCGGCTGACGGACGCCGCGGACGTGCGGCCGGTGCCGCTGGACGAGGTCGAGCGGGACCGCCTGATGAAGTCCCTGGACGAGTCCCTCGACGCCGGGGACGTGCTGCCGTCGGACGACTAGGGCGACCAGGGCGACCGGGGTGACCAGGCCGGCCGGGGCGACCAGGCCGGCCGGGCGGCACGCGCTAGACGTGCAGCTCGGGGGGAAAGCCGGTCCAGCGCAGCTCGTCGGGCAGGTGCCGCATGTCGTTGGAGACGAGGACGGAGGCCGGCCGGCCGGGCGCGTACCGGATGACCGTGAGCGCGGCGTTGGCCTGGTTGAGACCGAGCCAGCGCCAGTGCGGCGCGTCCATGGCGTCCCGGACCAGCCAGGCGACCAGGAAGGCGTGGGTGACGATCAGCTCGTGCCGGTCCTCCTCGCCGTCCACCGGCCCGGTGAACAGGTCGAGCGCCCGCCGGGCCAGCCCGGGCCCCTGCTCCCGCTCCTCCTCGGAGGCAGTGGCGAGGAAGCGGAGGAAGAGGTCCGCGGACTCCGCCGGAAGCTCCTCCCTCGCCGGCACGTGGGGGACGTAGTCGCCCGCCACGTCCGAGACGTGCAGGGGGACGTCCTCCAGCTGGTCGCCGATCAGACGCGCGGTCTGCTCCGCCCGCGGCAGCGGGCCGTGGTGGACGGCTGCGAGGGGGATGCCGCGCAGGCGCCGGCCGAGCAGCACGGCCTGCCGGCGGCCGGCTTCCGTCAGCCCGCCCTCCTCCGACGCCGCCTCGCCGTGCCGCACCAGATAGAGGTAGCGGGTAGCCGTGCCGGTCATCACGATCTCCTCTGCGTTCACTGACGATCTTCTGCGTCGGGGGACGCCGCGTCCTCCCGCGCCGGTTCCCTCCGCCGTCGAAGGGACGCCCCCGCCGGTGCCGTGCGGCGCTGTTTTCCGGGGCGGACCGCCGGCCCGGCGGTAACCGTTTAGCGGCGCGGCCCATCCGCTCGGTACGATTCAGGCGCGCAGTGTTCGCTCGCGCACCCCCTGAGTCAGGAGAGACCGGTGTCAGACGTCCGTGTGTTCATCCAACGCGATTCCGAGCGGGACGAGCGCGTGGTGGCCACGGGCACTACGGCGGCAGAGCTCTTCGCCGGCGAGCGCACCATCGTCGCCGCGCGCATCGCAGGTGAGCTGAAGGACCTCGCGTACGAGGTGAAGGACGGCGAGACCGTCGAGCCCGTGGAGATCTCCTCTCCCGACGGCCTCGACATCCTGCGCCACTCCACCGCGCACGTCATGGCGCAGGCCGTGCAGGAGCTCTTCCCCGAGGCCAAGCTGGGCATCGGCCCGCCGGTCCGGGACGGCTTCTACTACGACTTCGACGTCGCGAAGCCCTTCACCCCCGATGACCTCAAGGCCATCGAGAAGAAGATGCAGGAGATCCAGAAGCGCGGCCAGCGCTTCGCCCGCCGCGTCGTTACCGACGAGGCGGCCCGCGAGGAGCTCGCGAACGAGCCCTACAAGCTGGAGCTCATCGGCATCAAGGGTTCGGCCTCGACCGACGACGGCGCGAACGTCGAGGTGGGCGGCGGCGAGCTGACCATCTACGACAACTTCGACGCCAAGACCGGCGACCTGTGCTGGAAGGACCTCTGCCGCGGTCCCCACCTGCCGACCACCCGCAACATCCCCGCGTTCAAGCTCATGCGCAACGCCGCCGCCTACTGGCGCGGCAGCGAGAAGAACCCGATGCTCCAGCGCATCTACGGCACCGCGTGGCCGTCGAAGGAGGAGCTGAAGGCCCACCTCGACTTCCTCGTGGAGGCCGAGAAGCGCGACCACCGCAAGCTCGGCACCGAGCTCGACCTGTTCTCCGTACAGGACGAGATCGGCTCCGGCCTGGCCGTCTTCCACCCCCGTGGCGGCGTCATCCGCCGCACCATGGAGGACTACTCGCGCAAGCGGCACGAGGAAGAGGGCTACGAGTTCGTCTACACCCCGCACGCCACCAAGGGCACCCTCTTCGAGAAGAGCGGCCACCTGGACTGGTACGCGGAGGGCATGTACCCCCCCATGCAGCTCGACGGTGGTACCGACTACTACCTCAAGCCCATGAACTGCCCGATGCACAACCTGATCTTCGACGCGCGCGGCCGTTCCTACCGTGAACTGCCCCTGCGCCTCTTCGAGTTCGGCACCGTGTACCGGTACGAGAAGTCCGGCGTGGTGCACGGCCTGACCCGCTCGCGCGGTTTCACCCAGGACGACGCGCACATCTACTGCACCAAGGAGCAGATGGCGGAGGAGCTCGACCGCACGCTGACCTTCGTGCTGAACCTGCTCCGCGACTACGGTCTGACCGACTTCTACCTGGAGCTGTCGACCAAGGACCCGGAGAAGTTCGTCGGCTCGGACGAGATCTGGGAGGAGGCCACCGCCACCCTCCAGCAGGTCGCCGAGAAGCAGGGCCTGCCCCTGGTCCCGGACCCGGGCGGCGCCGCGTTCTACGGCCCGAAGATCTCGGTCCAGTGCCGTGACGCGATCGGCCGCACCTGGCAGATGTCGACCGTGCAGCTCGACTTCAACCTGCCGGAGCGCTTCAACCTGGAGTACACCGGCCCCGACGGCACCAAGCAGCGTCCGGTCATGATCCACCGCGCGCTGTTCGGTTCCATCGAGCGGTTCTTCGCCGTCCTGCTGGAGCACTACGCGGGCGTCATGCCGCCGTGGCTCGCCCCGGTCCAGGCGGTCGGCATCCCGATCGGCGACTCGCACATCGAGTACCTGCAGGAGTTCGCCGCCGAGGCGAAGAAGAAGGGCCTGCGCGTCGAGGTGGACGCCTCCTCCGACCGCATGCAGAAGAAGATCCGCAACCAGCAGAAGCTGAAGGTCCCCTTCATGATCATCGTCGGTGACGAGGACATGGCCGCGGGCACCGTCTCCTTCCGCTACCGCGACGGTTCGCAGGAGAACGGCGTCCCGCGCGACCAGGCGCTGGCGAAGCTCGTGGACGTCGTGGAGCGCCGCGTCCAGGTGTGATCGTGCTCCCCGCCCGGCGGGGATCTGCGGGGACCGGCCCCCGGGAAGTCTCACTTCCCGGGGGCTTCCTCGTCCTCCCGCCGGAAGGCCTGCAGCATCCAGGACGAGAACGAACCCGTCACCGCGCCCAGCAGCGCCAGCCCGCCGGCCATCATGAACGCCGCGATGATCCGGCCCCCCGGGGTCACGGGGGCCATGTCCCCGTAGCCCACCGTCGTCAGCGTCTCGCACACCCACCACACCGCGTCCCCGAGCGTGAGGATCGAGGCCCCGGGGGCCTGGCGCTCGAAGTGGTGGACCCCGAGGGCGCCCGCGAAGCCGAGCAGTCCGGCCGAGAGGCCCGCGTACGACATCACGCGCGCGTACAGGTTCCGGCGCGGGCGGTTGTAGCGGGCCTGGATCGCGTCGTGGACCTTGACCATGCGCAGCGGCCGCAGCAGCGGCAGCATCACGATCAGGGTGTCCAGCCAGTGCACGCGGACGAAGCGCAGCGGCCGCATGCGGCTCAGGACCAGCCGGGCCAGGTAGTCCACGATGAAGCAGGCCCAGGTCACTGCGACCAGGCCGAGGCCGATGTCCCGCCACAGGGGATGGGCGCGGTAGGCCACCACGGAGACCGTGTAGCCCGCGAGGAAGAGCAGGGAGGCGTAGAACAGGGGCAGCTCGGTCCGGCGCTCCCAGGCCTGGTCACCGGTCTCGGTTGCGTCGTTCATGGGCTCAGCATCGCGTCCCGCACACCGGTGTTCGCCCCGGCGACACGCCGCTCGGGGCCAAGGTCATATGCTGCATGCCATGACGATTGAGCCGGAGCAGCAGATCGGTGTGGGCACGCAGGACGCGTTCCAGCGACTGTGGACGCCCCACCGGATGGCCTACATCCAGGGGGAGAACAAGCCGACCGGGCCGGAGGCCGGGGACGGCTGTCCCTTCTGCGGGATTCCGGAGATGTCGGACCAGGACGGACTGGTCGTGGCCCGGGGCAAGCACGTCTACGCCGTGCTGAACCTCTACCCGTACAACGGCGGCCACCTGATGGTCGTGCCCTACCGGCACGTCGCCGATTACACGGACCTGGACGCCGCCGAGACCCTCGAGCTCGCCGACCTGACGAAGCGGGCGATGGTCGCGCTGCGCAAGGCCTCCGGTGCGCACGGGTTCAACATCGGCATGAACCAGGGCCAGGCCGCCGGCGCCGGCATCGCCGCGCACCTGCACCAGCACATCGTGCCCCGCTGGGGCGGGGACACGAACTTCATGCCGGTCGTGGGACACACCAAGGTGCTGCCCCAACTCCTCGCGGACACCCGCCAGATGCTCGCCGACGCCTGGCCCACCGACTAGGGCGGGCCCGGCGTACGGCTGTGCGGACGTCCGCGCGGGCTCACGCGTCGTAGACGTCCGCCTTGCGCGGTGCGGCTTCCTGGACCATGCCGCTGACGATCATCGAGCGGTTGGTGAAGCGTTCGGTGTCGACCCCGTTCTCCTCCAGGACCCGCATCGCGGCGGTGTGCACCGCCCGCAGGACCGGGGTCGCGGCGCGCATCGCGTCGTCCGCCATGAAGCGGTGGCGCCACGGCTGGCCGGCCCAGACGTGGCGGACGCCGAAGGGCTCCGGAAGGACGAGCTTGCCGCCCAGGAAGTCCAGGAGCGGCGGGTACCAGGTGAAGGGCGCGCGCACGGCGAGGCGTACGACCTCGCTCGTGTCGACCACGGGCCGCTTGAGCTCCACGGTCTCCCAGAAGCGCACGGATTTGGCGACCTCGTCGACGGGCGCCGCCGATTTGGTGGTGAACAGGCCGTGCACCGGGCCGAGCGCGTGCCCGGTGACCTCCACGCGCAGGGTCTTGTAGAGCACGGTGACCGTGACCAGCATGGTGATCACGAGCTGGCCGTCCCAGAGCGGGTACTGGATGCCGAGGTAGTGCCGGTTGCCGGCGCTGAACTGCTGCTCGTTGCAGATCCGGGTGATCTCGTGCGGCTTGACCAGGAAGGTGTCCACGTCCGCTCCGCTGGGGCGGGTCACTTCCTTGGCGCCCTCGCCGACCGGGGAGACGATCCAGTGCTGGATCGACGCGGGCGGGAGGCCACCGGTGTGCAGGGGGCCGCGCTCCAGCTTGCGCAGCTGGGCGTCGATCGCGCGTATGACGTCCCAGCTGCGGAACGGGTGGATCTCCGAGCCCTCGTTCTTGGGGACGAGCTCCTCGGCCATCTGCCAGCTGCCCCAGCGCGTGCCCATGCCGAGTATGCCCTTGGGGCCCGCGTAGAAGACGGCATTGCTGCGGTCCTCGGCGGTGAGCTTGGCCAGGGAGTGGCGCAGGTCCTCGCGGGCCTTCTCGTCGGGGTTGCCGGGGACGGCCTCCGGGATCTTGGCGGCCACCCCGCCGCCGCCCGCGAGGAGCCCGTCCCAGCGGGACCGCAGGTCTTCGGCGGTGGCCTCGCAGAGCCGGCGGGCGAGGAACCAGCCGACGACCGGGGCGATGACCATGGCGCGGACGTAGATGCTCGGCACGCCGGTCACGGGGAGCCGGAACATGAGCACGGCGACCACCAGGCCCACGCCGACCAGGAGCGCCGTGCCCATCCAGGAGGCCCGCTTGGCATCGGAGTCCGCCAGGGCCTTGCGGGCCCAGAACAGGCCGAGCCACAGCAGCAGGCCGGGGAGGAACACGACCCCGCAGACGAGCATGATCAGGCGGAGCTTGCGGTCGCGCTCCTTGCGGATGCGGGAGGCGGCCAGACAGTGCTCGACGACGGTCTGCGGGTCGGCGCCGAAGGACTGGATGAGGGGTTTGCGGGTCGCCGGGACGGTGCGCGCCTCGACGGCGCGGCAGAAGGCCTCGCCGAGGTTGGGGGCGAGCAGGGACACCTTGGCGGGTTTGACGACGGACTCGTGGTACTCGTTGTTGGCCTTGAGTATCTCGTCCAGCTTGGTGTCGCGTCCGCCGTCCCGGTAGGCGGCGGACGCGAGGGCGTTGGTCGCGGCGGTCTGGCCGCCGCCGCCCTGGAGCGGGATCTGTGCCCCGGGCCTGAAGTCGAATCCGTCGTCCGCCACCGCTGCCCCCATCGCTGTGCGTCGTGCTCGTGTGCGGGCCTGCCCGCGATGCCGCCGGCTCCGGGTGGTGTTTCCCGGTGCGGCGTTCCCGCCCTGTGCGCTCGACCTGCCTGCTCGGCCCACCCGCTCGGCCCACCCGCTCGGCCCACCCGGTTGGTCTACCCGTTCGTTCTGCCCGTCTCACGCGCGGACGAGCCTATCGGCCGATTCCTCCCCGTGGTCATGGGACAGGTAAATGCCGCCCATCGCAAGCGGGTTGGATGGGCGGCTCGGGTGACGCTATGTCAGTTGGCTTCCCTTCTCGGTCTGTTCGCGCAGCTTGTCCGCTATCTGTGGTGGCATCGGCTCGTGGCGCGCGTACGTACGGCTGAACAGGCCCGTGCCGTGCGACACGGAGCGCAGCTCCACGGCGTACCGGCCGATCTCGATCTCGGGGATCTCGGCGAGGACCCGGGTGCGGCCGGTGCCCGCCGCATCGGTGCCCACGACGCGGCCCCGGCGGCCGGCGAGGTCGCTCATGACGGGGCCGACGTACTCGTCGGGAACGAGTACGGCCAGCTCGGCGACCGGTTCGAGGAGCTGGACGGAGGCCCCGGCGGCGGCTTCGCGCAGGGCGAGGGCGCCCGCGGTCTGGAAGGCGGCGTCGGAGGAGTCCACCGAGTGGGCCTTGCCGTCGAGCAGGGTGATGCGTACGTCGACCAGCGGGTACCCGGCTGCGAGCCCCCGGGCCGCCTGCGCCCGGACGCCCTTCTCCACGGACGGGATGAACTGGCGCGGAACCGCTCCGCCGACGACCTTGTCGACGAACTCGATGCCGCTGCCCGGCGGCAGGGGCTCGACCTCGATCTCGCAGATGGCGAACTGACCGTGCCCGCCGGACTGCTTCACGTGCCGTCCGCGGCCGCCGGCCTTGGCGCCGAAGGTCTCGCGGAGGCTGACCTTGTGCGCGACCGGGTCGACCTGGACCCCGTACCGGGTGCGCAGGCGTTCGAGGGCGAGGTCCTGATGGGCTTCGCCGAGGCACCACAGGACGAGCTGGCGGGTGTGCGGGTTCTGTTCGAGCCGCATGGTCGGGTCTTCGGCGACCAGCCGGGCCAGGCCCTGGGAGAGCTTGTCCTCGTCGGCCTTGCTGTGGGCCTCGATGGCGAGGGGCAGCAGCGGGTCGGGCATGGACCAGGCCTCCATGAGGAGGGGGTCGTCCTTGGCGGAGAGGGTGTCTCCGGTCTCGGCGCGGGTGAGTTTGGCCACGCAGGCCAGATCACCGGCGATGCAGTGGGTGAGGGTGCGCTGCTGTTTGCCGAAGGGGGAGGTCAGGGCGCCGATGCGTTCGTCGACGTCGTGGTCCTCGTGTCCGCGGTCGGTGAGGCCGTGCCCGCTCACGTGGACCGTCTCGTCGGGGCGCAGGGTGCCGGAGAAGACGCGGACCAGCGAGACGCGGCCGACGTAGGGGTCGGAGGAGGTCTTCACCACCTCGGCGACGAGCGGTCCGCCGGGATCGCAGGTGACCGCCGGGCGGGCGGCGCCGTCGGGGGTGGTGACGTTGACGGGCGCGCGCTCCAGTGGGGTGGGGAAGCCGCCGGTGATCAGTTCGAGGAGCTCTACGGTGCCCAGGCCCTTGCGGGCGCCGTCGGCGGCGGGGGCCGCCATCAGGACGGGGTGGAAGGTGCCGCGGGCGACGGCGCGCTCCAGGTCGTCGACCAGCGTCTTGAGGTCGATGTCCTCGCCGCCGAGGTAGCGGTCCATGAGGGTCTCGTCCTCGCTCTCGGCGATGATCCCCTCGATCAGCCGGGCGCGGGCGTCGGTGATCAGGGCGAGCTCGCCGGGGTCCGGGTCGCGTTCGACGCGGTCGCCGGAGGTGTAGTCGTAGACGCGCTGGGAGAGCAGCCCGAGCAGTCCGGCCACCGGGGCGTGGCCGTCGGGGCCGGCGGGGCCGTGCAGGGGCAGGTAGAGCGGGCGCACGGCATCGGGATCGTCCGCCCCGAAGGCGTCGCCGCACACCGTGGTCATCTGCGTGTAGTCGGCGCGGGCGGCTTCCAGGTGGGTCACGACGATGGCGCGCGGCATGCCGACGGCGGCGCATTCGTCCCAGACCATCCGGGTGGCCCCGGAGAGCCCGTCGCCGTCCTCGGCGGCCGAGACCACGAACAGGGCCGCGTCGGCGGCGCGCAGTCCGGCCCGGAGCTCGCCGACGAAGTCAGCGTAACCGGGGGTGTCCAGGATGTTGATCTTGACTCCGGCCCACTCGACGGGGACCAGGGAGAGCTGGATGGAGCGCTGGCGGCGGTGCTCGATCTCGTCGTAGTCGGAGACGGTGGCGCCGTCCTCGACGCGCCCGGCCCGCTTCACGGCGCCGGCGGTCAGGGCCAGAGCTTCGACCAGGGTGGTCTTGCCGGATCCGCTGTGGCCGACCAGCACGACGTTCCGTACGGAGGCGGGGTGGTCGACCGTCGGTGCTCTTCCGGCGGCTCCGGATTGGTGTGATGCGGCTCCCACGATGTTCGTGCCTCCCGACTTGGAGGGGATGGAGAGGAAAAGGCCTTCTACGAGCTTTGCACTGCCGTCACACCCCGTCCATACGTCGTACCGGAGGCGGTGGGGCGGCGGGGGCGGCGCACGGGGGCGACGCCGGGAACGTGCCGGGGGGAGGCAGGGCGGCCTGCCGCGGAAGGTGTCCGGAAACGTGCCCGGAAACAGGCCCGGAAACAGGCCCGGGAACAGGCCCGGGAACAGGCCCGGGAACAGGTCCGACAGGGCGTGCGGAACGTGGCGAACGGCCCGAGAACCGCCCACGTCGTGTGAACCGGTGGGTGCGCGGCGCCGATGGCCCGGGGCCCTGGCTACGATGGGCCAGCCGGTGGCCGTGGTGGCCGTGCGGCCCAGCGACCCTCCGGGAAGGCCATGCTGAACAAGTACGCGCGTGCATTCTTCACGCGTGTTCTCACGCCATTCGCCGCATTTCTGCTCCGGATGGGAGTGAGTCCCGACGCGGTCACCCTCATCGGCACGGCCGGAGTGGTGGCCGGAGCCCTGGTCTTCTTCCCCATGGGCGAGTTCTTCTGGGGCACGATCACCATCACGCTCTTCGTCTTCTCCGACCTGGTGGACGGGAACATGGCCCGCCAGGCCGGCGTCTCCAGCCGGTGGGGCGCGTTCCTCGACTCCACCCTCGACCGGGTGGCGGACGCGGCGATCTTCGGCGGGCTCGCGCTCTGGTACGCGGGTTCCGGGAACGACAACGCGCTCTGCGCGGTCGCCATCTTCTGCCTGGCCAGCGGCCAGGTGGTCTCGTACACCAAGGCCCGCGGCGAGTCGATCGGCCTGCCGGTCGCCGTCAACGGACTCATCGAACGCGCCGAACGCCTGGTGATCACGCTGGTCGCGGCCGGTCTGTCCGGGCTGGAGACCTTCGGCGTCCCCTCGTGGATCGGCCTGCTGCTGCCGATCGCGCTGTGGGTGGTCGCGGCGGGCTCGCTCGTGACCCTGATCCAGCGCGTGGTGACCGTACGGCGCGAATCGGCAGAGGCCGACGCCGCCGCCGCTGCCGCCGGTGCTCCCTCCGAAGGCGGTACGCCCTGATGGGCAAAGCACAGGACAAGCTGGTCGACGGGCTCTACGGGCTCGGCTGGGCCGGGGTCAAGAAGCTGCCCGAGCCGGCCGCGGCCGCCCTCGGACAGCGGATCGCGGACTTCACCTGGAAGCGGCGCGGCAAGAGCGTGCTGCGCCTGGAGTCGAACCTGGCCCGGGTGGTGCCGGACGCGACGCCCGAGCGGCTGCGCGAGCTGTCGCACGCGGGCATGCGCTCCTACATGCGGTACTGGATGGAGTCCTTCCGCCTGCCGACCATGGCCAAGGAACGATTCAGCACCGACGTGCAGATGAAGGACGACCACATCCTGCGCGAGGCCCTGGCCTCCGGGCGGGGTGTCGTGGTGGCCCTCCCGCACCTGGCCAACTGGGACCTCGCCGGCGCCTGGGCCGTCACCCACATCGGCGTCCCCTTCACCACCGTCGCCGAGCGGCTCAAGCCGGAGACCCTCTACGACCGCTTCGTCGCCTACCGCGAGAGCCTGGGCATGGAGGTGCTCCCGCACGAGGGCGGCGCCGCCTTCGGCACGCTGGCGCGACGGCTGCGCTCCGGCGGGCTCGTCTGCCTGGTCGCGGACCGGGACCTGTCGGCCTCCGGGGTGGAAGTGGACTTCTTCGGCTCGGTGGCGCGGATGCCGGCCGGCCCGGCGCTGCTCGCCCTGCAGACCGGCGCGATCCTGCTCCCGGCCACCCTGTACTACGGGGACGCGCCGAAGATGTACGGCCGGATCCACTCCCCGGTGGAGGTGCCCGAGGAGGGCACCCGGCAGGAGAAGACGGCCGTCATGACGCAGGCGGTCGCCGACGCCTTCGCCCAGGGCATCGCCGAACACCCGCAGGACTGGCACATGCTCCAGCGGCTGTGGCTGGACGACCTGGAGACCACCGGCCACGGCGCCGGCCGGCCCGAGGAGCACTCCGCGTGAAGATCGGCATCGTCTGCCCGTACTCCTGGGACGTGCCCGGCGGGGTCCAGTTCCACATCCGGGACCTGGCGGAACACCTCATCGGCCTCGGCCACGAGGTGTCGGTCCTGGCCCCGTCGGACGACGAGACCGGCCTGCCCCCCTACGTGGTCTCGGCGGGCCGGGCGGTGCCGGTGCCGTACAACGGGTCGGTGGCCCGCCTCAACTTCGGCTTCCTGTCGGCGGCCCGCGTACGGCGCTGGCTGCACGACGGGGTCTTCGACGTGGTCCACATCCACGAGCCGACCGCCCCCTCGCTGGGCCTGCTGACCTGCTGGGCGGCGCAGGGCCCCATCGTGGCCACCTTCCACACCTCCAACCCGCGCTCCCGGGCCATGCTCGCGGCGTACCCGATCCTGCAGCCGGCGCTGGAGAAGATCAGCGCCCGGATCGCGGTGAGCGAGTACGCGCGGCGCACCCTGGTCGAGCACCTCGGCGGGGACGCGGTGGTCATCCCCAACGGCGTGGACGTGGACTTCTTCGCCAAGGCCGACCCGAATCCGGACTGGTCGGGCCAGACCCTCGGCTTCATCGGCCGGATCGACGAACCGCGCAAGGGCCTGCCGGTCCTGATGGCGGCGTTCCCGCGCATCGTGGCGGAATGCCCGGACGTACGCCTCCTCGTGGCGGGCCGCGGCGACGAGGAGGAGGCGGTCGCCTCCCTCCCGCCCGAACTCCGCTCCCGGGTCGAGTTCCTCGGCATGGTCTCGGACGAGGACAAGGCACGGCTGCTGCGCAGCGTCGACGTGTACGTGGCCCCGAACACGGGCGGCGAGAGCTTCGGCATCATCCTGGTGGAAGCCCTCTCGGCAGGCGCGGCGGTCCTCGCCGCCGACCTGGACGCCTTCGCGCAGGTCCTGGACCAGGGCGCGGCGGGTGAGCTCTTCGCGAACGAGGACCCCGACTCCCTGGCCGCCTCGGCGATCGCCCTCCTCGGCGACCCCGCCCGCCGCGCGGAACTGAGCACCCGCGGCTCCGCCCACGTGCGCCGCTTCGACTGGTCGACGGTGGCGGCGGACATCCTGGCCGTCTACGAAACGGTCACGGACGGCGCGACGGCGGTGGCGGAAGACGAACGAGTCCCCCTCCGCACCCGCCTGGGCCTGAACCGGGGCTAGGCGGCTCGTCCTGGGATGCCGGTGACACGCGGCGGACTGCGTCCGGCCAGGACGGCCTAGCTGTATTGATCACGAGCGTTGTTAACAGGGCCGGGTCTTGATCATGGTGAAGACCTCCGGTGTGGTGGAGGTGTCTAGGCTCCACACCACACACGGAGGTCTTCGTGTCACACCGTAATGCCCGCCTGACCGTTCACGGCAGGCGGATCCTGGTCGAACGTGTCCTGGCCGGGCGGCCGGTGGCGCATGTCGCTGCCGAGATGGGCATATCAAGGCCCACGGCCCACAAGTGGGTCCGCCGCTGGCGGACTGAAGGCCATGCGGGACTCCACGACCGTTCCAGCCGCCCGCGCACGACCCCGCACCGCACTCGCCCCGCGGTCGAAGCCCGAGTCTGTGAACTGCGCAGGAGCCGAAAGCTCGGGCCGGCCCGGATCGGCCCGATCCTGGGCCTGCCCGCCTCGACCGTGCACCGGATTTTGACCCGTCACGGCTTGGGCCGCCTGGCCTGGCTGGACCGGCCCACCGGAGAGCCGATCCGCCGCTACGAACGCGCTCGACCGGGCGAACTCGTCCACGTCGACATCAAGAAACTCGGCAACATCCCCGACGGCGGCGGATGGCGCGTGGTGGGCCGAGCCGCAGGCGACCGTAACCGCCAGGCCACTACCGACCAGCGCAGAAGCAGCACGCCGGTGATCGGCTACTCCTACATCCACTCCGCCGTCGACGATCACTCCCGCCTCGCCTACAGCGAAGTCCTGGCCAACGAGCGCAAGGAGACCGCCACCGGGTTCTGGCAGCGGGCCAACGCCTTCTTCGCCGCCCACGGCATCACCGTCGAGCGCGTCCTGACCGACAACGGCGCCTGCTACAAATCCAAGCTCTTCACCCGTACGCTCACCGCGGCCGGTATCGCCCACAAAAGAACCCGGCCCTACCGGCCGCAGACCAACGGCAAGGTCGAACGCTTCAACCGGACGCTCGCCGAGGAGTGGGCCTACCAACGGCCCTACGCCTCGAACCATGAGCGGACCGAAGCCCTGACAGACTTCCTGCACACCTACAACCACCACCGCTGCCACACCGCACTGGGCGGACACCCGCCCATCAGCCGTGTGAACAACGCTGCGGGTCAATACACCTAGCCGACGGAGACGAACCGGTCGGGTCGACCGCCGGGGGAGAGGGTCACCTCGTGGACCGCGCCCTTCTCGGTGGTCATGCGGATCCGGTCGGGAGCGGTCCACACGGTCTCCACGAGGCGGTTGTCCATGTCGTCGTCGTTGAATGCACCGACGCTCCAACGGCGCTCCAGGGGCCAGGTCCCCTCGTGGACGTACACGAGCCAGAGCGTGTCGGGGCCGAAGGAAGCGCTGGTGCTCTCCACCACCAGCCGCCGGTCGCCGTGGCCCGGCGCCGCCTTCCCGTACTCCAGCCGGTGGGTGCCGGCGAATGCCGAGAGGAACGAGAGGGCGAGGAGAGCCGGGAGGCCGACGCCGAGCAGCACTCCCACCGCGACGAGGCGGGCACGGGGCTTCGAGAACCCGCACAGGACCGCCCCGGTCAGCACGGCCAGGGCGAGCAGCCCCAGAGCCACGGCGTGCTCGCGGGCCCGGACCAGCACGACGAGCCGGCCCTCGGGGCCGGACAGCAGACCTGCGGCGGTCGTGGCGACGAGGACGAGCCCCGCCGCGAGCAGCAGACAGGCCGACGGTTTGCGGTAACGCGCGCGGTTCACGGTTCCCCCCGGAAGATGCGGATCACGAAGTGTAGGCCGGGGACGGAGCCCGGATCACGGGCGATGAGGGCCGGGGTGGCGCGGAGAGGTAGGGTCGCCCAGCGTGATCGAAACCCTTGTCTGGATTGCCCTTGGCCTCGGCCTCGTCGGGGTGTACCTCAGTTGGACCGCCGGGCGGCTCGACCGGCTGCACTCCCGGATGGACGCCGCCCGCGCCGCCCTCGACGCGCAGCTCGTGCGGCGGGCCTCCGTGGTGCTGGAGGTCGCGACCTCCGGGGTGCTGGACCCCGCCTCCTCCCTCGTCCTGTACGAGGCCGCGCACGCCGCCCGCCAAGCGGAGGAGGAGCACCGCGAGGTTGCCGAGAGCGAGCTCAGCCAGGCACTGCGCGCGGTGTTCGCCGACGTCGGGCAGGTCGACGCGCTCAAGGCGGCCCCGGGCGGGGCGGAGGCCACCGAGGAGCTCGCGGCGGCGGTCCGCCGGGTGCCGATGGCACGGCGGTTCCTCAACGACGCCGTCCGTGCGGCCCGCGCCCTGCGCCGCCACCGGAAGGTCCGCTGGTTCCGGCTCGCGGGCCACGCGGCGTTCCCGCTGGCCTTCGAGATGGACGACGAGCCTCCGGTGGATCTGGCCGAGCGGCCGTAACTTGTACCCAATGGCCAAATCGCAAAGGGCCACCGGCTGCACATTGGCCCTTGCCGTGGACTGGTCCAGAAGGTTTCCTCGGTCGAGTACCACCAGGTCGCCCGTAGCGATCACCAGTAGCACCTGAATCTTCCTTTCGAGTGAGGTCAATCCGTGAGCACGCTTCCCTCCACCCCGCAGTCCGCTGAGTCGGCGATCGGCACCTCCCGCGTCAAGCGCGGCATGGCCGAGCAGCTCAAGGGCGGCGTGATCATGGATGTGGTCAACGCCGAGCAGGCGAAGATCGCCGAGGACGCCGGCGCCGTGGCCGTCATGGCCCTGGAGCGGGTTCCCGCCGACATCCGCAAGGACGGCGGCGTCGCCCGGATGTCCGACCCGAACATGATCGAAGAGATCATCGAGGCCGTCTCCATCCCGGTCATGGCCAAGTCCCGCATCGGCCACTTCGTCGAGGCCCAGGTCCTCCAGTCCCTCGGCGTCGACTACATCGACGAGTCCGAGGTCCTGACCCCGGCCGACGAGGTCAACCACTCCGACAAGTGGGCGTTCACCACCCCCTTCGTCTGTGGCGCCACCAACCTGGGCGAGGCCCTGCGCCGCATCGCCGAGGGCGCGGCCATGATCCGCTCGAAGGGCGAGGCCGGTACCGGCAACGTCGTCGAGGCCGTCCGTCACCTGCGCCAGATCAAGAACGAGATCGCCCGCCTGCGCGGCTACGACAACAACGAGCTGTTCGCCGCCGCCAAGGAGCTGCGCGCCCCGTACGAGCTGGTCAAGGAAGTTGCCGAGCTCGGCAAGCTCCCGGTCGTGCTGTTCTCCGCCGGTGGCGTCGCCACCCCGGCCGACGCCGCGCTGATGCGCCAGCTCGGTGCCGAGGGCGTCTTCGTCGGCTCCGGCATCTTCAAGTCGGGCGACCCGGCCAAGCGCGCCGCCGCCATCGTGAAGGCCACCACCTTCTACGACGACCCGAAGATCATCGCGGACGCCTCCCGCAACCTGGGCGAGGCCATGGTCGGCATCAACTGCGACACCCTCCCCGAGTCCGAGCGCTACGCCAACCGCGGCTGGTAGTCATCACCATGACCACCCCCGTGATTGGTGTCCTGGCACTCCAGGGCGACGTACGGGAGCACCTGATCGCCCTGGCCTCGGCTGACGCCGTGGCCAGGCCGGTCCGGCGTCCCGAGGAGCTCGCCGAGGTCGACGCCCTGGTGATCCCCGGCGGCGAGTCCACGACCATGTCGAAGCTCGCCGTGCTGTTCGGCATGCTGGAGCCGCTGCGCGAGCGCGTACGGGCCGGGATGCCGGTCTACGGCACCTGCGCCGGCATGATCATGCTCGCCGACAAGCTGCTGGACGGCCGTGAGGACCAGGAGACCCTGGGCGGCATCGACATGATCGTGCGCCGCAACGCCTTCGGCCGCCAGAACGAGTCCTTCGAGGCGCAGGTCGACTTCGCGGGCATCGAGGGCGGTCCGGTGGAGGGCGTGTTCATCCGCGCTCCCTGGGTCGAGTCCGTCGGCGGCGCCGCCGAGGTGCTCGCCACGTACGACGGCCACACCGTCGCCGTGCGCCAGGGCAATGTCCTCGCCACCTCGTTCCACCCGGAGCTCACGGGTGACGACCGGGTCCACGCGTACTTCGTCGACATGGTGCGCGCGGGGCTGTAACGGCGTCCCGGTAGGATCTGAGGCGAACATTGTTGGTGACGCGAAGGAGACAGGCAGATGTCCGGCCACTCTAAATGGGCTACGACGAAGCACAAGAAGGCCGTGGTTGACGCCAAGCGCGGCAAGCTCTTCGCGAAGCTGATCAAGAACATCGAGGTCGCGGCCCGTATGGGCGGCGCCGACATCGATGGCAACCCGACCCTCTTCGACGCCATCCAGAAGGCGAAGAAGAGCTCGGTCCCGAACAAGAACATCGACTCCGCGGTCAAGCGCGGCGGCGGCCTCGAGGCCGGCGGCGCCGACTACGAGACGATCATGTACGAAGGCTACGGCCCGAACGGCGTCGCGGTGCTCATCGAGTGCCTCACCGACAACCGCAACCGTGCCGCGTCCGACGTGCGGGTCGCCATGACCCGCAACGGCGGTTCGATGGCCGACCCGGGTTCGGTCTCGTACCTGTTCAACCGCAAGGGCGTCGTCCTGCTGCCCAAGGGCGAGCTGTCCGAGGACGACGTCCTGGAGACGGTGCTGGAGGCGGGGGCCGAAGAGGTCAACGACCTCGGCGAGCAGTTCGAGATCATCAGCGAGGCCACCGACATGGTCGCGGTCCGTACCGCGCTCCAGACCGCCGGCATCGACTACGACTCGGCCGACTCCAACTTCCTGCCGACCATGCAGGTCGAGCTGGACGAAGAGGGCGCGCGCAAGATCTTCAAGCTGATCGACGCGCTGGAGGACAGCGACGACGTGCAGAACGTCTTCGCCAACTTCGACGTCTCGGACGAGGTCATGGAGAAGGTCGACGCCTGAGGGGCGTAGACCGCTCACAGTGTGGAGCAGCGGGCCGATGGGGACACACCCCGTCGGCCCGCTGCGTTGTCATAGGCAGCCGTTAGTCTGGCGACCGCAACCATCAATTGATCAGCGACGACGGCGAGGCACCACCTCCGCGAGAGCGGCGGCGGTTTAGCCGCAAAGGGGGGAGGAGGGGTGCGCGTACTCGGCGTTGACCCGGGGCTGACCCGATGCGGTGTCGGTGTGGTCGAGGGGGTGGCGGGCCGCCCCCTGGCGATGCTGGGCGTGGGGGTCGTACGGACGCCCGCGGACGCCGAGTTGGGCCACCGGCTCGTTGCGATCGAGCAGGGCATCGAGGAGTGGCTCGACGAGTACGAGCCCGAAGTCGTCGCCGTGGAGCGGGTGTTCAGTCAGCACAACGTCAGCACGGTGATGGGCACCGCCCAGGCCAGTGCCGTCGCCATGCTGTGCGCCGCGCGCCGCGGCATACCGGTCGCGCTGCACACCCCGAGCGAGGTCAAGGCCGCCGTCACCGGCAGCGGTCGCGCCGACAAGGCGCAGGTCGGAGCCATGGTCACCCGCTTGCTGCGGCTGTCCGCCCCGCCCAAGCCCGCCGACGCAGCGGACGCCCTCGCCCTCGCCATCTGCCACATCTGGCGCGCCCCCGCGCAGAACCGCCTCCAGCAGGCCGTCAACCGGCATGCCAGCGCCCTGAAAGGCCGCACCACATGATCGCCTTCGTCAGCGGCCCGGTCGCCGCGCTCGCCCCCACCCTGGCCGTCATCGAGGTCGGGGGAGTGGGCATGGCCGTGCACTGCACGCCGAACACCATCGCGGGCCTGCGGACCGGTGAGCCGGCCCGGCTGGCGACCTCCCTGGTCGTACGGGAGGACTCGCTGACGCTGTACGGCTTCGCCGACGACGACGAGCGCCAGGTCTTCGAGCTCCTGCAGACCGCCAGCGGGGTCGGGCCGAAGCTCGCCCAGGCGATGCTGGCCGTGCACAGCCCGGACGCGCTGCGCGTCGCCGTCTCGGTGGGGGACGAGAAGGCGCTGATGGCCGTCTCCGGCATCGGGAAGAAGGGCGCGCAGAAGCTCCTGCTGGACCTCAAGGACAAGCTGGGCGCGCCGCTGGGGTCGAGCGGGATGGTCGGCGCGCAGCGCGCGGCGGCCTCCGGCCCGCCGCCGTGGTCGGAGCAGCTCTCCGCCGCGCTGGTCGGCCTGGGCTACGCGCCCCGGGACGCGGAGGACGCGGTCTCGGCCGTGACCCCGCAGGCGGAGGCCGCGATCGCCTCCGGCGGTTCCGCCCCGGTTCCGCAGCTCCTGCGCGCGGCCCTGCAGTCCCTGAACCGGGCCCGCTGACACAGGTGCGGCGCCGTCGCCGGGGGCCGGCCCCCGGACCCCCGCTCCTCAAACGCCGGAGGGGCTGAAATTGCCCTGGCGGGCAATCCACCGCACCACCGAGAAGGCAGACTGACACCGTGAACTGGGATGACGAGAGCGACGACCGGATCGTCGCAGCCGCGGCGGACGGCGAGGACACCGCCGTCGAGGCGGCCCTGCGGCCCAAGGACCTCGGCGAGTTCGTCGGGCAGGAGAAGGTCCGCCAGCAGCTGGACCTCGTCCTGAAGGCGGCCCGCCAGCGCGGTGCCACCGCCGATCACGTGCTGCTGTCGGGCGCCCCCGGGCTGGGGAAGACCACCCTGTCCATGATCATCGCGGCCGAGATGGGCGCGCCCATCCGGATCACCTCCGGCCCCGCCATCCAGCACGCGGGCGACCTCGCCGCCATCCTCTCCTCCCTCCAGGAGGGCGAGGTCCTCTTCCTCGACGAGATCCACCGCATGTCCCGGCCCGCCGAGGAGATGCTCTACATGGCCATGGAGGACTTCCGCGTCGACGTGATCGTGGGCAAGGGCCCGGGAGCCACCGCCATCCCGCTGGAGCTGCCCCCGTTCACCCTCGTCGGTGCCACGACCCGGGCCGGTCTGCTCCCGCCCCCGCTGCGCGACCGCTTCGGCTTCACCGGCCACATGGAGTTCTACGCCCCCGAGGAGCTGGAGCGCGTCATCCACCGCTCAGCGCGGCTCCTCGACGTGGAGATCGACACCGCCGGAGCCGCCGAGATCGCCGGCCGCTCGCGCGGAACCCCCCGTATCGCCAACCGGCTGCTGCGCCGCGTCCGCGACTACGCCCAGGTCAGGGCCGACGGCGTGATCAACCGCACGGTCGCCGGCACCGCCCTGAAGGTCTACGAGGTAGACGAGCGCGGGCTCGACCGGCTGGACCGGGCCGTCCTGGAGGCGCTCCTGAAGCTCTTCGGCGGGGGACCCGTCGGCCTGTCGACGCTCGCGGTCGCCGTCGGCGAGGAGCGGGAGACGGTGGAAGAGGTGGCCGAGCCGTTCCTCGTCCGGGAAGGGCTGCTGGCCCGGACCCCCCGGGGGCGGGTCGCGACCCCGGCCGCATGGGCTCACCTGGGACTTGTTCCGCCGCAGCACGCCGGGAACGGATCAAGCGGACAACAGGGCCTCTTCGGGACCTGACGGCGCGGAGGTTCGCCCCCTCAGGAACTGCGGTGACATGCTGGGCGTTGTTCCATCGGTGCGGACTCGCCTAGACTCCGCCGATGCCGACCCTTACGGTCGGCGTACCCACCCCCCGTACAAAGGCCGTGCGCTTGTGCGGTCGATGCGAAGGACCTGCGTCCCGTGAATATCATGTCCCTCCTTCCGTTCGTGCTGATCATCGGGGCGATGTTCCTGCTGACCCGCAGCCAGAAGAAGAAGCAGCAGCAGGCCGTGCAGATGCGCGACCAGCTGACGGCCGGCACCGGCGTCCGCACCATCGGTGGCATGTACGCCACGGTGAAGGAGATCGGCGAAGACACCGTCACGCTCGAGGTGGCCCCCGGCGTCCACGCGATCTACGCGAAGAACGCCATCGGCGCCGTGCTGGAGGACGAGGAGTACAACCGCATCGTCCACGGCATCACCGATGATCTGACGATCGACACGCCGGTCGTCCCCGACGACGCGTCCTCCCTGACCGGGGACGAGGCCCCCAAGCTCGACCTGGGCAAGAAGGACGAGCCCCAGGCCGATGAGCCCGCGGCGGAGGACTCCAAGGGCGACGAGCCCAAGGACGGCAAGAGCGACGGCGAGGCCGGCGCGAAGTAGCGCTGGGCCGGGGACCGTGCGGGGCGCCTGACCGGCAGCCCCGGCGGCCCCCGCCAGTGACCCTTCTGCGGGGGGCAGGGGTCCCCACACACATTTCGTGGCCGTCCACGCGCTGACCCGGCGCGGGGCGGTTGGACAGGGAGATACGACAAGGTGGCAGCACCGAAGAAGGGCCGGCGGCCCACGGGGGCTCAGGGGAGGCCGGGGCGTGCCCTGGCCATCATCCTGATCGCGATGGTGGCGCTCACCGCGGGGATGTTCCTCACGAAGCAGACGACGCCGCGACTCGGCATCGACCTCGCAGGCGGTACGAGCATCACGCTCAAGGCCAAGAGCGAGCCCGGCAAGCCGGACGCGATCAACGAGACCAACATGAACACGGCGATCGGCATCATCGAACGCCGCGTCAACGGTCTCGGCGTCTCCGAGGCCGAGGTCCAGAAGCAGGGCCAAGACCACATCATCGTGAACATCCCCAAGGGGACGAACGAGCAGCAGGCGCGCGATCAGGTCGGCACCACCGCCCAGCTCTACTTCCGCCCCGTGCTCGCCACGGCGGATGGTGCCCCGGTCGCCCCCGAGGCCAACCCGAGCGGCTCCCCGAGCGCCGCCCCGAGCGGCTCCGGCAGCCCGTCCGCCGGTGCGCCCACCCCGTCGTCCAGCGCCACTTCCCAGGGCCGTGCGGTCAGCGAGGCCCTCAAGGCCCCGAACGCCCCCTCTCCCTCGCCCTCGGCGAGCGAGTCGAAGAAGGCAGACGACAAGGCCACCCCCTCCACGTCGCCGTCCGCGCCGACCGCCGAGCAGGCCGCAGCCGCGGACCTGCAGGCGAAGTTCGCCGCGCTGGACTGCAGCAACGAGGCGCAGCGCACCGCCGTCAGCAAGAACGTGAAGCCCGAGGACCCGACGCTCGCCTGTGGCAAGCGCGGCGACGCCTGGGGCAAGTGGGTGCTCGGTCCGGCGCAGGTCGCCGGTACGGACGTCAAGGACGCCAAGGGCATCATCGACCAGCAGCGCGGCATCTGGATCGTCACGATGCAGTTCACCGACAAGGGCGCCGACAAGTTCGCCAAGATCACCGGTGAGCTCGCTGCCAAGCAGGCCCCGCAGAACCAGTTCGCCATCGTGCTCGACGGCGAGGTCATCTCCGACCCGTCCGTCAGCCAGGCGCTGACCGGCGGCAACGCCGAGATCTCCGGCGGCTTCACCCAGCAGTCCGCGATGGACCTGGGCAACATGCTCTCGTACGGCGCCCTGCCGCTGTCCTTCCAGGAGGACAGCGTCACCACCGTCTCCGCCGCGCTCGGCGGCGAGCAGCTGAAGGCCGGCCTCATCGCCGGTGCCATCGGCCTCGCCCTCGTCGTGATCTACCTGCTGGCGTACTACCGGGGCCTGGCGTTCGTCGCCATCATCAGCCTCATCGTCTCCGGCATCCTGACCTACACGATCATGGCGCTGCTCGGCAAGGGCATCGGCTTCGCACTGAACCTGCCGGCCGTCTGCGGTGCGATCGTCGCGATCGGCATCACCGCGGACTCGTTCATCGTGTACTTCGAACGCATCCGTGACGAGATCCGCGAGGGCCGCACCCTGCGTCCGGCCGTCGAGCGCGCCTGGCCGCGCGCCCGTCGCACCATCCTGGTCTCCGACTTCGTGTCGTTCCTGGCCGCCGCGGTGCTGTTCATCGTCACCGTCGGCAAGGTGCAGGGCTTCGCCTTCACCCTGGGTCTGACCACCCTGCTCGACGTGGTCGTGGTGTTCCTCTTCACCAAGCCCGTCATGACGCTGCTGGCCCGCACGAACTTCTTCGCCAGCGGTCACCCGTGGTCCGGGCTGGACCCGAAGCGACTGGGCGCCAAGCCGCCGCTGCGACGCTCGCGTCGTACCGGCTCCGACGCGACCGCCGCGACCGTCTCCGTTCCCGTCGACGCAAAGGAGGCGTGAGAGATGTCGAAGCTCGGAGATCTCGGCGCCAAGCTGTACCGGGGTGAGGTCGGCTACGACTTCGTCGGCAAGCGCTTCGTCTGGTACGGCGTGTCCATCCTGATCACCATCACGGCGATCGTGGCCCTGGCCGTTCAGGGCCTCAACATGGGCATCGAGTTCAAGGGTGGTGCCGTCTTCACCACCCCGAAGTCCTCCATCTCGGAGACCCACGCCCGCGAGGTCGCGGAGAAGGCCTCCGGCCATGACGCGGTCGTCCAGAAGCTCGGTACCGGTGCCCTGCGCATCCAGATCTCGGATCTGGACACCAACGCCGCGGCCGACGTGAAGGCGAAGCTCGCCACCGACTTCAAGATGGACGCGGCTCAGATCAACGCGGACCTGGTCGGCCCCAGCTGGGGCGAGCAGATCGCCAACAAGGCGTGGACCGGCCTCGGCGTGTTCATGGTCCTCGTGGTGATCTACCTGGCCATCGCCTTCGAGTGGCGGATGGCGATCGCGGCGCTCATCGCGCTGATCCACGACCTCACCATCACCGTCGGCGTGTACGCGCTGGTCGGCTTCGAGGTCACCCCGGGTACGGTCATCGGTCTGCTGACCATCCTCGGTTACTCCCTCTACGACACCGTCGTCGTCTTCGACGGTCTCAAGGAGGGCTCGAAGGACATCACCAAGCAGACCCGCTGGACCTACAGCGAGGTCGCCAACCGCAGCATCAACGGCACCCTGGTCCGCTCGATCAACACCACCGTCGTGGCACTGCTCCCCGTCGGGGCGCTGCTCTTCATCGGTGGCGGCTTCCTGGGCGCCGGCATGCTGAACGACATCTCGCTGTCGCTGTTCGTCGGCCTCGCGGCCGGCGCCTACTCGTCGATCTTCATCGCGACCCCGCTGGTCGTGGACCTGAAGGAGCGCGAGCCGGCGATGAAGGCCCTGAAGAAGCGGGTGCTCGCCAAGCGGGCGTCGGCCGAGGCCAGGGGCGAGGCGCCCGAGGGCGCCGGCACCGAGGACGCGCCGGAGGTAGTGGCGCAGGGCCGTTCGGGACGCCGCCGGTGACCGCGGAGCTGCCCTCCGGCGTACGGGACCTGCTGCTCAGCCGGATCACGGACGTGGCGGACTACCCGAAGCCGGGCGTGATGTTCAAGGACATCACCCCGCTGCTGGCCGACCCGAAGGCGTTCGGCGCCCTCACGGACGCGCTGGTGGCCCTGGCCGGGCAGTACGGAGCGACGAAGATCGTCGGGCTGGAGGCGCGGGGATTCATCCTGGCGGCTCCGGTGGCCGTACAGGCGGGCATCGGCTTCGTGCCGGTCCGCAAGGCCGGGAAACTGCCCGGGGCGACGCTCCTGCAGTCCTACGACCTGGAGTACGGGTCGGCGGAGATCGAGATCCACGCGGAGGCGCTGTGCGCCGACGACCGGGTCATGGTCATCGACGACGTGCTCGCCACCGGTGGCACCGCGGCCGCCTCGCTGGAGCTGATCCGGCGGGCCGGGGCGGAGGTCGCCGGGGTCGCGGTCCTGATGGAGCTCTCGTTCCTTCCGGGCCGTGAGCGGCTGGCGCCGACGCTGGGCGATGCTCCGCTCGACGCGCTGATCGTGGTCTGACCACGCTGCCCTACGAAGCGGGCGTGCACCGGGGACTCCCGGAGCACGCCCGCTTCGGCGTGTGCGGGCCGCTGCGCGGGGCCGTGTCCCCTACCCGCCCTTCGCCCGTTCCCCGGGGCTCCGCCCCGGACCCCGGTCCTCGAACGCCGGACGGGCTGGATATGGCCGGGCCGGGTACGAGTCGGGGTGGACTCGGGGAACGGGGTGGCGGAACCCTCGCTACGATGGGTTACCCGGACCGGACACGGGTACCGGAACCGCTGAGGAGCGCTCTTGCCAGACGAGGTCCAGCCAATCTCTGCCGCGCAGCCCGACCCGCAGCCCGAGCAGCCGGCCGCGGCGGCCGCCGCCACGCCCCCGCCGGCGCCGCCGGCCCCGCCGGTCAAGCCCGCGTCCGCGAAGTCGGCCGGGTCCTCCAATCGGGTGCGCGCCCGGCTGGCCCGCCTCGGCGTCCAGAAGACCAACCCGTACAACCCGGTCCTGGAACCGCTGCTCCGCATAGTCCGCAGCAACGACCCGAAGATCGAGACGGCCACCCTGCGCCAGATCGAGCAGGCGTACCAGGTCGCCGAGCGCTGGCACCGCGGCCAGAAGCGCAAGAGCGGCGACCCGTACATCACCCACCCGCTCGCGGTGACCACGATCCTCGCCGAGCTGGGCATGGACCCGGCCACCCTGATGGCGGGGCTGCTCCACGACACCGTCGAGGACACCGAGTACGGGCTGGAGGACCTGCGGCGCGACTTCGGCGACGCGGTGACCCTGCTCGTCGACGGAGTCACCAAGCTCGACCGCGTCAAGTTCGGCGAGGCCGCCCAGGCCGAGACCGTCCGCAAGATGGTCGTGGCCATGGCCAAGGACCCCCGGGTCCTGGTCATCAAGCTCGCCGACCGCCTGCACAACATGCGCACCATGCGCTACCTCAAGCGGGAGAAGCAGGAGAAGAAGGCCCGCGAGACCCTTGAGATCTACGCCCCGCTGGCGCACCGGCTGGGCATGAACACCATCAAGTGGGAGCTGGAGGACCTCGCCTTCGCGATCCTCTACCCCAAGATGTACGACGAGATCGTGCGGCTGGTGGCCGAAAGGGCCCCCAAGCGCGACGAGTACCTCACCGTCGTCACCGACGAGGTGCAGGCCGACCTCCGGGCCGCCCGCATCAAGGCCACCGTCACCGGGCGCCCCAAGCACTACTACAGCGTCTACCAGAAGATGATCGTGCGCGGCCGCGACTTCGCCGAGATCTACGACCTGGTCGGCATCCGGGTCCTCGTCGACACCGTCCGGGACTGCTACGCCGCCCTCGGCACCGTGCACGCGCGATGGAACCCGGTCCCCGGCCGGTTCAAGGACTACATCGCGATGCCGAAGTTCAACATGTACCAGTCGCTCCACACGACGGTCATCGGACCCAGCGGCAAGCCCGTGGAGCTCCAGATCCGCACCTTCGACATGCACCGCCGTGCCGAGTACGGCATCGCCGCGCACTGGAAGTACAAGCAGCAGACCGTCGCCGGCGCCTCGAAGGTACGCACGGACGTGCCGCAGGCGGCCAAGGGCACCGCGGGCCACGACACCGTCAACGACATGGCCTGGCTGCGCCAGCTGCTGGACTGGCAGAAGGAGACCGAGGACCCGAGCGAGTTCCTCGACTCCCTGCGCTTCGACCTCTCGCGCAACGAGGTCTTCGTCTTCACGCCCAAGGGTGACGTCATCGCCCTGCCGGCCGGGGCCACCCCCGTCGACTTCTCGTACGCCGTCCACACCGAGGTCGGCCACCGGACCATAGGGGCGCGGGTCAACGGGCGGCTCGTACCGCTCGAATCGACCCTCGACAACGGCGACCTGGTCGAGGTCTTCACCTCCAAGGCCGAGGGCGCCGGCCCGTCCCGTGACTGGCTGGGCTTCGTCAAGTCCCCGCGGGCCCGCAACAAGATCCGCGCCTGGTTCTCCAAGGAGCGCCGCGACGAGGCGATCGAACACGGCAAGGACGCCATCGCGCGGGCCATGCGCAAGCAGAACCTGCCGATCCAGCGCATCCTGACCGGGGACTCCCTCGTCACCCTCGCGCACGAGATGCGCTACCCCGACATCTCCTCGCTCTACGCGGCGATCGGCGAGGGCCACGTCACCGCGCAGAACGTCGTCCAGAAGCTGGTCCAGGCCCTCGGCGGCGAGGACGCGGCCAACGAGGACATCGAGGACAGCATCCCGCCCGCCCGCGGCCGCAGCACCCGCCGCGGCAACGCCGACCCCGGCGTGGTCGTCAAGGGCGTCGAGGACGTGTGGGTCAAGCTGGCCCGCTGCTGCACCCCGGTGCCGGGCGACCCCATCATCGGGTTCGTCACCCGCGGCAGCGGCGTATCGGTTCACCGTGCCGACTGCGTCAACGTGGACTCCCTCTCCCAGCAGCCCGAGCGGATGCTGGAGGTCGAGTGGGCGCCCACCCAGTCCTCCGTCTTCCTGGTCGCCATCCAGGTCGAGGCGCTGGACCGGTCCCGGCTGCTGTCGGACGTCACCCGCGTCCTGTCGGACCAGCACGTGAACATCCTGTCGGCGGCCGTGCAGACCTCGCGTGACCGCGTCGCCACCTCCCGGTTCACCTTCGAGATGGGCGACCCGAAGCACCTGGGCCACGTCCTGAAGGCCGTACGGGGCGTCGAGGGCGTCTACGACGTCTACCGCGTGACCTCGGCCCGCAGGCCGTAGCGGTACCGCAGGAAACAGAAACGGGAGGGCCCCGGTACGCAGTGCGTACCGGGGCCCTCCCGCGTGCTGGGCGGCCGGGAGATCAGCCGCCGAACTCCTCGAGACCCTTCAGCGCCTGGTCCAGCAGGGCCTGACGGCCCTCCAGCTCACGGGACAGCTTGTCGGCCTTGGAGTTGTTGCCCTGCGCGCGCGCCGTGTCGATCTGGCCGCGCAGCTTGTCGACCGCCGCCTGCAGCTGGCCCGTCAGACCGGCCGCACGGGCCCGCGCCTCCGGGTTCGTACGGCGCCACTCGCCTTCCTCGGCCTCCTGGATGGCCCGCTCGACGGTGTGCATCCGCCCCTCGACCTTGGGACGCGCGTCCCGCGGTACGTGGCCGATGGCCTCCCAGCGCTCGTTCAGGGAGCGGAACGCGGCGCGGGCCGCCTTCAGGTCCGTGATCGGGACGAGCTTCTCGGCCTCGTCGGCCAGCTCCTCCTTCAGCTTCAGGTTCTCCACCTGCTCCGCGTCGCGCTCCGCGAAGACCTCGCTGCGCGCCGCGAAGAACACGTCCTGGGCGCCGCGGAAACGGTTCCACAGGTCGTCCTCGGACTCGCGCTGCGCGCGGCCCGCGGCCTTCCAGCTCTCCATCAGCTCGCGGTAGCGCGCGGCCGTCGGACCCCAGTCGGTCGACTTCGACAGCGACTCGGCCTCCGCGACCAGCTTCTCCTTGACCTTGCGGGCGTCCTCGCGCTGCGCGTCGAGCGAGGCGAAGTGGGCCTTGCGGCGCTTGGAGAAGGCGGAGCGGGCGTGCGAGAAGCGGTGCCACAGCTCGTCGTCCGACTTGCGGTCGAGGCGGGGCAGACCCTTCCAGATGTCCACCAGGGCCCGCAGCCGCTCGCCGGCACTGCGCCACTGGTCGCTCTGCGCCAGCTCCTCGGCCTCGGCCACCAGCGCGTCCTTGGCCGTACGGGCCTCGTCCGTCTGCTTGGCCTTCTGGACCTTGCGCTCCTCGCGGCGCGAGTCCACGGTCTTCACCAGCTTGTCGAGCCGGACGCGCAGCGCGTCGAGGTCGCCGACGGCGTGGTGCTCGTCCACCTGCGTGCGCAGGTGCTCGATGGCCGTCTGGGCGTCCTTGGCGGCCAGATCGGTGGTCCGCACCCGTCGTTCGAGGAGGCCGATCTCGACCACCAGGCCCTCGTACTTGCGCTCGAAGTAGGCCAGGGCCTCCTCCGGGGTGCCGGCCTGCCACGAGCCGACGACCTTCTCGCCATCGGCAGTACGCACGTACACGGTGCCGGTCTCGTCGACTCGGCCCCACGGGTCGCTGCTCACAGCGCCTCCTCCACCTGATGCCTTGCGAGGGGTTCACCCCCTGGGCATCGTCCACAGTTTCCTGGGGCGGGCCGCGCCCGCCCTGCACAACGCCAACATAGGCGACCGCCGGGCCGGCTGTCCGCATCCAGCACGACGGAATATCGCCGTACCGGAGCGCCGTCGAGGAAATCGAGGAGACAGCCCGGGCCCGGGGCGCCCGGTCCCGGTCAGTTCTGGGTGACGGTGCCCTTCTCGATGGTCACGGGGGTCTTGGGGGCCCCGTCCTGCTGGCCGTCGGCGGTGCCCGCCTTGGCCACCTCTTCGAGCACCTTCAGACCGGCCGCGTCGATCTTGCCGAAGGGGGTGTACGTCGGGGTGAGCGGGCTGTCCTTGTAGACGAGGAAGAACTGGCTGCCGCCCGAGCCGGGCTTGCCGGTGTTGGCCATCGCCACCGTGCCCGCCGGGTAGATGACCTGGCCCGTCTCGTTGGGCTTGCCCAGCGAGTCGAGGTTCTCGTCCGCGATGGTGTAGCCGGGGCCGCCCATGCCGGTGCCCTGCGGGTCGCCGCACTGCAGGACGAAGATCCCGCTCGTCGTCAGGCGGTGGCACTTGGTGTTGTCGAAGAAGTTCTTGTCGGCGAGCGACTTGAACGAGTTGACCGTCTGCGGGGTCTTCGCCGCGTCCATCTCGAACTTGACGTCGCCCGCGCTGGTCTTCAGGTCGAAGGTGTACTTCGCCTTGGCGTCGATCGCCATCGCCGGGGAGGGGGACTGCTGCGGGGTGGGCGAGGCCGAAGGGGTCGCGGCCGGATCGGCCGCCTCGTCCTTCTTGTCCTTGTCGAAGACACCGCCGGCCACGAGGCCGACCAGCGTCGCCACGACCACGGCCACCGCCGCACCGATCACGGCGAGCCGCCTGCGCGACTTCTGCCGCGCTTCGGCACGCCGCTTCTGCTGGCGTTCGTACTTCTCCCTGGCGAGCTGGCGCCGCCGCTGATCGCTCGTGACCACCGGGTCGTCTCCTTGTGCGTATCTGGTACCACTGTCCGGGCTGGGTTAGGCCGTACCGTATATGGGTTCGCTGTGTAATGAGCGGCGCCGGTAGGCTCTGAGCAGCAGCATTCCGATCTGCAGCCTCCCGCCGGACGACGATTGAGGACGAACGTGCTGATTGCCGGATTCCCCGCCGGGGCCTGGGGGACCAACTGTTACGTGGTCGCCCCCGCCGCCGGTGAGGAGTGCGTCATCATCGACCCGGGCCACCAGGCCACCCAGGGTGTCGAAGAGACGCTGAAGAAGCATCGGCTCAAGCCCGTCGCGGTCGTCCTCACCCATGGCCACATCGATCATGTGGCCTCGGTGGTCCCGGTGTGCGGAGCACACGACGTACCGGCCTGGATCCACCCCGAGGACCGCTTCATGATGAGCGACCCGGAGAAGGCCCTCGGCCGTTCCCTCGGAGCCCAGCTCATGGGCGAGCTCACGGTGGGGGAGCCCTCCGACGTCAAGGAACTGACGGACGGCGCGAAGCTCGCCCTGGCCGGCATGGAGCTCACCGTGTCGCACGCCCCCGGGCATACCAGGGGGTCGGTGACCTTCGGGATGCCCGAGGCGGCGGACATCCCGCCGCTGCTGTTCTCGGGCGACCTGCTCTTCGCCGGCTCCATCGGGCGTACCGACTTCCCCGGCGGCAGCCACGCCGACATGCTCGAATCGCTGGCCCGCGTGTGCCTGCCGCTCGACGATTCGACCGTGGTGCTGCCCGGACACAACGAGCACACGACCATTGGCCGTGAGCGAGCCACCAACCCGTACCTGCGGCAGGTGGCCGCCGGCCTGGGAGACGGTTTCACGTCTCCACGACGAGGAATGTGACGAGAGTTTCGTGAGTACTTTTCAGGCCCCCAAGGGCACGTACGACCTGCTGCCGCCCCGCTCTGCGACCTTCCTGGCGGTGCGCGAGGCGATCTCCGCGCCCCTGAAGAACTCCGGCTACGGATACGTGGAGACCCCCGGCTTCGAGAACGTCGAGCTCTTCTCGCGCGGCGTCGGCGAGTCCACCGACATCGTCAGCAAGGAGATGTACACCCTCACCACGAAGGGCGGCGACCAGCTCGCCCTGCGCCCCGAGGGCACCGCCTCCGTGCTCCGCGCCGCCCTGCAGGGCAACCTGCACAAGCTCGGCGGCCTGCCCGTCAAGCTCTGGTACTCCGGCTCCTACTACCGCTACGAGCGGGCCCAGGCGGGCCGCTACCGCCACTTCTCCCAGGTCGGCGCCGAGGCGATCGGAGCCGAGGACCCGGCCCTGGACGCCGAGCTGATCATCCTGGCCGACCAGGCGTACCGCTCGCTGGGGCTGCGCAACTTCCGCATCCTGCTGAACTCGCTCGGCGACAAGGAGTGCCGCCCGGTGTACCGGGAGGCCCTCCAGGCCTTCCTGCGCGGGCTCGACCTCGACGCGGAGACCGTGCGACGGGCCGAGATCAACCCGCTGCGCGTGCTCGACGACAAGCGGGCCGACGTGCAGAAGCAGCTCGTCGGCGCCCCGATGCTGCGCGACTACCTCTGCGACGCCTGCAAGGCGTACCACGAGGAGGTGCGGGCGCTGGTGACGGCGGCCGGGGTCGCCTTCGAGGACGACGAGAAGCTCGTGCGCGGCCTGGACTACTACACCCGCACCACCTTCGAGTTCGTCCACGACGGTCTGGGCTCCCAGTCCGCGGTGGGCGGCGGCGGCCGCTACGACGGCCTCTCCGAGATGATCGGCGGACCGGCGCTGCCTTCGGTGGGCTGGGCGCTGGGCGTCGACCGTACGGTGCTGGCGCTCGAGGCGGAGGGGGTCGAACTGGACATCCCGTCCGCGACCTCCGTCTTCGCGGTGGCGCTCGGTGCGGCGAAGCCGGTGCTGTTCGGTCTGGTGACCGAGCTGCGGCGGGCCGGTGTCGCGGCGGACATCTCCTACGGGGGCAAGGGCCTCAAGGGTGCGATGAAGGACGCGAACCGGAGCGGGGCCCGCTTCGCGGTGGTCGCGGGGGACCGTGACCTCGAAGAGGGCGTGGTCCAGCTGAAGGACATGCAGTCCGGGGAGCAGACGCCGGTGGCTGTCGCCGACGTGGTGGCTACGGTCAAGGCGCGCCTGGCCTGACCGGTTCCACTGGGGGGCGGGGTGGGGTCTTCTCCCCGCCCCGCCCTTTCGCCGTTTCCCGGGGCTCCGCCCCGGACCCCGCGCCTCGAACGCCGGCGGGGCTGGAACGCGCCGCTACAGCAGGCCGTGCCGCATGGCCGTGGTGACCGCCGCCGTGCGGTCCGTGACCTCCAGCTTTCCGAAGATGCGCAGCATGTGCGTCTTGACCGTGGACTCCGCCACGAACAGGCGGCGGCCGATCTCGGCATTGGTCGCGCCCTCCGCGACCAGGCGGAGCACCGCCACCTCGCGCTCCGAGAGCCGCGGCAGCGACGGGCGGGTGCGGAGCCGGTCGACCAGGCGGCCGGCCACCGTCGGGGCGAGGACCGTCTCGCCGCGCACGGCCGCCCGGACCGCGGCCGCCAGTTCCGCCCGCGCCATGTCCTTCAGCAGGTAGCCCGCCGCCCCCGCCTCCACCGCCCGCAGGATGTCCCGGTCCTCCTCGTAGGTGGTCAGCACCACCACCCGTACCGGCAGCCGCGCCGCCGTGATGCGGGCGATCGATTCGACTCCGTCGCCGCCCGGCATCCGCAGGTCCATCAGGATCAGGTCCAGGCCGCCTTCGGGGACCAGCCGCGCGGCCAGTGCCTCCGCCTGGGGGCCGTTCGAGGCCTCCGCGACGACCTCCAGGTCCGGTTCGGCGCTGAGCATGCCGCGCAGCCCCTCCCGTACCACCGGGTGGTCGTCGGCCAGCAGGATGCGGATCATCTCGTACGGCTCCTCAGCGGATCGGGAGGGTGACGGTGACGGTGGTGCCGGCCGAGGCGGCGCTGTCGACCGCCGCCGTGCCGCCCACCTCGGCCGCGCGGGCGAACAGGCCCCGCAGGCCGTAGCCCGGTGCGGGGGCCGACGGGTCGAAGCCCCGGCCGGTGTCCCGGACCGTGAGGGTCAGTTCGCAACCGCCGTACGCGAGGGACACCGCGCAGCGCGCCCGCGGTCCGGCGTGCTTGGCGGCGTTCGACAGGGACTCCTGGCAGGAGCGCAGGGCCACCACCTCCAGGACCGCGGCCAGCGGCCGGACCTCCCCCGTCACCGAGACGGCCGCCGGCGGATCGTGCCGGGCCGCGAGGCGTCGTACCGCGTCGGGCAGCGAACCGCCGTCGAGATCCGCGGGCGCGCCGCCCGCCACCAGGGCGCGGGCCTCGGCCAGGTTCTGCCGGGCGGTGACGGCCATCAGCTCCAGATGGTGCCGGGCCCGCTCCGGATCGGTGTCCAGCTCCGACTGCACGGCCTGTACGAGCATCAGCAGACTGGTGAAGCCCTGGGCGAGGGTGTCGTGGATCTCGCGGGACATGCGTTCCCTTTCGGCGTGGGCGCCGCGTTCGGCGGAGAGCCGGGCCACCTCCTCCCGGCTGGCGTCGAGTTCCGCGATGAGGGAGGCCCGGTCCTGGCTCTGCTCGATGATCCGGACGGTCCAGGCGCCGAAGAAGGCGGAGAAGGCGAAGGTGACGAGCGCACTGATCGCGCTCACGAAGACGTGGCTCCCCTCCGGCCGCCACACCAGGGCCCAGCCGGCCACCGGCAGCAGCGACACCAGGCCCACCGCGCCGATCGCGCGCCGCAGGGGCAGCAGCATGAAGCACTGCGGGGCGAGGGCGAAGGTGATCAGCCGGGTCTCGCCGACGAGGGAGGCGGCGGGCAGGAAGAGGGCCAGCGCCACACCCAGGTATCGGGCGGACGAGCGCGGTTCGGCGCCGGGCTCCTGCACGAGCAGCGGGCGTCCGGCGCGGAGGAACCAGGGGACCAGGAGGGCGAGCAGGCTCACGGCGAGGACCCGGTACGGCAGTGCGGGGAAGTCCGCGCCGAGGACGAAGGCCGCGGTCGCGACCCACACGACCGCGAAGTAGAGGATCCACGGCCCGAACGCGCGGTCCCAGACGTGGGACTCGCGCGCCCCGGCCGCCTTGGCGAAGGCGGTCAGCCGTCGCGGCGGTTCTTCCACTTGAAGGTCATCAGACACAGGACCAGACCCCCCACGACCCAGGCACCCAGGACCAGGGCGACCCGCCCATACTCCCAGCCGCCGGCCTGTTCGAGAACGGCCGCGGACTCCGGCAGGAACACCCCGCGCAGCCCCTGGCACATCCACTTGAGCGGGAACAGCGCACCGATGTTCAGCAGCCAGTCCGGGATCTGGTGGACGGGGATGAAGACGCCCGAGATGAACTGCAGGATCAGGAACGGCAGGACCACGACCGAGCTGGCGCTCTTGCCGGACTTGGGCAGGCTGCTGATGGCGATGCCGAGCAGGGCGCAGCCGGCCAGGCCGAGGGTGAAGATCCAGGCGAAGGTCAGCCACTTGGAGGCGGACGTCGGCAGATCGAGGTCGAACAGGGTGGAGCCGACCAGCAGCAGGATCGCGGTCTCGGCGAGGCCGGTGGCCAGCACCATCCACACCTTGCCGAGGAAGTACGCCGCCGGCGGCATCGGGGTCCCGCGCAGCCGGCGCAGCACCTTCTCGTCGCGTTCGACGGCGATGGAGATGCCGAGGGACTGGAAGCTGGTGGACATGATGCCGGCGGCGACCATGCCGGCCGCGTACATCTGGGAGGCGGTGACCCCGGTGCCCTCCATGCCCTCGCTGAAGATCGAGGCGAAGAGCGCGAGGAAGACGATGGGGAAGGCGAAGGTGAAGATCACCGCGTCGCGCTGGCGGACGAACTGCCGGATCTCCAGCACTCCGCGGCTCACGCCGAGGGACCAGGCACCGGGCAGCGCCCCGGCCCCGCCCGTGCCGGTTCCCGTGCCCGCGCGCGTCCGCGTGCCCGTGGTCTTGCCCGTACCGGTCTCCGTGCTCATCGGGACTCCTCCTGCCGCGTCGTGTTCGGGTCGAGCTGGCCCGTGAGGCGCAGGTACACGTCCTCCAGGGTGGGGCGGGTGATCCTCAGGTCCGGGACCTCCCCGTCGAAGCGGGCGGCCAGTTCGGCGACCGTACGGGTGGGCGTCTCGGTGGCGGCGCTGCGCGGGCTGCCGTCCCGGTCCGTCCACTCGACGGTGGCGCCGGTCCCGAGCCGGGCGCGCAGCGCGGCCGGTTCGCCCTCGGCCACGACCTTGCCGCGGGCGATGACCGCGAGCCGGTCGGCGAGGGCCTCGGCCTCCTCCAGGTAGTGGGTGGTGAGCACGATGGTGGTGCCCGAGTCGGACAGCAGCCGGATCAGGTCCCAGAACTGCCGCCGGGCCGCCGGGTCGAAGCCGGTCGTGGGCTCGTCCAGGAGCAGCAGTTCGGGGTCGCCGATCACCCCGAGCGCCACGTCGAGGCGGCGCCGCTGCCCGCCGGAGAGGCTCTTGAGCCGGTGGCCGCGCTTTTCCTCCAGACCGACCAGGGCGATCACCTCGGCCGGATCGCGCGGGGCCGGGTAGTAGCGGGCGAAGTGCTCGACCGTCTCCCGTACCGTCAGTTCGGCGGGCGCCGACTCGTCCTGCCAGACGATGCCGACGCGCGAGCGCCAGGCCCGGCCGGCGGTCGCGGGGTCCGCGCCGAGGACGAGCACCTCGCCGCCGTCCCGCTCCCGGTGCCCCTGGAGTATTTCCACCGTGGTGCTCTTGCCGGCGCCGTTGGGCCCCAGGAGGCCGAAGACCTCGCCCCGCCGGATCGTCAGGTCCAGTCCGTCCACCGCGGTGACTTCGCCGTACTGCTTGCGGAGCCCCCGTACTTCCACCGCGTTCTGTGTCATGTCTCCCATGGTGTGGCGGAAGCCCGGCCACCGGTCCCCCCGTGCGTACCTCCTGCTGTCCGTCGAACGGTGGACAGCGGTCGGGTACGGCACAATGGCCGGTGCTTGGTGACCTTGCAGATGTGGAGCGGGCGGGATGACGACACGAGGGACCGATACGGACACCGCCGAGCCGCGGACGGCCGTCGGCGGCAGCCGGGCGCTCGCCCTGCTGCTGGTGATCACGGGAGCCGCGGGACTGCTCGCCGCCTGGGTCATCACGATCGACAAGTTCAAGCTGCTGGAGGACCCGGACTTCGTCCCGGGCTGCAGCCTCAACCCGATCGTCTCCTGCGGCAACATCATGAAGAGCGACCAGGCGTCCGTCTTCGGGTTCCCGAACCCGATGCTGGGGCTGGTCGCCTACGGCATCGTCGTGTGCGTCGGCATGAGCCTGCTCGCGCGGGCGCGTTTCCCGCGCTGGTACTGGCTCACCCTGAACGCCGGGATGCTCTTCGGCGTCGGCTTCTGCATGTGGCTGATGTACCAGTCGCTCTACAACATCAACTCGCTGTGCCTGTGGTGCTCCCTGGCCTGGGTCGCCACCATCGTCATGTTCTGGTACGTGACCTCGCACAACGTCCGCAACCGGATGCTGCCGGCCCCCGGCTGGCTGCGCGGCCTCTTCGACGAGTTCACCTGGGTGCTGCCCGTCCTGCACATCGGGATCATCGGCATGCTGATCCTGACCCGCTGGTGGGACTTCTGGACCTCCTGAGCCCGGCCGGCCGGGCGGGCGGGAGTGTCGGTGGCCTCGCATAGGCTTCCGGTGTGGAACCAGACCTCTTCACCGCAGCCGCCGAAGACCGCCAGGCGAAGGACCCCTCCAGTTCTCCGCTCGCCGTCCGGATGCGCCCGCGCACCCTGGACGAGGTCGTCGGTCAGCAGCACCTGCTGAAGCCCGGCTCCCCGCTCAGGCGGCTCGTCGGGGACGGGGCGGGCGGTCCCGCCGGTGCCTCCTCGGTGATCCTGTGGGGCCCGCCGGGCATCGGGAAGACCACGCTCGCGTACGTGGTGAGCCAGGCGACGAAGAAGCGGTTCGTCGAGCTGTCCGCGATCACCGCCGGCGTGAAGGAAGTACGGGCCGTCATCGAGGGCGCCAAGCGGGCGGCCGGCGGGTACGGCAAGGACACGGTCCTCTTCCTCGACGAGATCCACCGCTTCAGCAAGGCGCAGCAGGACTCGCTGCTGCCGGCCGTGGAGAACCGCTGGGTCACGCTGATCGCCGCAACCACGGAGAACCCGTACTTCTCGATCATCTCCCCGCTGCTGTCGCGCTCCCTGCTGCTGACGCTGGAACCGCTGACGGACGAGGACCTGAGCGCCCTGATGCACCGGGCGCTGACGGAGGAGCGGGGCCTCGGCGGCGCGGTCACCCTGCCGGCGGACGCCGAGGCGCACCTGCTGCGGATCGCCGGCGGCGACGCGCGGCGGGCGCTGACGGCGCTGGAGGCGGGGGCGGGCTCGGCGATCGCCAAGGGCGAGGCGGAGATCACCCTCCAGACGGTGGAGGAGGCCGTCGACCGGGCCGCGGTGAAGTACGACCGCGACGGCGACCAGCACTACGACGTGGCCAGCGCGCTGATCAAGTCGATCCGGGGCTCGGACGTGGACGCGGCGCTGCACTATCTGGCACGCATGATCGAAGCGGGGGAGGACCCCCGGTTCATCGCCCGCCGGCTGATGATCTCGGCGAGCGAGGACATCGGGCTGGCCGACCCGACGGCCCTGCCCCTCGCGGTGGCGGCCGCCCAGGCCGTGGCGATGATCGGCTTCCCGGAGGCCTCGCTCACGCTGTCGCACGTGACGATCGCGCTGGCGCTGGCCCCGAAGTCGAACACCGCGACGACGGCGATCGGCGCGGCGCTGGCCGATGTCCGGGCGGGGCTGGCGGGGACCGTGCCGGCGCACCTCCGGGACGGGCACTACAAGGGCGCGGCGAAGCTGGGGCACGCGGTGGGGTACGTGTACCCGCACGACGTGCCCGGCGCGATTGCCGCGCAGCAGTACGCGCCGGATGCGGTGCACGGCAAGCGCTACTACGAGCCGACCCGGTACGGGGCCGAAGCCCGCTACGCGGACGTGGTGGAAAAGGTCCGCGAGCGGCTCCGGGGCGCCGGGTCGTAACCTGCGGCGCCGTTCCCGGGGGCTCCGCCCCCGGACCCCCGCGCCTCAAACGACGGCGGGGCTGAATTCGGCTGAGGCCGGGACCTCGCCCCGCGCAGCGGTGTCGTGTCGGCGCTGCGGGGCGGGGAAACCGGGCCTAGGCTCCGGCCATGGGACGCCGGGCTTTGCTCATCGCCGTGACGGCAGTACTGCTGCTCAGTGGGTGCCACCACGCGGACGGCGACGGGGCGCAGGCCAGCGCCGCCGCACTCGTCGCCCAGGTCCCCCTCGCGAGCGCCGGGTTCCCGCCCGCCCCGGCCACCGCCAAGACCCAGCTGGGCAAGCTCAGGGTCGAGTGGGGCAAGAACTGGGAGACGTACAAGCGCGAGAACTTCGGCAAGTACTGGTCCGACGAGACCGACGCCATCGGTGGCCGCAACGGGTGCGACACCCGCGACGACGTCCTGCGCCGGGACCTCCGGGAGCTGCGCGAGGGCGACAGGAACCCCTGCGTCGTGCTCTCCGGAGTGCTGAAGGACCCGTACACGGGGAAGGAGCTCCCCTATTACTACCGCCGCGCCTCGCAGATCCAGACCGACCACGTCGTCGCCCTCGGCGCCGCCTGGCGCGGGGGCGCGTACGCCTGGACCCCGCAGCGGCGCCTGGAGTACGCCAACGACCTGGACGTGCTGCTCGCCGTGGACAAGCAGACGAACTACGACAAGAGCAGCAAGACCGCGGACAAGTGGAAGCCGCCCCAGAAGGGCTACTGGTGCGAGTACGCGCGGCGGTACACGGGGATCAAGGCGAAGTACGGGCTCTCCGTGACCCCTCCGGAGAAGCAGGCGCTGGACGAGATGCTCGGCACCTGCCCGTAGCGGTTCAGCCGGCGAACAGGGTGCTCATGGCCCGGCGCAGGCCGCAGACGTCGGTCACCGGCTCCGGGAAGTCGAAGCGGGCGTCGAAGGCGGTGGCGCCGCGGGTGAAGCGCACGCGCAGGCCCAGCCGGTCCAGGGCGAGGGGGACCGCGACGAGGTCCGCCGTCTCCCGGCTGCCCAGCAGGCCGCACAGATCACCCATCCGGTCTCCGTGCGAAGAGGCCAGGTGCTGGAGGAGCTCCGTCTCGTGGGCCACCATCGGGTCGGGCTCGGCCGCGGCCAGCAGCTCCGGGTCCACGTGCTCGGCGCCCCACAGGTCGTCCACCGAGATCTCGCCTACCTCCAGGCGCAGCAGCATCCACGCGGGCCGGCCGGCGGGCGGGGCGTCGAGCGACTCGGTCAGGCCGAGGAGCTCTCCGACCGGGTGCCGCTCCGCCAGCAGCGCCGCGCAGGCCGCCCGGTCGGCGGCTCCGCGCACCGGCGTGAGCCACCCGGCGAGCCAGGCGCGGCCTCGGATACGATGGGGCACGGACACCGGCGCCACATCCGTGATCTCGATCACGGCGGTGAGGTCGTCGTCCTGGGCGTGAGCGGCTGCCCTGGCAGCCGCGGATTCCCCTGATACCAGGAGAATCACGTCCCCGTCCGGGGTGACGGTCCTTGCGGCCGGCAGCCCTGTCCCGAGCTCCTCCCGGTCATAAGCACCCGGGAGCGTGAGGGATACTGAGGCGTTGGACTCTACGAGGGTTCGTACGCGTTCGGCTCCGGTGAGCTGCCGAACGCCTTCCCTGGGACGCGGCTGACCTTGCTTATCGTCGCCGAAAGCAGATCCTGTTTCGTTTGGATCTGAACTTCGGTGCGCACTGGGCAGGGGGATCCCATGTGGTCGAGACATTACGTCCTCCTCGCTAAGGTAAGCCTCACCTAACTTACATGGAGGTAGGTTCCACGTGAACCAGAAGCGACCCAAGGTCAAGAAGTCGCGTGCCCTCGGCATTGCGCTGACCCCGAAGGCCGTCAAGTACTTCGAGGCCCGCCCCTACCCGCCGGGCGAGCACGGCCGTGGCCGCAAGCAGAACTCGGACTACAAGGTTCGTCTGCTGGAGAAGCAGCGTCTGCGCGCTCAGTACGACATCTCTGAGCGTCAGATGGCCCGCGCGTACGACCGCGCCAAGAAGGCCGAAGGCAAGACGGGCGAGGCGCTGGTCGTCGAGCTCGAGCGTCGCCTCGACGCCCTGGTTCTGCGTTCGGGCATCGCCCGCACCATCTACCAGGCTCGCCAGATGGTCGTTCACGGCCACATCGAGGTCAACGGCGACAAGGTCGACAAGCCGTCGTTCCGCGTCCGTCCGGACGACGTCATCACGGTGCGCGAGCGCAGCCGCGAGAAGGTTCCGTTCCAGGTTGCCCGTGAGGGTGGCTACGCAGGCGAGGGCGAAACCCCGCGTTACCTGCAGGTCAACCTGAAGGCCCTGGCCTTCCGCCTGGACCGCGACCCGAACCGCAAGGAAATTCCGGTCATCTGCGACGAGCAGCTCGTCGTCGAGTACTACGCCCGCTGATCGAGCAACACCAGCGGACGTAGCCTCACAGGCTGGTCAGCCCGCCGGTTCCCCTTCGGGGGAGCCGGCGGGTTTCCTGCTTTTCGCCCCGGGGTGCACCATCGGCCGCTCCGCCCGCTCGGTCGTGCCGCGCGGCCTCGGCAGCGGTCCCGCCGGCACCGGAGCCGGCTCGGGGCCCCGCAGGGCGCGCTCCACGAGGGTGTCCAGGGGCAGGGTCCGGCCGTGCCTGGCGCAGGAGGCGTACCGCTCGGCGCCCAGCAGTTCGCCCGCCCGCTCCTGGCACATCAGCCGCGGTGCGTTGAAGTACCCCGAGCCGAACAGCCGCATCCCCACCCCGTCCCACAGGGGCTCCGCCGCCCCCTGCAGCACCGCCGCCTCCGCCGGATGCCCCTCGGCCACCGTGACCAGCGCGAGCAGCTCCACCGCCAGCACCAGCCCGACCAGATCGCGGAAGGTGTGGTTGATGGCCACGCACTCGGCCAGCAGCCGCCGCGCCTCGGCCGTGCCCCCGGCGTCCAGTGCCGCGTACGCCAGGACGTACAGGGCGTACGCCTTGGTCCAGCGTTCCCCGCGCTCCTCGCAGATGTCCCGGACCTCCCGGCACAGCGAGAGCGCGCCCGCCAGATCCCCCTGGAAGGCCAGCGCCATCGCCAGTTCCACCTGGCACATCAGCACGTTGCTGTTGAGCTCCCCGGCCTCCCGGTAGCGCTCCAGCGCCGAGCCCAGCAGCTCCCCGGCCCGGGTCATGTCGTCCGAGATCAGTGCCAGACAGCCCATCCGGTGCACGGCGTACGCGCCCGCCACCGGGTTCTCGCTCCGCGCGGCCCCGTCCCGGCACTCGTACAGCGCGCTCATCGAGGCCACCGAGTCGCCCTGCAGGGCCGCGACGTACCCGAGCACCCACAGCGCCTTCAGCCGGGAGCTCTCGTACTCCGGCCCGGCGAGCCCGAGGTCACCCTCCAGGGTCCGGTCCAGCCAGTGCCGGCCCTCGGTGAGCCGGCCGCAGCCGGCCCAGAAGAACCACAGGGTGCCCGCCAGGTACTGGCCCAGGTGGATCTCCTCCGGCTCGTCCAGGCAGCACTCCAGCGCGAGCCGGAGGTTCGGCAGTTCCGCCTCCACCAGCGCGGCCACCTCCTCCTGGCGCGGACTGAACCAGTCCAGCTCGCACCAGGTCGCCAGGCCCATGTACCAGTCCCGGTGCCGGCGCCGCAGCCGCCGGGCGTCGCCCAGCGACTCCAGCCAGCCCGCCCCGTAGATCCGTACGCTCTCCAGCATCCGGTAGCGGACCCCGGCCGCCGTCTCCTCCCGGACCAGCAGGGACTGCCCCAGCAGCTCCCCGACCAGGTCCAGCACCGAATCCACCGGCAGGTCGGGCCCCGCGCACACGTACTCGGCGGCGTCCAGGTCGAACTGCCCGGCGAACACCGAGAGCCGCGCCCACAGCAGCCGCTCCCCGGCCGTGCACAGCTCGTGGCTCCAGCCGATCGCCGTGCGCAGCGCCCGGTGCCGGGGCAGGGCGCCGCGCGAGCCGCCCGTCAGCAGGGCGAAGCGGTCCTCCAGCCGGGACAGCACCTGCTCCGGCGACAGGGTGCGCAGCCGGCCCGCCGCCAGCTCCAGCGCCAGCGGCAGGCCGTCGAGGCGGGCGCACAGCTCGGCCAGCACCGCCCGGTTGGCCTCCGTCAGGGCGAAGGACGGATCGGCCGCCGAGGTCCGCTCGATCAGCAGGGCCAGGGCCTCCTCCGGATCCAGCGGGGCGAGCGGCCAGGACAGCTCCCCGTCGAGGGTCAGCGGGCGCCGGCCGGCGGCGAGCACGCGCAGGCCGGGGGAGCGGCGCAGGAGGTCCCGTACGAGGTCCGCGGTCTCGTCGACCAGTTGCTCGAAGCCGTCCAGGACCAGCAGCAGCCGCCGCTCGGCCAGGTGTTCGGCAAGGACCGTCCGGGGTGGCCTCGTGGTGTGGTCGGTCAGCCCGAGCGCCTCGGCGAGCGTCAGCTCCAGCAGCGCCGGATCGCGTACGGAGGCCAGCTCGGCCAGCCACACCCCGTCGAAGTAGCGTTCCTGCGCCGGATCGGCGGGGCCGCCCGCGTCGGGAGGGCGGACGGGACCGGCCGCCGCGTCGGCGGCCGCCCTGGCCGCCGTCAGTACCAGGCGGGTCTTGCCCACGCCCCCCGCGCCGGTCACCGTGACCAGCCGCGAGGCGTCCAGCAGCCGCCCCAACTCGGAAAGTTCCCCGCCCCGCCCGACAAAGCCGCTCAGGTCCGAGGGAAGATTGCCCGGCGTCCTTCGTGGAATGGGTCTTTGTCGCATGGGACACGGAGCGTACTGGTCCGCATGCGCTGCGTACAAGGCGGGTCGGTCCCGGGCGCCCGGCAGGGGCGGCGCCCCGGATTTCCGGTACTGCGGCGGATCTCCGGCGCGATAGGGTCGGAGGACGACTTTTTCGCTTGGTGATCAATCTGTAGAGAGCGGTGTGAACGTGTCCGGTGGAGAGGTGGCCGGGATCCTCGTGGCCGTCTTCTGGGCCATCCTGGTCTCGTTCCTCGCCGTGGTGCTGGTGAGGCTGGCCCAGGTGCTCAAGGCGACCACCAAGCTGGTGGCCGACGTGACCGAGCAGGCCGTCCCGCTGCTCGCGGACGCCTCCACCACCGTCCGCTCCGCCCGCACCCAGCTCGACCGGGTCGACGCCATCGCGAGCGACGTACAGGAAGTCACCTCCAACGCCTCCGCGCTGTCCTCCACCGTCGCGTCCACCTTCGGCGGCCCGCTCGTCAAGGTCGCCGCCTTCGGCTACGGCGTCCGCAAGGCGCTCGGCAAGGGCGGCGCGACCCCGCAGGACGCGCAGGGCAAGACCTCCCGACGGACCGTGATCGTCGGCCGTACGGTGCCGGCGGCCCGGCGCCGGAAGCAGAAGGGCTGAGATCTCCGATGTTCCGCCGAGCCTTCTGGTTCACCGCCGGCGCAGCCGCCGGCGTGTGGGCCACCACCAAGGTCAACCGGCAGCTCAAGAAGCTGACGCCGGAGAGCCTCGCCGCCCAGGCCGCCGACAAGGCGATCGAGGCGGGCCACCGCCTCAAGGACTTCGCCCTCGACGTCAAGTCGGGAATGTCGCAGCGCGAGGACGAGCTGAACGACGCACTGGGACTCCACCAGGATCCCGACCTGCCCGCCAACGTCACCGCCCTTCCCGGGCCGCGGCGGCTGCGGGCCATCGAGCAGGACCAGAACGACCCAACCACACAGTTTTCGTACAACCGGAATGAGGACCACTGATGGAGTCGGCTGAAATCCGCCGCCGCTGGCTGAGCTTCTTCGAGGAGCGCGGTCACACCGTTGTCCCTTCGGCGTCGCTCATCGCGGACGACCCGACTCTGCTGCTGGTGCCCGCGGGCATGGTGCCGTTCAAGCCGTACTTCCTCGGCGAGGTCAAGCCGCCCGCGTCCACGCTCACCAGCGTGCAGAAGTGCGTCCGTACGCCGGACATCGAAGAGGTCGGCAAGACCACCCGCCACGGCACGTTCTTCCAGATGTGCGGCAACTTCTCCTTCGGCGACTACTTCAAGGAAGGCGCCATCAAGTACGCCTGGGAGCTGCTCACCAGCTCCGTGGCGGACGGCGGCTACGGCCTTGAGCCCGAGAAGCTCTGGATCACGGTCTACCTCGACGACGACGAGGCCGAGGCCATCTGGCGCGACGTCGTCGGCGTCCCGCAGGAGCGCATCCAGCGCCTGGGCAAGAAGGACAACTTCTGGTCCATGGGCGTCCCGGGCCCCTGCGGTCCCTGCTCGGAGATCAACTACGACCGCGGCCCCGAGTTCGGCGTCGAGGGCGGCCCCGCCGTCAACGACGAGCGCTACGTGGAGATCTGGAACCTGGTCTTCATGCAGTACGAGCGCGGCGCCGGCGACGGGAAGGAAGACTTCCCGATCCTCGGCGACCTGCCGTCGAAGAACATCGACACCGGTCTCGGCCTCGAACGCCTCGCCATGATCCTGCAGGGCGTACAGAACATGTACGAGACCGACACCCTGCGCGTGGTCATGGACAAGGCCACCGAGCTGACCGGCGTGCGGTACGGCGCCGAGCAGGGCACGGACGTCTCGCTGCGCGTGGTCGCCGACCACATCCGCACCTCGACCATGCTCATCGGCGACGGCGTCACCCCCGGCAACGAGGGCCGCGGCTACGTGCTGCGCCGCATCATGCGCCGCGCCATCCGCAACATGCGCCTCATGGGCGCCACCGGTCCGGTCGTCCAGGACCTGGTCAACGTGGTCATCGAGACGATGGGGCAGCAGTACCCGGAGCTCGTGACCGACCGCAAGCGCATCGAGACCGTCGCGCTCGCCGAAGAGGCCGCCTTCCTCAAGGCCATCAAGGGCGGCACGAACATCCTCGACACCGCCGTCAGCGAGACCAAGGCCGCCGGCGGCACGGTCCTGGCCGGCGACAAGGCGTTCCTGCTCCACGACACCTGGGGCTTCCCGATCGACCTCACCCTGGAGATGGCCGCAGAGCAGGGCCTCGCCGTGGACGAGCCCGGCTTCCGCCGCCTGATGCAGGAGCAGCGGGACCGGGCCAAGGCCGACGCCAAGGCCAAGAAGACCGGCCACGCGGACATGTCCGCCTACCGGGAGATCGCCGACGGCTCCGGCGCCACCGAGTTCACCGGCTACGCCACCAACCAGGGCGAGTCCACCATCGTCGGCCTCCTGGTCAACGGCGTCTCCGCGCCCGCCGCCTCCGAGGGCGACGAGGTCGAGGTCGTCCTGGACCGCACCCCCTTCTACGCCGAGGGCGGCGGCCAGCTCGCCGACCAGGGCCGCATCAGGCTCGACTCGGGCGCCGTCATCGTCGTCCGCGACGTGCAGCAGCCGGTCCCGGGCGTCTCCGTGCACAAGGGCTCCGTCCAGGTCGGCGAGGTGACGGTGGGCGCCTCCGCGTACGCCGCCATCGACATCCAGCGCCGCCGGGCCATCGCCCGCGCCCACTCGGCCACGCACCTGACGCACCAGGCCCTGCGCGACGCGCTCGGCCCGACGGCCGCCCAGGCCGGTTCCGAGAACTCGCCCGGCCGCTTCCGCTTCGACTTCGGCTCGCCGAACGCCGTCCCCGGCTCGGTCCTCACCGACGTCGAGCACAAGATCAACGACGTGCTCTCCCGCGAGCTCGAAGTCACCGCCGAGATCATGAGCATCGACGAGGCGAAGAAGCAGGGCGCCATCGCCGAGTTCGGCGAGAAGTACGGCGAGCGCGTGCGCGTCGTGACCATCGGCGACTTCTCCAAGGAGCTGTGCGGCGGCACGCACGTCGGCAACACCGCCCAGCTGGGCCTGGTGAAGCTGCTCGGCGAGTCCTCCATCGGGTCCGGCGTGCGCCGCGTCGAGGCCCTCGTCGGCGTGGACGCGTACAACTTCCTCGCCAAGGAGCACACGGTCGTCGCCCAGCTCCAGGAGCTGGTCAAGGGCCGTCCGGAGGAGCTGCCGGAGAAGATCGCCTCCATGCTCGGCAAGCTGAAGGACGCCGAGAAGGAGATCGAGAAGTTCCGCGCGGAGAAGGTCCTCCAGGCCGCCGCCGGCCTCGCCGCGGGCGCCCAGGACATCAAGGGCGTCGCCCTCGTCGTGGGCACCGTCCCGGACGGCACCGGCGCCGACGACCTGCGCAAGCTGGTCCTCGACGTCCGCGGCCGCATCCAGGGCGACCGCCCGGCCGTCGTGGCCCTGTTCACCACGGCCAACGATCGCCCGCTGACGGTCATCGCCACCAACGAGGCCGCCCGCGAGCGCGGTCTCAAGGCCGGCGACCTGGTCCGTACGGCCGCCAAGACCCTCGGCGGCGGCGGTGGCGGCAAGCCGGACGTGGCCCAGGGCGGTGGCCAGAACCCGGCCGCCGTCCCCGAGGCCATCGCCGCGGTCGAGCGCCTCGTCGTAGAGACGGCCTGAAGATGACACTGCGCCGCGGCCGCCGTCTGGCCATCGATGTCGGTGACGCCCGGATCGGGGTCGCCTCGTGCGACCCCGATGGGGTGTTGGCCACACCGGTCGAGACCGTTCCGGGCCGGGACATCCCCTTCGCCCACCGGCGGCTGCGGCAGCTCGTCGCGGAGTACGAGCCCATCGAGGTGGTGGTCGGTCTGCCCCGCTCGCTCAGCGGGCGGGAGGGGCCGGCCGCGGCCAAGTGCCGCGCCTTCGCCACGGAACTCGCCAAGGGCATCAAGCCCGTGACGGTCCGTCTGGTGGACGAGCGGATGACCACGGTCACCGCCGCCCAGGGCCTGCGGGCCTCGGGGAAGAACGCGAAGAAGAGCCGGTCGGTCATCGATCAGGCGGCCGCCGTGGTGATCCTTCAGAACGCTCTGGAGACCGAACGGGTATCAGGTAATCCGCCCGGTGAGTGCGTCGAAGTGGTTGTCTGATCGCGATACGGTAACGTTCCGCGCGATGTGACGGCATTCGAACAGCCGTCGCCCATCAGAAGAGGCGGAACCGTGTGTCGCGGCAGACGGAGTCGCGGCCAACGCCCTGCGGCGCGCTAGGGGATCGATGACTGAGTATGGCCGGGGCCCTGGCCCCGAACCGTGGCACCCCGAGGACCCGCAGTACGGGGACCAGGGGTGGACCGGGCACGAGGCCCAGCAGGGTCAGGTGCCCTACGTCGGCGGCCCGCAGCAGTACCAGCAGGAGCCTCAGCCCCAGCAGGCCTACTACCAGCAGCAGCAGGGTCAGTACCCCCAGGCCCAGCAGATGCCGTACCAGCAACAGCAGCAGGTGCCGTATCCCCAGCACCCGCAGCAGTACCAGCAGCACCCTCAGCATCAGCAGCACCCGCAGCACCAGGACTCGTACGGCGGTCAGGGCCAGGTCTGGGACACCGGGCAGGGCCACTACGCCGGGGTCCCGCAGGCCGCCGACCCGTATGCGGGCGCGGATCCGTACGCGCAGCAGCAGACGAGCGGCTACCCCGGCGAGGCCCCCGACCTCTACGGCACCCCCGAGGCCTTCCCGCCGCCGCGGCCCCCGAGCCAGCGGCACCTCGACACGGCGGAGGACTGGCCGGAGGAGGACTCCCCGGCCGACCAGGCCGCGGACACCTTCCTCGCCGGCGGAGACGGTGGCGAGGACGACGGTGACGGCGACGGCGACGACAACGGTCGCGGCGGCCGCCGGTCGGGCCGCTCCGGCGGCGGCAAGCCGAAGAAGCGCAGCGGCATGGCCTGCCTCATCGCGGCCGTGGTCATCGTCGGCGTGCTCGGCGGTGGCGGCTACTACGGCTACAGCTACATCAAGGACAAGTTCGGCGCGGCCGAGGACTTCGCGGGCGACGGCATCGACGTGACCGTCGACGTGGAGATCCCCAAGGGCGCGGGCCTGGGCCAGATGGGCCGCATCCTCAAGGAGGCGGGCGTCGTCGCGAGCGCCCAGGCGTTCGTGGACGCCGCGAGCAGCCGGCCCGAGGGCAAGTCGATCCAGCCCGGCATCTATCCGCTGAAGAAGAAGATGTCGGCGGCCGCCGCGGTCGAGGTGATGACCGACCCCTCGAAGCTGCACGTCCTCACGATCTCCGAGGGCATGCGCAACAGCGTGGTTTACGACGCGATCGACAAGAAGCTCGAGAAGCCGGCCGGTACCACCAAGGACATCGCCTTCAAGCAGGCCAAGACCCTCGGTCTGCCGGCCTGGGCGAACAACGATCCGAAGATCATGGACCCCCTCGAGGGCTTCCTGTTCCCGATGCGCTACGACCTGACCAAGGACAGCACTCCCGAGTCCCTGCTCAAGCAGATGGTCAAGAACGCGACCGACAAGTACACGGAGCTCGGGGTCGAGGGCAAGGCCAAGGAACTGGGCCTGGACAACCCGCTCCAGGTGATCACGGTCGCCAGCCTCGTCAACGCCGAGGGCAAGAACCACGACGACTTCCGGAAGATGTCGGAGGTGGTCTACAACCGCCTCAAGAAGACCAACGACGTGACGAACCGGAAGATCGAGTTCGACTCGACGTACAACTACATCACGGGCAAGAGCGAGATCAACTTCAACGTCAAGGAAGCCAAGGCGTTCGTCCACCCGTACAACACGCACAACGTGGCGGGACTGCCCCCGGGCCCGATCGGGAACCCCGGCCTGGACGCCCTGAACGGTACGCTCAACCCGGACCACGGCGGCTGGATGTTCTTCGTGGCGGTCGACGAAAACAAGACGACCTTCACCAAGACCTACGACGAGCACCTCAAGCTCGTGGCCGAGTTCCAGGAACGGCAGAAGCAGAAGAACGGCGGGTAGCAGGACATGTCACGGATACGGGCCGCGGTGCTGGGTTCTCCCATCGAGCACTCCCTCTCGCCGGTGCTGCACCGCGCCGCGTACCAGGAGCTCGGCCTCGGGGAGCGGTCGTACGACCGCTTCGAGATCGACGAGGCCGCGCTCCCCGGTTTCCTGGCACAGCTCGGCCCCGAGTGGGCCGGGCTGTCACTGACCATGCCGCTCAAGCGGGCGATCATCCCGCTGCTCGACGAGATCAGCGACACGGCCGCCTCCGTGGAGACGGTCAACACCGTCGTCTTCACCGAGGACGGACGCAAGGTCGGTGACAACACCGACATCCCCGGCCTGCTCGCCGCGCTGAGCGAGCAGGGCGTCCAGAAGGTGGAGTCCGCCGCCGTCCTCGGCGCGGGCGCCACCGCCTCCTCGGCGCTCGCCGCGCTGGCCCGGATCTGCACCGGCGAGGTGACCGCGTACGTACGCTCCGAGGCCCGGGCCGCGGAGATGCGCGAGTGGGGCGAGCGGCTCGGCGTGGACGTCCGTACGGCCGACTGGTCGCGGGCGGCCGAGGCGCTGGCCGCGCCGCTGGTCATCGCCACCACCCCGGCCGGGGCCACGGACGAGCTGGCCGCCTCCGTGCCCGCCGCTGCGGGCACCCTCTTCGACGTCCTGTACGACCCCTGGCCCACGCCCCTGGCGGCGGCCTGGACGCAGCGGGGCGGCAAGCTCCTCGGCGGCCTCGACCTCCTGGTCCACCAGGCGGTCCTCCAGGTCGAGCTGATGACCGGCTGCCCCACCGCCCCCCTCGCGGCCATGCGCGCCGCGGGCGAGGCGGCGTTGCGCGCCCGCCACTGAGCGGGACCGCAGACCACTTCTAGATCCACAGCTCGCCCGCGAGCCGGGGTGCGCCGCCGTCCGATAGCTGGACCGAGGGCGGTGTACGGGCCCGGACATGGGAGGATCGGGTGAAGGCGGGTCCGGGCCGCGCACCCGATCGCGCCATCGATGAATCAGGCGCGAGCACGAGGAGCATCGTTGAGCAGGTTGCGTTGGCTGACGGCCGGGGAATCTCACGGCCCGGCTCTGGTAGCGACGCTGGAGGGGCTTCCCGCCGGCGTCCCGGTCACCACAGAGCTGGTGGCCGAACACCTGGCCCGGCGTCGGCTCGGCTACGGCCGCGGTGCCCGGATGAAGTTCGAGCAGGACGAGATCACCATCCTCGGCGGTGTGCGCCACGGCCTGTCACAGGGCGGCCCGGTCGCCGTGATGATCGGCAACAGCGAGTGGCCCAAGTGGGAGACCGTGATGTCGGCCGACCCGGTCGACCCCTCGCTCCTCAAGGAGACCGGCCGCAACGCCGCGCTGACCCGCCCCCGCCCCGGCCACGCCGACCTCGCGGGCATGCAGAAGTACGGCTTCTCGGAGGCCCGGCCGATCCTGGAGCGCGCCAGCGCCCGGGAGACCGCCGCCCGCGTCGCCCTCGGCGCCGTCGCCCGCTCCTTCATCAAGGAGGTGGCCGGCATCGAGATCGTCTCCCACGTCGTGGAGCTGGCCGCCGCCAAGGCCCCGTACGGCGTGCTGCCGACCCCCGCCGACGTCGAGAAGCTCGACGCCGACCCGGTGCGCTGCCTGGACGCCGACGCGTCGAAGCAGATGGTCGCGGAGATCGACCAGGCCCACAAGGACGGCGACACCCTCGGCGGCGTCGTCGAGGTCCTCGCCTACGGGGTGCCCGTCGGCCTCGGCTCGCACGTGCACTGGGACCGCCGCCTCGACGCGCGCCTCGCGGCCGCGCTCATGGGCATCCAGGCCATCAAGGGCGTCGAGGTCGGCGACGGCTTCGACCTGGCCCGCGTGCCCGGCTCCCAGGCGCACGACGAGATCGTCTCCACCCCCGAGGGCCTCAAGCGGACCTCCGGCCGCTCCGGCGGCACCGAGGGCGGTCTGAGCACCGGCGAGCTGCTGCGCGTACGCGCCGCGATGAAGCCGATCGCGACCGTGCCGAAGGCGCTGGCCACCGTGGACGTCGCCACCGGCGAGGCCACCGTCGCGCACCACCAGCGCTCCGACGTCTGTGCCGTGCCCGCCGCGGGCATCGTCGCCGAGGCCATGGTCGCCCTGGTGCTGGCCGACGCCGTCGTGGAGAAGTTCGGCGGCGACTCGGTCCCCGAGACCCGCCGCAACGTCCAGTCCTACCTCGACAACCTGCAGATCCGGTGACCGGCGACCGTGCGACCGGACCCCTGGTGGTCCTCGTCGGCCCCATGGGGTCCGGCAAGTCCACCGTGGGCGAGCTGATCGCCCAGCGGCTCGGAGTCTCCTACCGGGACACCGACGCCGACATCGTGGCGGCCCAGGGCCGGGAGATCTCCGACATCTTCGTGGACGAGGGCGAACCGTACTTCCGTGAGCTGGAGCGGGAGGCGGTCGCCGCCGCCGTCGCCGGGCACGAGGGAGTCCTCGCCCTCGGCGGCGGCGCCGTCCTCGACGACAAGACGCGCGAACTGCTGACCGGGCTGCCCGTCGCCTACCTCTCGATGGACGTCGAGGAAGCGGTCAAGCGCGTGGGCCTCGGCGCCGCGCGCCCGCTGCTCGCCGTCAACCCGCGCCGTCAGTGGCGCGAGCTGATGGACGCCCGGCGTCCCCTGTACACCGAAGTCGCGCGCGTCGTGGTGGCCACCGACGCCCGTACCCCCGAAGAGGTCGCCCAGGCGGTCCTCGACGCTCTGGAGTTGAAGAACGCATGACAGACCAGGTGACGCGGATCCAGGTCGGCGCGAGCGCCGGGCACGACGCGTACGAGGTGCTGGTCGGCCGGCAGCTGCTCGGCGAGCTCGGCTCCCTGATCGGTACGAAGGCCCAGCGGGTCGCCGTGATCCACCCCGAGGCCCTCGCCTCGACCGGTGAGGCCCTGCGGGACGACCTCGCCGCGCAGGGGTACGAGGCCGTCGCCATCCAGGTGCCGAACGCCGAAGAGGCCAAGACGGTCGAGGTGATGGCGTACTGCTGGAAGGCGCTGGGCCAGTCCGGCTTCACCCGCAGCGACGCCATCGTCGGCGTCGGCGGGGGAGCCACCACCGACCTCGCGGGCTTCGTCGCGGCCTCCTGGCTGCGCGGGGTGCGCTGGATCGCCGTCCCGACCACCATCCTGGCGATGGTGGACGCGGCCGTCGGCGGCAAGACCGGCATCAACACCGCCGAGGGCAAGAACCTCGTCGGTGCCTTCCACCCGCCGGCCGGTGTGCTCTGCGACCTGGCGGCGCTGGACTCGCTGCCGGTCAACGACTACGTCAGCGGTCTCGCCGAGATCATCAAGGCCGGATTCATCTCCGACCCGGTGATCCTCGACCTGATCGAGGCCGACCCCGAGGCGGCGCGCACGCCCGCCGGCCCGCACACGGCCGAGCTGATCTGCCGCTCCATCCAGGTCAAGGCCGACGTGGTCTCCAGCGACCTCAAGGAGTCGGGCCTGCGGGAGATCCTCAACTACGGGCACACCCTCGCGCACGCCATCGAGAAGAACGAGCGCTACAAGTGGCGCCACGGCGCCGCCGTCTCGATCGGCATGGTCTTCGCCGCCGAACTGGGCCGGCTCGCGGGCCGGCTCGACGACGCGACCGCGGACCGGCACAAGGCCGTCCTCGCCTCGGTGGGACTGCCGCTGACCTACCGCGGCGACCAGTGGCCCAAGCTGCTGGAGACCATGAAGCTCGACAAGAAGTCCCGGGGCGACCTGCTGCGCTTCATCGTCCTGGACGGGCTGGCGAAGCCGACCGTCCTGGAGGGTCCCGACCCGGCCGTCCTCGTGGCGGCCTTCGGCGAGGTCGCTGCCTGAGCCGGTTCGGGCCGGTGCGAACCGGCCCGAACCGTCCGGAACCGGACCATCTCTTGACCGCGTGACCCGGCGGGCCGCCGGGGTCATATAACGTTCTCGCATCAGTCGTGGTGGAACGAGACGGAGTGGCAGCGGATGCAGCAGGGAGTGGGAGGCGGTGGCTGGGAGCCGCAGGGGAGTCGGCACCCGGCGGCGCCCCCGCAGCCGGGGATACCGCCCGTGGCGGGCTGGCCCGCGCCTCCCGCACCCCCTCTGACCTCCGCGCCCGCGGCGCCGCCGGCCGCGCCGGGTCCGCCGGACGGGTTCACCGGGCACGTCCCGCTGCCCCCCGCCGCTCCCGGCACCGGCGGAGCCACCCTCGCGGTCCTGCTGATCGGCCCCGCGGGCGCAGGCAAGACCACGGTGGCCCGCCACTGGGCCGCCACCCGGCCCGTCCCCACCGCGCACATCAGCCTGGACGACGTACGGGAATGGGTGTGCTCGGGCTTCGCGGACCCGCAGGCCGGATGGAACGACCACTCCGAGGCCCAGTACCGCCTCGCCCGCCGCACCTGCGGCTTCGCCGCCCGGAACTTCCTGGCCAACGGGATCTCGTGCATCCTCGACGACGCCGTGTTCCCGGACCGGCCGGTGGTGGGCCTCGGCGGCTGGAAGCGCCACGTGGGGCCCGCGCTGCTGCCCGTCGTCCTGCTGCCCGGCCTGGAAATCGTCCTGGAACGCAACGCCGCCCGCTCCGGGAACCGTCGCCTCTCCGACGAGGAGGTCGCGCGGATCCACGGCCGCATGGCCGGCTGGTATGGATCCGGGCTGCCGATCATCGACAACTCCCACCTGGACGTCGAGGGCACCGCCCGCGCCCTGGACGAGACCCTGGCCCGGGTCATCTCGCAACCGGCCTACTGAAATCCGCGCCCGCGGCGCCCGCCGGGCCGGGCCCGGCCCCCGTACGGCGGTGCTCACCAGGCCGGATGAGCGCAGCGCTCGTAGGCTCGGAAACATGTCAGACGTGTACGCGGCCCGCCGGGGCCTGCTTCGCGACCGCTGTGCGGCCGCCGGAAACGCCGCCGCACTCATCACGCGTCCGGCGAACGTCCGTTACCTCTCCGGGGCGTCGCCGCTGGGCGCGGTCCTGCTGGTCGGTCCGAGCGGCGAGGACATGCTGTTCTGCGCCGGGCAGCCCTCCGGGGAGGCCGACGAGGGACGGCTCGACGAGAACCTGAGGCTCTCCGTGCTGGCCGGTCCGGGAGCGGATCCCGCCGTCGCGGCGGCCGACGCGGCCTCCGCCGCCCGCGCCGATTCCCTCGCCGTCGAGGAACACCACCTCACCGTCGGCCGGCACCGGGCCATCGGCTCGGTGGCACCCCGGCTGCGCCTCGCCGATCTGGGCACCGCCGTGGAACAGCAGCGCCTCGTCAAGGACGAGGAGGAGATCGCCTGTCTGCGGATCGCCGCCGAGATCGCCGACCAGGCTCTCGGGGAACTGCTCGAATCGATCCTCGTGGGCCGCACCGAACGGCACCTCGCCCTGGAGCTGGAACGCCGGCTCGTGGACCACGGGGCGGACGGCCCCGCCTTCCCGACCTCCGTCGGCACCGGCCCGCACTCCGGCCGCTCCCGGCACCGGCCCTCGGACAGGCGGGTCGAGGAGGGTGATTTCCTCTCCGTCTGCCTCGGCGCGAACTACCGGGGCTACCGCTGCGAGATCGGCCGCACCTTCGTGATCGGCACGACCCCCGCCGACTGGCAGATCGAGCTGTACGACCTGGTCTTCGCCGCTCAGCGGGCGGGCCGGGAGGCCCTGCTGCCCGGGGCCGCGTACCGCGACGTGGATCACGCGGCCCGCTCCGTCCTCGACTCCGCAGGTCACGGCGAGGCCCTCGCGGCGTGGACCGGACACGGAGTCGGTCTCGAAATCGACGAGGACCCGCAGCTTGCACCTACGGCCATGGGTAAACTGGACGCTTGCGTGCCGGTCACCGTCGAACCGGGGGTTCACCTCCCCGGTCGGGGCGGTGTCCGGATCGATGACACGCTCGTCGTACGCCCCGAGGCGGACGGCGGTCCCGAGCTACTCACCATTACGACCAAGGAGCTGCTCGCGCTCTAGCCCGCGTCGACGGGCTGTGCGCGCACCCGTGGTCTTCCAGTGCAGGAGATTCCCAAACCGTGGCTTCCACGAACGACCTCAAGAACGGCATGGTGCTCAAGCTCGAAGGTGGCCAGCTCTGGTCCGTCGTCGAGTTCCAGCACGTCAAGCCCGGCAAGGGCCCGGCCTTCGTGCGCACCAAGCTGAAGAGCGTCATGTCCGGCAAGGTCGTCGACAAGACGTTCAACGCCGGCACCAAGGTCGAGACGGCCACCATCGACCGCCGCGACATGCAGTTCTCCTACATGGACGGCGAGTACTTCGTCTTCATGGACATGGAGGACTTCGACCAGCTGATGGTCGACAAGAAGGCCGTCGGTGACGCCGCCAACTTCCTGATCGAGGGCTTCACCGCCTCCGTGGCCCGCCACGAGGGCGAGGTGCTCTACGTCGAGCTCCCGGCCGCCGTCGAGCTGACCATCGAGCACACCGACCCGGGCGTCCAGGGCGACCGTTCCACCGGTGGCACCAAGCCGGCGACGCTGGAGACGGGCCACGAGATCCAGGTCCCGCTCTTCATCAACACCGGTGAGAAGATCAAGGTCGACACCCGCACCAGCGACTACCTCGGCCGGGTGAACAGCTAACCGTGGCTGCCCGGAGCAACGCGCGCAAGCGCGCTTTCCAGATCCTGTTCGAGGCCGACCAGCGCGGGGTCTCCGTGCGCGAGGTCCTCGCGGACTGGGTCCGCCACTCGCGGTCGGACACCGACCGCCAGCCCGCGGTGAACGAGTTCACCATGGAACTCGTCGAGGGGTACGCCGACAAGGTGGACCGCATCGACGATCTGATCGCCACCTACGCCGTGGACTGGGACCTCGACCGCATGCCGGTCGTGGACCGGAACATCGTGCGTCTCGGTGCCTACGAGCTGATCTGGGTCGACGGAACCCCGGACGCCGTGGCCATCGACGAGGCCGTCCAGCTGGCCAAGGAGTTCTCCACGGACGAGTCCCCCTCGTTCGTGAACGGACTGCTCGGCCGATTCAAGGACCTCAAGCCGAAGCTGCGCCGCAGCGAGAGCTGACAGGCGCCGGTACGGCGAGAACGGAGGGCCCGCAGCGCACGCGCGCTGCGGGCCCTCCGTCGTACGCCCCCGAGGGCGCCGGGCGCCCCCGTGCGGGCATGAAAAAGCCGGTGGGTGCCGGGAGCCTGTCGGCTCCCGGCACCCACCGGTAAACGTTTCTGCTGGGGCTCGGGGGACTAGATGTCCTCGTGCGCCACCGCGCGACGCGCGTCCGCGTCCAGTACGCCCCAGCTGATGAGCTGCTCGGTCAGGACCGAGGGCGACTGGTCGTAGATGACGGCGAGGGTGCGCAGGTCGTCCTGGCGGATCGAGAGCACCTTGCCGTTGTAGTCGCCGCGCTGGCTCTGGATGGTCGCCGCGTAACGCTGCAGCGGGCCGGCCTTCTCGGCGGGAACGTGGGCGAGACGCTCCAGGTCCAGGCGCAGCTTCGGCGGCGGCTCGGCCGCTCCGCCGGGGGTCGTGCCAGGCAGCAGCTCCTGCACGGGAACCCCGTAGAAGTCCGCCAGCTCGGCGAGACGCTGGACGGTCACGGCGCGGTCTCCGCGCTCGTAAGAACCGACCACCACGGCCTTCCATCGGCCCTGGGACTTCTCCTCGACACCGTGGAGGGAAAGGCCCTGCTGGGTGCGGATGGCGCGGAGCTTGGCCCCGAGCTGTTTGGCGTATTCGCTGGACATAACGCTCCCGGACGCTGTGACGACATGACCACGTGCGGCTCCGCCGCGCGGCTGGTAACTCACTGTGAGGTTACGCAGCGTTACTTGGATGCGTCAAGCCGAATGGTCTGCGACGCCCACGTAAGAGGGGTCCTGGTCTGCCCCGATGCCCGGTCGCGGGAATCCCCCTGGTACCGTGGAACACGTACATCCGACGTCCTTTAAGGTCCGTCCCGTGAGGCGGAGAAGGAGGTCCTTTTCATGGACACTCAGCAGTCTCAGTCTCAGGACAGTGGCATCGATGCCGAAGTCATGCGCCCCGTTCTCGAAGCGCAGGACATCGCCCGTGTTCTGACCCGCATCGCCCACGAAATCGTCGAACGCGCCAAGGGCGCCGACGACGTGGTGCTCCTCGGCATTCCCACCCGCGGCGTGTTCCTCGCCCGCCGGCTGGCCGCCAAGCTCGAAGAGATCACCGGTGTGAAGATCCCGGTCGGCTCCCTCGACATCACCATGTACCGCGACGACCTGCGGATGAAGCCGGCCCGGGCGATCGGCCGCACCGAGATTCCCGGCGACGACATCGACGGCCGCCTGGTCGTCCTCGTCGACGACGTTCTCTTCTCCGGCCGCACCATCCGCGCCGCCCTCGACGCCCTCGGCGACCTCGGCCGCCCCCGCGCGGTGCAGCTCGCGGTCCTCGTCGACCGCGGCCACCGCGAACTGCCGATCCGCGCCGACTACGTCGGCAAGAACCTCCCCACGTCGCTGCGGGAGAACGTCCAGGTCCAGGTCCAGGAGGAGGACGGCCGTGACGCCGTGCTGCTCGGCCAGCGGACCGCCCGGGCAGCCGGGCAGTAGCCCCTCGCCGACGGCCGGGCCCCTCGGGTCCGCGCCGCAGCCTGCCCTGCCCGCACCCCCAGCCAGCCCGTCTGACCTCCCCACGGCCTCACCACGGCTTTGACCTCACCACGGCCTTGACCTCACCGACTTACGGAGCACCCGGATGAAGCGCCACCTCATCTCGGCCGCCGATCTCACGCGCGACGACGCCGTCCTGATCCTCGACACCGCCGAGGAGATGGCCCGTGTCGCGGACCGGCCGATCAAGAAGCTGCCCACCCTGCGCGGCCGCACGATCTGCAACCTCTTCTTCGAGGACTCGACCCGGACCCGGATCTCCTTCGAGGCCGCCGAGAAGCGCCTCTCCGCCGACGTCATCAACTTCGCGGCCAAGGGTTCCAGCGTCTCCAAGGGCGAGTCCCTGAAGGACACCGCCCAGACCCTGGAGGCCATGGGCGTCGACGCGGTCGTCATCCGCCACCACGCCTCCGGTGCCCCCTACCGGCTCGCCACCTCCGGCTGGATCGACGCCCCGGTGATCAACGCCGGCGACGGCACCCACGAGCACCCCACCCAGGCCCTGCTCGACGCCTTCACCATGCGCCGCCGCCTGGTCGGCAAGGACGCCGGGCTCGGCAAGGACCTCAACGGCCGCCGGATCACCATCGTCGGCGACGTGCTGCACAGCCGGGTCGCCCGCTCCAACGTCCACCTGCTGCACACCCTCGGCGCCCAGGTCACCCTGGTGGCCCCGCCCACCCTGGTGCCCGTCGGCGTCGAGGCCTGGCCGTGCGAGATCTCGTACAGCCTGGACGAGGTGCTGCCGAAGTCCGACGCCGTGATGATGCTGCGGGTGCAGCGCGAGCGGATGAACGCCGCCTTCTTCCCGACCGAGCGCGAGTACTCCCGCCGCTACGGCCTGGACGGCGCCCGCATGGCGCGGATGCCCGAGCACGCCATCGTGATGCACCCCGGCCCGATGGTCCGCGGCATGGAGATCACCGCCGAGGTCGCCGACTCCGACCGCTGCACGGTCATCGAGCAGGTCACCAACGGCGTCTCGATCCGCATGGCCGTCCTGTACCTGCTGCTCGGAGGCTCCGAGCCCGCCGTCACCACCGCCAGCACGCCCCGCACCGAGGAGAGCAAGTAACCATGAGCAAGATCCTTATTCGTGGCGCGAAGGTACTCGGTGGCGACGTCCAGGACGTCCTGATCGACGGCGAGACCATCGCCGCCGTGGGCACGGACCTCGACGCCGGCGACGCGACCGTCATCGAAGCCGCTGGCCAGGTCCTCCTGCCCGGCCTCGTCGACCTCCACACCCACCTGCGCGAGCCCGGCCGCGAGGACTCCGAAACCGTCCTCACCGGCACCCGCGCCGCCGCCTCCGGCGGCTACACCGCCGTCTTCGCCATGGCCAACACCTTCCCCGTCGCCGACACCGCCGGCGTCGTCGAGCAGGTGTGGCGCCTGGGCAAGGAGTCCGGCTACTGCGACGTCCAGCCCATCGGCGCCGTCACCGTCGGCCTGGAAGGCAAGCAGCTCTCCGAGCTGGGCGCCATGCACGAGTCCGCCGCCCGCGTCACCGTCTTCTCCGACGACGGCAAGTGCGTGGACGACGCCGTGATCATGCGCCGCGCCCTGGAGTACGTGAAGGCCTTCGGCGGCGTCGTCGCCCAGCACGCCCAGGAGCCCCGCCTCACCGAGGGCGCCCAGATGAACGAGGGCATCGTCTCCGCCGAGCTCGGCCTCGGCGGCTGGCCGGCCGTCGCCGAGGAATCGGTGATCGCCCGCGACGTCCTGCTCGCCGAGCACGTCGGCTCCCGCGTCCACATCTGCCACCTCTCCACCGCCGGCTCCGTCGAGATCATCCGCTGGGCCAAGTCCCGCGGCATCGACGTCACCGCCGAGGTCACCCCGCACCACCTGCTCCTCACCGACGAGCTCGTGCGCTCGTACAACCCGGTCTACAAGGTCAACCCGCCGCTGCGCACCGAGGCCGACGTCATGGCCCTGCGCGAGGCGCTGGCCGACGGCACGATCGACATCGTCGCCACCGACCACGCCCCGCACCCGCACGAGGACAAGGACTGCGAGTGGGCCGCCGCCGCCATGGGCATGGTGGGCCTGGAGACCGCGCTCTCCGTCGTCCAGCAGACGATGGTGGAGACCGGACTGCTCGACTGGGCGGGCGTGGCCGAGCGCATGTCCTTCGCCCCGGCGCGCATCGGCAGCCTCCCGAACCACGGACGCCCCGTCTCGGCAGGTGAACCCGCGAACCTGACCTTGGTCGATACCTCGTACCGTGGTGTCGTGGACCCCGCACACTTCGCCTCCCGCAGCCGCAACACGCCTTACGAGGGCCGTGAGCTGCCGGGTCGCGTCACTCACACCTTCCTGCGGGGCCGGGCAACGGTCGTGGACGGGACGCTGGCGTGACACCTGCAGTAATCCAACTGGCCGCCGATGCGACACGACAGTCGGCGGAGGTGACGGACTGGGGTGCCCGCATCGCGTGGGTCATCGGTCTGCTCGTCTTCATCGCCTTCGTGTACTGGCTGATGCGGCAGGGCTGGAAATGGCGCGGCACCCTGCAGAGCGATCTGCCGGAGCTGCCCGCCGCCCCCGGCGGTCTCCCCGAGCACCGGCTGGCCCTGACCGGCCGGTACCACGGGTCCACCACCGCCGGGCAGTGGCTCGACCGGATCGTCGCCCACGGACTGGGCGTCCGCAGCCGGGTCGAGCTCGCGCTCACCGATGCGGGCCTCGACGTGGTCCGTCCGGGTGCCACCGACTTCTTCGTACCGGCCGCGCAACTGCGCGGTGCCCGCCTCGACAAGGGAATTGCGGGCAAGGTACTCACCGAGGGCGGTCTCCTCGTCGTCACATGGGCGCACGGCGACAGGCTGATCGACTCCGGATTCCGCTCCGACCGTGCGGCGGAACACGCCGCCTGGGTCGAAGCGATCAACGACATGAACCACTCAATCACCACGACGGAAGGCGCCGAACGATGACGACCTCCACCAGGGGAGCAGCCAAAGCTCCCGCCGTACTCGTCCTGGAGGACGGTCGGATCTTCCGCGGCCGCGCCTACGGCGCTGTGGGGGAGACCTTCGGCGAGGCCGTGTTCTCCACCGGAATGACCGGCTACCAGGAGACCCTCACCGACCCGTCGTACCACCGGCAGGTCGTCGTGATGACCGCCCCGCACGTGGGCAACACCGGCGTCAACGACGAGGACCCCGAGTCCTCCCGCATCTGGGTCGCCGGGTACGTCGTACGCGACCCCGCCCGCGTCCCCTCCAACTGGCGCTCCGTGCGCTCGCTGGACGAGGAGCTCGTCAACCAGGGCGTCGTCGGGATCTCCGGCATCGACACCCGGGCCCTGACCCGCCACCTGCGCGAGCGCGGCGCCATGCGCGTCGGCATCTTCTCGGGCGAGGCCTGGGAGGGCGTCCGCGACGAGGCGCTGCTGGCCAAGGTCCAGGCCGCCCCGCAGATGAAGGGCGCCGACCTCTCCGCCGAGGTCGCCACCAAGGAGACGTACGTCGTCCCCGCGATCGGCGAGAAGAAGTACACCGTCGCCGCCGTGGACCTCGGCATCAAGGGCATGACCCCGCACCGGATGGCCGAGCGCGGCATCGAGGTGCACGTGCTCCCCGCCACCGCCACCGTGGAGGACGTGTACGCGGTCAACCCCGACGGCGTGTTCTTCTCCAACGGCCCGGGCGACCCGGCCACCGCCGACCACGCGGTCTCCGTCATGCAGGGCGTCCTCGCCCGCAAGACCCCGCTCTTCGGCATCTGCTTCGGCAACCAGATCCTGGGCCGCGCGCTCGGCTTCGGCACCTACAAGCTGAAGTACGGCCACCGCGGCATCAACCAGCCGGTGCAGGACCGCACCACCGGCAAGGTCGAGATCACCGCGCACAACCACGGCTTCGCCGTGGACGCGCCCCTCGACAAGGTGTCGGAGACCCCCTACGGCCGCGCCGAGGTCTCCCACGTCTGCCTGAACGACAACGTCGTGGAAGGCCTCCAGCTGCTCGACCAGCCGGCCTTCTCCGTCCAGTACCACCCCGAGGCTGCCGCCGGCCCGCACGACGCCGCGTACCTCTTCGACCGTTTCACGTCTTTGATGGAAACCGCCCTGATGGAGGCCGATCGTGCCTAAGCGCACCGATATCCAGTCCGTCCTGGTCATCGGCTCCGGCCCGATCGTCATCGGCCAGGCCGCCGAGTTCGACTACTCCGGGACCCAGGCCTGCCGCATCCTCAAGGCCGAGGGCCTGCGGGTGATCCTGGTGAACTCGAACCCCGCCACGATCATGACCGACCCCGAGATCGCCGACGCCACGTACGTCGAGCCGATCACCCCCGAGTTCGTCGAGAAGATCATCGCGAAGGAGCGCCCCGACGCGCTGCTCCCGACGCTCGGCGGCCAGACCGCGCTGAACACCGCCATCTCCATGCACGAGCAGGGTGTGCTGGAGAAGTACGGCGTCGAGCTCATCGGCGCCAACGTCGAGGCGATCAACAAGGGCGAGGACCGCGACCTCTTCAAGGGCGTCGTCGAAGCCGTCCGCGCCAAGATCGGCTACGGCGAGTCCGCCCGCTCGGTCATCTGCCACACGATGGACGACATCATCCAGGGCGTCGACACCCTCGGCGGCTACCCCGTCGTCGTGCGCCCCTCCTTCACCATGGGCGGCGCCGGCTCCGGCTTCGCCCACGACGAGGAAGAGCTGCGCCGCATCGCCGGCCAGGGCCTCATGCTCTCCCCGACCACCGAGGTGCTCCTGGAGGAGTCCATCCTCGGCTGGAAGGAGTACGAGCTGGAGCTGATGCGCGACACCAAGGACAACGTCGTCGTCGTCTGCTCCATCGAGAACTTCGACCCGATGGGCGTCCACACCGGCGACTCCATCACCGTCGCCCCGGCGATGACGCTCACGGACCGCGAGTACCAGCGGCTGCGCGACATCGGCATCGCGATCATCCGCGAGGTCGGCGTCGACACCGGCGGCTGCAACATCCAGTTCGCGATCGACCCGGCCGATGGCCGCGTCATCGTCATCGAGATGAACCCGCGCGTCTCGCGCTCCTCGGCGCTCGCGTCGAAGGCCACCGGCTTCCCGATCGCCAAGATCGCCGCCAAGCTGGCCATCGGCTACACGCTCGACGAGGTCCCCAACGACATCACCGAGAAGACGCCGGCCTCCTTCGAGCCGTCCCTCGACTACGTCGTCGTCAAGGCCCCGCGCTTCGCCTTCGAGAAGTTCCCGCTGGCCGACGCCACCCTCACCACCACCATGAAGTCGGTGGGCGAGGCCATGGCCATCGGCCGCAACTTCACCGAGGCCCTGCAGAAGGCCCTGCGCTCGCTGGAGAAGAAGGGCTCGCAGTTCACCTTCGTCGGCCCCACCGGCGACAAGGAAGAGCTCCTCGCCACCGCGGTCCGCCCGACCGACGGCCGCATCAACACCGTCATGCAGGCCATCCGCGCCGGCGCCACCCAGGAAGAGGTCTTCGAGTACACGAAGATCGACCCCTGGTTCGTCGACCAGCTCTTCCTCATCAAGGAGATCGCGGACGACCTGGCCGCCGCCGACAAGCTCCACCCCGAGCTGCTCGCCGAGGCCAAGCGCCACGGCTTCTCCGACGCGCAGATCGCCGAGATCCGCGGCCTGCGCGAGGACGTCGTCCGCGAGGTCCGCCACGCCCTGGGCGTCCGCCCGGTCTACAAGACGGTCGACACCTGCGCCGCCGAGTTCGCCGCGAAGACCCCGTACTTCTACTCCTCGTACGACGAGGAGTCCGAGGTCGCCCCGCGCGAGAAGCCCGCGGTCATCATCCTGGGCTCCGGTCCGAACCGCATCGGCCAGGGCATCGAGTTCGACTACTCCTGCGTCCACGCCTCCTTCGCCCTCAGCGACGCCGGCTACGAGACCGTGATGGTCAACTGCAACCCGGAGACCGTCTCCACCGACTACGACACCTCCGACCGCCTGTACTTCGAGCCGCTCACGCTCGAAGACGTGCTGGAGATCGTCCACGCCGAGTCGCTGGCCGGCCCCATCGCCGGTGTCATCGTCCAGCTCGGCGGCCAGACCCCGCTGGGTCTCGCCCAGGCGCTCAAGGACAACGGCGTCCCGGTCGTCGGCACCCCGCCGGAGGCCATCCACGCCGCCGAGGACCGCGGCGCCTTCGGCCAGGTCCTCGCCGAGGCCGGCCTGCCCGCCCCCAAGCACGGCACCGCCACCACCTTCGCCGGCGCCAAGGCCATCGCCGACGAGATCGGCTACCCCGTCCTCGTACGCCCCTCGTACGTGCTCGGCGGCCGCGGCATGGAGATCGTCTACGACGAGGACCGGCTGTCCTCGTACATCGCCGAGTCCACCGAGATCTCGCCGACCCGCCCCGTGCTGGTCGACCGGTTCCTCGACGACGCGATCGAGATCGACGTCGACGCCCTCTACGACGGCACCGAGCTCTACCTCGGCGGCGTCATGGAGCACATCGAGGAAGCCGGCATCCACTCCGGCGACTCGGCCTGCGCCCTGCCCCCGATCACCCTCGGCGGCTACGACATCAAGCGGCTGCGCGCCTCCACCGAGGCCATCGCCAAGGGCGTCGGCGTCCGCGGCCTGATCAACATCCAGTTCGCGATGGCGGGTGACATCCTCTACGTCCTGGAGGCCAACCCGCGCGCCTCCCGGACCGTCCCCTTCACCTCGAAGGCGACCGCGGTCCCGCTCGCGAAGGCCGCCGCGCGCATCTCGCTCGGCACCACCATCGCCGAGCTCCGCGAAGAGGGCATGCTCCCGAAGACCGGCGACGGCGGCACCCTGCCGCTCGACGCGCCGATCTCCGTCAAGGAGGCCGTCATGCCGTGGTCGCGCTTCCGCGACATCCACGGCCGCGGCGTCGACACCGTCCTCGGCCCGGAGATGCGCTCCACCGGCGAGGTCATGGGCATCGACTCCGTCTTCGGCACGGCGTACGCCAAGTCGCAGGCCGGGGCTTACGGCCCGCTGCCCACCAAGGGCCGCTGCTTCATCTCCGTCGCCAACCGCGACAAGCGCACGATGATCTTCCCGGCGCGCGAGCTCGTCGCCCACGGCTTCGAGCTGATGGCCACCTCCGGCACCGCCGAGGTCCTGCGCCGCAACGGCATCAACGCCACCGTCGTGCGCAAGCTCAGCGAGGGCGAGGGCCCGGACGGTGAGAAGACCATCGTCCAGCTCATCCACGACGGCCAGGTCGACCTGATCGTCAACACCCCGTACGGCACCGGTGGCCGCCTCGACGGCTACGAGATCCGTACGGCCGCCGTGGCCCGCGGAGTCCCGTGCCTCACCACGGTCCAGGCGCTCGCCGCGGCCGTCCAGGGCATCGACGCGCTCAACCGCGGCGACGTGGGCGTCCGCTCGCTCCAGGAGCACGCGGAGCGGCTGACGGCGGCCCGCGACTAGGTCCCCGCCAGGATCTGACAGCCCGTACGGCCCGTAGAGGGGAGGGGGACACCGTCCAGCGCGATCGCGCGACGGTCGTCCCCCTCTTCATGAGCTTCATGAGCGCACAAGGGAACCCCTGCACGATGTACAAACTCTTCTTCGACCTGGTCTTCAAGCGCATGGACCCGGAGCAGGCCCACTACATGGCCTTCCGCTGGATCCGCCTCGCGGCCCGCACCCCGGTCCTGCGCACCTTCGTCGCCGCCTACCTGGCCCCCCGGTACGCGTCCCTGCGCACCGAGGCCCTCGGCCTGCGGATGCACGGCCCCTTCGGGCTCGCGGCCGGCTTCGACAAGAACGCCGTCGCCATCGACGGGATGTCGATGCTCGGCTTCGACCACATCGAGATCGGCACCGTCACCGCCGAGGCCCAGCCCGGCAACCCGAAGAAGCGGCTGTTCCGGCTGGTCCCGGACCGCGCGCTGATCAACCGCATGGGCTTCAACAACGAGGGCTCGGCGGCCGTCGCCGAGCGCCTGGCGGCCCGCGTGCCGGTCTTCAAGACCGTCGTCGGCGTCAACATCGGCAAGACCAAGGTCGTCCCCGAGGAGGAGGCCGTCGCCGACTACGTCGCCTCCACCGAGCGCCTCGCCCGGCACGCGGACTACCTCGTCGTCAACGTCTCCTCCCCGAACACCCCGGGCCTGCGCAACCTCCAGGCCACCGAGTCGCTGCGCCCGCTGCTGAGCGCCGTGCGCGAGGCGGCGGACCGCGTCGTGACCGACCGGAGGGTCCCGCTGCTCGTCAAGATCGCGCCGGACCTCGCCGACGAGGACGTGGACGCCGTCGCCGACCTGGCGCTGGAACTGGGCCTGGACGGCATCATCGCGACGAACACGACGATCGCCCGCGAGGGCCTCGGCCTGAAGTCCGACGCCTCGCTGGTCAAGGAGACCGGCGGCCTGTCCGGGGCCCCCGTCAAGGAGCGCTCGCTGGAGGTCCTGCGGCGGCTGTACGCCCGCGTGGGCGACCGGCTGGTCCTGGTGGGCGTCGGCGGCATCGAGAACGCCGAGGACGCCTGGCAGCGGATCCTGGCCGGCGCGAGCCTGGTCCAGGGCTACAGCGCCTTCATCTACGAGGGCCCCTGCTACGCCCGCGCCATCCACAAGGGCCTGGCCGCGCGCCTGGCCGCCAGCCCGTACGCGACGCTCGCCGAAGCGGTGGGCGCGGAAACCCGAAAGGCCGCCCTGTGACCTCCGTGACCCCCTTCGGTACCCGCCTGCGCGAGGCGATGGACACCCGCGGGCCGCTCTGCGTGGGCATCGATCCGCACGCCGCCCTGCTGGCCTCCTGGGGCCTGAACGACGACATCGCGGGCCTGGAGAAGTTCTCCCGCACGGTGGTCGAAGCGCTCGCCGACTCGGTCGCGGTCTTCAAGCCGCAGGCGGCGTTCTTCGAGCGGTTCGGCTCCCGCGGGATCGCGGTACTGGAGCAGACGGTGGCCGACGCCCGTGCGGCGGGCGCGCTGGTCGTCATGGACGCGAAGCGGGGTGACATCGGCTCGACGATGGCCGCGTACGCGGAGACCTTCCTCTCGCCCTCCTCCCCGCTGTTCTCCGACGCGCTGACGGTCTCCCCGTACCTCGGCTACGGCTCCCTGAAGCCGGCCGTCGATCTGGCGCGGGAGTCGGGGGCCGGGCTGTTCGTCCTGGCGCTGACCTCCAACCCGGAGGGTGCGGAGGTCCAGCGGGCGGTGCGGTCGGACGGCCGCTCGATCGGCGCGACGATGCTGGCGCACCTGGCGGCGGAGAACGCGGGGGCCTCCCCGATGGGCTCCTTCGGAGCCGTGGTCGGGGCGACGCTCGGGGACCTGTCCTCCTTCGACCTGGACATCAACGGGCCGCTGCTGGCCCCTGGCATCGGTGCGCAGGGCGCTACCGCGGCGGATCTGCCGGCGGTGTTCGGCGCGGCCGTCCGCAATGTCGTCCCGAACGTGTCGCGGGGCGTTCTGAAGCACGGCCCCGATGCGGCCGCGCTTCGCGCCTCGGCGCACACCTTCGCGGAGGAGATCCGCACCGCGGTCGCGGCGTAGCCGCCGCAACGGTGCCCTGCGGGGCCGTCCCCTACCCGCCCTTCGCCCGTTCCCCGGGGCTCCGCCCCGGACCCCCTGGGGCTCCGCCCCAGACCCCGCGCCTCAAACGCCGGCGAGGCTGGATCTTTCAGCCCCTCCGGCGTTTGAGGAGCGGGGGTCCGGGGGCTGGCCCCCGGGTACGGCGCCGCACGTAGGGACGGGTCCGGGCGGAGCCCGGGGAACGGTGGAAGGGCGGGTAGGGGACTTCGCCCCGCAGGGCGTAGGGCCCGGAAGGTGGGGGCTTCGGACCGGTGTGGTGCGGGTGGGCACCGGGCGATCATGGGGTGGGGGGTTACGCCCCCTACCCCCGGACGGAGCGCCCCGCGTGCCCCCAGTACAGACCGTCGCCACCATCCGGCGGATCACGCCCGTCGGGGCCTACCACCACCTCGTCCTCGACGCCCCCGGCGTCACCGGGGTGCGCCCCGGACATTTCGGCGCCCTCGCCATCGGCGGCCGGGACACGAGCACACTGCTCCGCCGCGCGTTCTCCATCCACCGCGCCGACCCCGGCACCGGCACCGTCGAGTTCGTCTTCGCCGAGGCCGGCCGCGGAACCAGGGCGCTGGCCGCGCACCGCCCTGGCGACACCGTGGACCTCATCGCCCCCCTCGGCACCCCCTTCCCGCTCCCCGACGGCCCGGTCGGGGCGGTCCTCGTCGCCGGCGGCTACGGCAGTGCGCCGATGTTCGCCCTCGCCGAGGAGATCCTCGGGCGCGGCGGCCGGGTCGCCTTCGTGCTCGGTGCGGCCACCGAGGACCGGCTGTTCGGAGTCGAGCGGGCCCACGCCCTCGCCGAGCACGTGTACGTGGTGACCGACGACGGTTCCGCCGGACGGCGGGGCCGGGTGACCGACGTGCTCCCCGAGGCCATCACGGTGACCGGCGCCACCGAGGTCCACTCCTGCGGTCCGATGGGCATGCTCAAGGCCGTCACGGAGATCGCCACCGCCGCCGGAGCCGCCAGCCACACCGCGGTCGAGGAGGCCATGGCCTGCGGGATCGGGATCTGCATGAGCTGCGTCCTGCCCGTCACCGGCCCCGACGGCGTCACCCGTTTCCTTCGCTCCTGCACATCCGGCCCCGTTTTCGACGGCACCAGCGTCCGCTGGGACGACGCCGGAACCCTGCCCGCGGACCTCGAAGGCGCGGCCGCGATGACCCCGAAGGCGAGCCACCGGTGAGTCCTCTGAGCCCTCTGAATCCCGTAGCCCCCGTAGCCCCCGTAGACGTCGACATGTCGGCGCCCCTCGGTGCCCGCGTCACCCTCCCCAATCCCGTCTCCACCGCCTCCGGCTGCGCCGGATACGGCCGCGAGCTGCACCGGTTCACGCCCCTGCACGAGCTCGGCACCATCACCACCAAGACCGTGATGCCCTACGTCCGCTCCGGCAGGGCCACTCCGCGGATGGCCGAGACCCCCAGCGGGATGCTGAACTCCATCGGGCTCCAGGGCTCCGGGATCGACCACTTCGTCGAGCACGAGCTGCCCTGGCTGGCCGAGCGCGGGGCGCGGGTGCTCGTATCGGTCGCGGGGGAGCGGACGGAGGAGTTCGCCGAGGCGGCGGCCCGGCTGACCGGGCAGCCCGGGGTGGTCGGCATCGAGGCCAACATCTCCTGCCCCAACGTCGCGAACCGCGGTCTCGTCTTCGCCTGCGACGCCGACGCCTCCTTCGAGGTGGTCAAGGCGGTCAAGGCGGCGGCCGACCCCGCACTGCCCGTCTACGCCAAGCTGACCCCCGACGTGACGCGGATCACCGACATCGCGGCCGCGTGCACGGACGCGGGCGCCGACGGCCTCTCGATGATCAACACCGTCCTCGGGATGGCCATCGACACCGACACCATGCGCCCGGCCCTCGCCGGGGTCACCGGAGGCCTCTCCGGCCCGGCGATCCGGCCCGTCGCCGTCCGCTGCGTCTTCCAGGTGTACGGGGCCATGCTGACCGGCGCCGTGCGGCGGGTCCCCATCCTCGGGATGGGCGGGATCGCCTCCGGCCGGGACGCGCTCGAATTCGTCCTCGCCGGAGCTTCGGGCGTGGCGGTCGGGACCGCCCTGTTCAACGATCCGTCCGCGCCCCTGAGGATCCGCGACGACCTGCGCGCGGCACTCGCCGTACGCGGGATCGGGGCGTTCGAGGACGCCGTCGGGCTGGCTCATCGCACTCTTTGACGAAATTCGAACGTCCTTCACCGGACAAATCCGGGGTGGTTTGTCTGTGATGTACGGTTCAGTGGAGGCTGACCAGGACTTTTCGTCCGTTCTCGCTGACTGGAGCGGCCATGGCCGCTAGTCTCCGAGCAGAGTGAACGAGCAGCGATCGAGCACCACCGCTGTTCGGGCGCTCGCCTGGTGTGATGCCTTCCGGCATTCCACTGGTCCGTATCCGACAGTTCGACATCCGAGGTGACGTAGGCGTGGCTCTTCCGCCCCTTACCCCTGAACAGCGCGCAGCAGCGCTCGAAAAGGCCGCCGCGGCTCGCCGGGAGCGGGCCGAGGTGAAGAATCGACTCAAGCACTCCGGCGCCTCCCTCCATGACGTCATCAAGATGGGTCAGGAGAACGACGTCATCGGCAAGATGAAGGTTTCCGCTCTTCTGGAGTCCCTGCCCGGCGTCGGCAAGGTGCGCGCCAAGCAGCTCATGGAGCGCCTCGGCATCTCCGAGTCCCGGCGTGTCCGAGGTCTCGGTTCCAACCAGATCGCCTCTCTGGAGCGCGAGTTCGGCGGTAACGCCGCCTAAGGCGTCGTCCGAAGTTCTCCCGGCGTTCTCAGGCAGTCCCGAGAAGCTGGATAATCGCTCTATGGCAGCAGAGGTTCGTCCGCGGCTGACCGTGCTCTCCGGCCCTTCGGGGGTCGGCAAGAGCACGGTCGTCGCGCATATGCGCAAGGTTCACCCCGAGGTCTGGCTCTCGGTGTCGGCCACCACCCGCAAGCCGCGGCCCGGTGAGCGACACGGAGTCCACTACTTCTTCGTCAACGACGACGAGTTCGACAAGCTGATCGCCAATGGCGAGCTGCTGGAGTGGGCCGAGTTCGCGGGCAACCGCTACGGCACACCGCGCGGCGCAGTGCTGGAACGCCTGGAGAACGGCGAGCCGGTCCTGCTGGAGATCGATCTCCAGGGCGCACGGCTCGTACGCGAGTCCATGTCCGAGGCCCAGCTGGTCTTCCTGGCTCCTCCGAGCTGGGACGAACTGGTCCGCCGGCTCACCGGCCGGGGCACCGAAACGGCGGAGGTAGTCGAGCGCAGGCTCGGCGCCGCCAAGATCGAACTGGCTGCCGAATCCGAGTTCGACACCACCCTGGTCAACACCTCGGTCGAGGACGTCGCGCGCGAGCTGCTAGCCTTGATGAATGTCGTCTGATCGTTGACCGGTGTTCAACCGGTCCGGACGGTCCACATTCGACACTTCTAGGTCTTACCCCATCTTCGGAAGGTAGAGCGTGTCCTCTTCCATTACTGCGCCCGAGGGCATCATCAACCCGCCGATCGACGAGCTGCTCGAGGCCACGGACTCGAAGTACAGCCTCGTGATCTACGCGGCCAAGCGCGCGCGTCAGATCAACGCGTACTACTCGCAGCTCGGTGAGGGCCTGCTCGAGTACGTCGGCCCGCTGGTGGACACCCACGTCCACGAGAAGCCGCTTTCGATCGCGCTGCGCGAGATCAACGCGGGTCTGCTGACCTCCGAGGCCATCGAGGCCCCGGCTCAGTAAGGCACGAGTTTTCCTTTCACCACAGGCCCGGCAGGTCATCTGCCGGGCCTGTGGTGTGTCAGTGGTGTGTCATGGGTTTCATGGGTGTCATAGCGGTCATCAGCCGAAGGGGCGTGTGTGGTGGGTAAGCCGAAGGTCGTGCTCGGAGTCAGCGGCGGGATCGCCGCTTACAAGGCGTGCGAGCTGCTGCGCCGGCTGACCGAGTCCGGGCACGACGTGCGCGTGGTGCCGACGGCGGCGTCGCTGAACTTCGTCGGGGAGGCCACCTGGGCCGCCCTCTCGGGGAACCCGGCCTCCACCGAGGTCTGGGAGAGCGTCCACGAGGTGCCGCACGTGCGCATCGGGCAGTCCGCCGACCTCGTGGTCGTCGCCCCGGCCACCGCCGACATGCTCGCCAAGGCCGCCCACGGGCTGGCCGACGACCTGCTCACCAACACCCTGCTCACCGCACGCTGCCCGGTGGTGTTCGCACCCGCGATGCACACCGAGATGTGGGAGCACCCGGCCACGCAGGAGAACGTGGCCACGCTGCGCCGCCGCGGCGCCGTGGTCATCGAGCCGGCGGTCGGCCGGCTCACCGGCAAGGACACCGGCAAGGGGCGGCTGCCCGACCCCGAGGAGATCTTCGAGGTGTGCACAAGGGTCCTGGCCCGGGGGGTGGCCGAGCCCGACCTCGTCGGCCGGCACGTGGTGATCAGCGCGGGCGGTACGCGCGAGCCCCTGGACCCGGTCCGCTTCCTCGGCAACCGCTCCTCCGGCAAGCAGGGCTACGCCCTCGCCCGTACCGCGGTCGCCCGCGGGGCCCGGGTCACCCTGGTCTCCGCCAACACCGCGCTCGCCGACCCCGCCGGGGTGGACCTCGTACGGGTCGGGACGGCCCTGCAGCTGCGCGAGGCCGTGCTCAAGGCCGCCGCGGACGCCGACGCGGTGGTGATGGCCGCGGCCGTGGCCGACTTCCGGCCGGCCGAGTACGCGGGCGGAAAGATCAAGAAGAAGGACGGGCAGGAGCCCGCACCGGTCACCCTTGTACGTAATCCGGACATTCTCGCGGAGATTTCCGCCGACCGGGCCCGGGAGGGCCAGGTGGTGGTGGGTTTCGCCGCCGAGACCGACGACGTACTCGCCAACGGGCGGAGCAAGCTCCTCCGCAAGGGATGTGACCTTCTCGTCGTCAATGAGGTGGGTGAGGCGAAGACCTTCGGTTCCGAGGAGAACGAGGCGGTCATCCTGTCCTCCGACGGAAGCGAGCTCGCCGTCCCCTACGGTCCGAAGGAATCGCTCGCGGACGTCATTTGGGATCAGGTCGCCCCGCGACTCGCGGCGCGACGCGCCTGAGCGGAGGCTCTTTCCGCAGGCTGATCCTTGGGTAAGAATGGAGTGTCGCAGGTCACACGGCTCCCATAGGGCGAGACGGGTGGTCCGGCGAACGGTGGCGACCGATAAACTGCAGCCGGAACGTGATCGGGCGCAGCCTCCGATGAGGTTCCACCAATATTTCAGCCAGCAGCCGCTGCAACCCCAGGGAGCGTTGTGTCCCGTCGTCTCTTCACCTCGGAGTCTGTGACCGAGGGTCACCCCGACAAGATCGCTGACCAGATCAGCGACACCATCCTCGACGCGCTCCTCACCGAGGACCCCACCTCGCGCGTCGCCGTGGAGACCCTCATCACCACCGGTCTCGTCCACATCGCGGGAGAGGTGACGACGAAGGCGTACGCGCCGATCGCGCAGCTCGTCCGCGACAAGATCCTCGAGATCGGCTACGACTCCTCGAAGAAGGGCTTCGACGGCGCCTCCTGCGGCGTGTCGGTGTCCATCGGCGCACAGTCCCCGGACATCGCGCAGGGCGTCGACACCGCGTACGAGAAGCGGGTCGAGGGCGACGAGGACGAGCTCGACAAGCAGGGTGCCGGCGACCAGGGCCTGATGTTCGGGTACGCCTGCGACGAGACCCCCGAGCTCATGCCGCTCCCGATCCACATCGCGCACCGCCTGTCCAAGCGGCTGTCCGAGGTTCGCAAGAACGGGACCATCCCGTACCTGCGTCCCGACGGCAAGACCCAGGTCACCATCGAGTACGACGGCGACAAGGCCGTCCGCCTCGACACGGTCGTCGTGTCCTCGCAGCACGCGGCGGACATCGACCTGGACTCGCTGCTCGCCCCGGACATCCGCGAGTTCGTCGTCGAGCACGTCCTGAACCAGCTGGTCGAGGACGGCATCAAGCTCGACACCGAGGGCTACCGCCTCCTGGTCAACCCCACCGGCCGCTTCGAGATCGGCGGCCCGATGGGCGACGCCGGCCTGACCGGCCGCAAGATCATCATCGACACCTACGGCGGCATGGCCCGTCACGGTGGCGGCGCCTTCTCGGGCAAGGACCCGTCCAAGGTCGACCGCAGCGCCGCGTACGCCATGCGCTGGGTCGCCAAGAACGTGGTCGCCGCCGGTCTGGCCTCGCGCTGCGAGGTCCAGGTCGCGTACGCGATCGGCAAGGCCGAGCCCGTCGGTCTGTTCGTCGAGACCTTCGGCACGCACAAGGTCGACGTCGAGAAGATCGAGAACGCCATCGCCCAGGTCTTCGACCTGCGTCCGGCCGCGATCATCCGCGACCTCGACCTGCTCCGCCCGATCTACGCCCAGACCGCCGCCTACGGCCACTTCGGCCGTGAGCTGCCGGACTTCACCTGGGAGCGCACCGACCGCGTGGACGCCCTGCGGACCGCTGCCGGTCTGTAGGACCCAGGAGCAACCGTTCGACGGACGGCCCCGGACCCTCGTGGTCCGGGGCCGTCCGTGCGTGCGGGCCCGTCCGCCGTTGTCGGTGGGGTTTGGTAAGAATGCGGGTGTGAGCAGCACCAATGACGCGGGGGAGCGGAGCGGGCCGGGCGGTCCGCCGGAGCAGCTCGCGCTGATGCGGGAGATGGTTGCCGAGGCGAAGGCCAAGGCGCCCAAGGCCAAGCCGCGGACCTGGCGGGGGGCTTCCGTCGCCGAGGAACTGCCCGTGGCCCGGGTCCTCGTGAACAAGGGCGTGCTCCACCTCGACCGGCTCTTCGACTACGCGGTCCCCGCCGAGCTCTCCGAGTCCGCCCAGCCCGGCGTCCGCGTCCGGGTCCGCTTCGGCGCGGGCTCCCACCGGGTCCACGGCGGCCGCCGCGAGGGCGGCGGGCTCATCGACGGCTTCGTCATCGAGCGCCGCGCCGAGTCCGACTACAACGGAGCCCTCGCGGCCCTCGCCCAGGTCGTCTCGCCCGAGGTCGTGCTCGGCCCCCGGATGCTCGCCCTCGCCCGCGCCGTCGCCGACCGGTACGCCGGCAGCCTCGCCGACGTGCTCCAGCTCGCCCTGCCCGCGCGCAGCGCCCGCGCCGAGTCCAAGCCGTCCCCCGAACCGCTGCCCCCGCCGGCCGCGCCCCGGCCCGCGGGCTGGGAGCGGTACGGAGCCGGCCCCGGCTTCCTGCGGGCCCTGGCGGGCGGCGGGACCCCGCGCGCCGTGTGGACGGCCCTGCCCGGCCCCGGCTGGGCCGACGAGCTGGCCCGCGCCATGGCCGCCACCCTCGCCTCCGGGCGCGGCGCCCTCGCGGTGGTCCCCGACGGGCGCACCGCGGCCCGCGTCGACGCGGCGCTCACCGCCCTGCTCGGCGAGGGGCGCCACGCGCTGCTGACCGCCGAGTCGGGACCGGAGAAGCGCTACCGCGAGTGGCTGGCCGTCAGCCGGGGCTCGGTGCGCGCCGTGGTCGGCACCCGGGCCGCGATGTTCGCTCCCGTACGGGACCTCGGGCTCGTCGCGGTCTGGGACGACGGCGACTCCAGCCACAGCGACGACCGCGCCCCCTTCCCGCACGTGCGGGAGGTGCTGGAACTGCGCGCGGTCACCGACGGCTGCGGCTTCCTGGTGGGCAGCACCAGCTGCACGGTGGAGGCCGCACAGCTCGTCGAGTCCGGCTGGGCCCGGCCGCTGGTCGCCGACCGCGACACGGTGCGCACGTGCGCGCCCCGGATCCGGACCGTCGGAGACGAGCTGCTGGCCCGGGACGGGGCCGCGCGGGCCGCCCGGCTGCCCAGCCTGGCGTGGGAGACCGTACGGGAGGGGCTGAAGACCGGGCCCGTGCTCGTCCAGGTGCCGCGGCGCGGCTACGTGCCCCGGCTGGCTTGCGAGCGGTGCCGGACGCCCGCGCGGTGCACCGTCTGCGCGGGGCCCCTGGAGGCGCCCGACGCGCGGGACCTGCACTGCGGGTGGTGCGGGCGGGCCGAGCCGGCCTGGCACTGCGAGGAATGCGGATCGTTCCGGCTGCGGGCCCAGGTGGTGGGCGCGCGGCGGACCGCCGAGGAACTGGGGCGGGCCTTCCCGGCCGTACCCGTACGCACCTCCGGGCGCGACCACATCCTCGACGAGGTGCCGGACCGGCCCGCGCTGGTGGTGTCCACGCCGGGCGCCGAGCCGGTCGCGGCGGGCGCCGGGTACGCGGCGGCGCTGCTGCTGGACGGCTGGGCCATGCTGAGCCGGCCCGACCTGCGGGCGAGCGAGGACGCGCTGCGGCGGTGGATCGCGGCGGCCTCGCTGGTACGGGGGGACGGACAGGTGGTGGTCGTCGCCGAGCCGACGCTGCGGCCGGTCCAGGCGCTGGTGCGGTGGGATCCCGTCGGGCACGCGGTGCGGGAGCTCGCTGAGCGGGCGCAGCTCGGGTTCCCGCCGGTGTCCCGGATGGCGGCGGTCGCCGCGGGCAGCGCCGAGGCGGTCTCGGCCTTCCTGGCGGGGGCCGGGTTGCCGGTGGATGCGGAGATCCTGGGGCCGGTTCCGCTGCCCGGGCGGCGGGGGGAGGCGTCGGCGGGGGAGCGGGCGCTGGTGCGGGTCCCGCCGGGGAGCGGGGCCGCGTTGGCGGCCGCCCTCAAGTCGGCCCAGGCGGCCCGGCTGGCCCGGGGCGTCCCGGTGTCGGAAGCGGTCCGGATCCGGATCGACCCCCTGGACATCGGCTAGGCCTGGCCCGGCCCGGGCCGGGGAGGCGGGCCCTGCGGGGCTGTCCCCTACCCGCCCTTCCACCGTTCCCCGGGCGTTGCCCGGACCCCTCCTGGGGCTCCGCCCCAGACCCCGGTCCTCAAACGCCGGACGGCTAAAAGCACAAACGCCGGCCGGACATCATTCAGCCCCTCCGGCGTTTGAGGAGCGGGGTCCGGGGCGGAGCCCCGGGGAACGGTGGAAGGGCGGGGAGGGGACTCCGCCCCGCAGGGCAACGGACCCGTCCCGGTGGGGAACGACGGAGCCCCCGGCGGGAACGACGGAAGCCCCCGGCGGGGCGGCCCTGGAGGGCGCTCCGGCGGGGGCTGGGCCGTCGGGGGTCGGCGTCCCGGCGGTGGGGGGGTCAGCCGTTGCGGGGGCCGGGGAAGGCGGCGGGGCGGGACGCGCCCGCCTCCTCGCGCACCGGCTGCGGCGGCACCGAGCGCGCCGCCGGGACGGTGGGCAGTGGCCCCAGGGTCCGGGTCGTCGTGCCCTCGGCCAGCGGCTCCCGCTCGACGGAATCGGCGCTCTGCGCCCGCCGGGCACCGTAGCGCCGGTGGACGGCCTGCTTGGTGACGCCGAGCGCCGAGCCGACCGCGTCCCACGAGAAGCCGAGCGAGCGGTCGAAGTCCACCGCGGCGGTGACCAGCGTCTCGACGCTGTCCCGCAGCTCCTGCGCGAGGCGGACGGTGGGTGCGGGTGCCCTGCCGTAGACGACGAAGCCCGTGGAGGGGCCCGATCGGCGCGGGCGGTAGACGTTGCCGAGCTGGGCGGTGAGCGTACGCAGAGCATCCACCTGCCGGCGAACCCGCTCGATGTCCCGCACCAGGAGGTGCAGGCTGGCCCGTGCTTGGGCGTCGTGGGTGGCGTGGTCGGCCATGAAGAAGCCTCTCGAACCGGTGCTGAAGAGCGGATCGGGCCGCAGACACCGTTCTGTTTCGCGGCCCGTTTCGGTCAATCTCTTTTGACCAACGCGCTACCCGGTGGGCAGGTCACGCAATGGGGGCGTGTCGGCATATGCGAGGAGCGCGCGTGTGTGCGTACGCCCCCTCGGGCGGGCGTCGCCTCGCAAGTGGGACGGTGTGCGGCCACCGCATAGACTGATGCGCTGCTGACAGCCGAGATAGCGAGGTAGACCCCAGTGAAGCTCGTCTTCGCAGGCACCCCCGAGGTCGCCGTGCCCGCCCTGGACGCTCTGATCGCCTCCGGGCGCCACGAGGTCGCCGCCGTCGTCACCCGGCCCGACGCGCCGGCCGGCCGGGGCCGTCGCCTCGTCGCCAGCCCCGTCGCCGAGCGCGCCGAGGAAGCCGGCATCGAGGTCCTCAAGCCCGTCCGGCCGCGCGACCCCGAATTCCAGGCCCGGTTGAGGGAGATCGGCCCCGACTGCTGCCCGGTCGTCGCGTACGGGGCGCTGATCCCCAAGGGCGCCCTGGACATCCCGAAGCACGGCTGGGTCAACCTGCACTTCTCGCTGCTGCCCGCGTGGCGCGGTGCCGCCCCCGTGCAGCAGTCGATCATGGCGGGGGACCAGGTCACCGGCGCCTCCACCTTCCGGATCGAGGAGGGGCTCGACACCGGCCCGGTCTTCGGGATCCTCACCGAGGAGATTCGGCCCACCGACACCAGCGGCGACCTGCTGACCCGCCTCGCCTTCGCCGGCTCCGGGCTGCTGGTCGCCACCATGGACGGCATCGAGGACGGCACCCTGCGCGCCGTGGAGCAGCCCGCCGACGGGGTCTCGCTCGCGCCGAAGATCACCGTCGAGGACGCCCGGGTCGACTGGAACGCGCCCGCGATGCGCGTCGACCGGCTGGTGCGCGGCTGCACCCCGGCGCCGGGCGCGTGGACGGTCTTCCGCGGGGAGCGGCTCAAGCTGGTCTCGGTCGCGCCGGTCGCGGACCGGACCGACCTGAAGCCGGGCGACCTGGGCGCGGCCAAGAACAACGTCTACGTCGGCACCGGCTCGCACGCCGTGGAGCTGCTCTGGGTGCAGCCGCAGGGCAAGAAGCCGATGAAGGCCGCCGACTGGGCGCGCGGGGTGCGGATCGCTCCGGGCGAGCGGCTGGGCGGGTCCGACGTACGCTGATCTGCGGAGTCGCCTTCGTCCTCCTGTTCCATCGTCATAGCGTTACGTAATCCCGGAGCACCTTTCACGTGAGCGAACAGCCCCCTCGCCGACCGGCCGCCACCAAGGCCAACGGCAAGCCCGCCAAGCCGTACCGCAGGCCCAAGAAGGACCCCGTCCGGATGCTGGCCTTCGAGGTGCTGCGGGCGGTGGACGAGCGCGACGCGTACGCGAACCTCGTGCTGCCGCCGCTGCTGAAGAAGGCCCGCAAGGACGAGACCTTCCAGGCGCGGGACGCGGCCCTGGCCACCGAGCTCGTGTACGGGACCCTGCGCCGCCAGGGCACGTACGACGCGGTCATCAAGGCCTGCATCGACCGCCCGCTGCGCGAGGTCGACCCGCCGGTGCTCGACGTGCTCTCGCTCGGCGCGCACCAGCTGCTCGGGACCCGGATCCCCACCCACGCGGCGGTGTCCGCGAGCGTGGAGCTGGCCCGGGTGGTGCTCGGCGACGGGCGGGCGAAGTTCGTCAACGCGGTGCTGCGCAAGATCTCCGCGCACGACCTCGAAGGGTGGCTGGAGAAGGTCGCCCCGCCGTACGAGGACGACGCGGAGGAGCACCTCGCGGTCTTCCACTCGCACCCGAGGTGGGTCGTCAGCGCCCTGTGGGACTCGCTGGGCGGCGGCCGCGCCGGGATCGAGGACCTGCTGGAGGCCGACAACGAGCGGCCCGAGGTCACCCTCGTGGCGCGGCCCGGGCGGTCCACGGCGCAGGAGCTGCTGGAGGCGGTGGGCGAGGACTCGGCGCTGCCGGGACGCTGGTCCCCGTACGCGGTCAGGATGGCCGAGGGCGGCGAACCGGGCGCGCTGGAGGCGGTGCGCGAGGGCCGCGCCGGTGTGCAGGACGAAGGCAGCCAGCTGGTGGCGATGGCCCTGGCGGCCGTCCCGGTCGAGGGCCGCGACGAGCGCTGGCTGGACGGCTGCGCCGGACCGGGCGGCAAGGCCGCACTGCTCGCGGCGCTGGCCGCCCAGCGCGGTGCGTTCCTGCTGGCCTCCGAGAAGCAGCCCCACCGGGCCCGGCTGGTCGAGCGGGCGCTCGCCGGCAACCCGGGCCCCTACCAGGTCATCACGGCCGACGGAACGCGTCCGCCGTGGCTGCCGGGCTCCTTCGACCGCGTTCTGATGGACGTGCCCTGCTCGGGTCTCGGCGCGCTGCGCCGTCGCCCGGAGGCGCGCTGGCGCCGCCGGCCGGAGGACCTGGAGAGCTTCGCGCCGCTCCAGCGCGGGCTGCTGCGCGAGGCGCTCTCGGCCGTCCGGGTGGGAGGCGTCGTGGGCTACGCGACCTGCTCGCCGCACCTGGCGGAGACCCGGGTCGTGGTGGAGGACGTACTGAAGGGGCGGGGCGCCGGTGCGGCCCCGATCGCTGCGGAACTGATCGACGCCCGGCCGTACATGCAGGAGGTTCCGGCACTGGGCGACGGCCCGGACGTACAGCTGTGGCCGCACCTGCACGGGACGGACGCGATGTACCTGGCGCTGATCCGCCGGACCGGCTGACCGGTCGGGCTCGGCGTCGCGACGAGCCCGGCAAGGAATACACGACACCCTTTGTCGTGTATTCCGATAAGGTTTTTGCATGCGCGCAGACCGGTTGGTCTCGCTGGTGCTGCTGTTGCGTCAGCGCGGTCGGCTGACCGCGGACACGCTCGCCCGCGAGCTGGAGGTATCCCCCCGTACGGTGCTGCGCGACATCGAGGCACTGTCGGCCGCGGGGGTCCCGGTCTACGCGGAACGCGGCCGGCACGGCGGCTTCGCGCTGTCGCCCGGATTCCGCACCGAACTCACCGGCCTGAACCACGACGAGACCCTCGCCCTGCTGACCGCCGGACCGGGGCGCGGCGAGCAGGTGTTCGGCCTGGGCCCGGAGCTCGCCTCGGCGATGCGCAAGGTGGTCGACGCGCTGCCCGTGAGCCACCTCGCCGCCGCCAACGACGCGGCCCAGCGGTTCCTCGTCGACCCGGAGGCCGACCTGCTCTCGCGCCGGCTGGTCACCGAGGAGGTGCCCGGCGGCACGATGGTCGAGGTCCGGCGCGCGGTGCTCGCCGGACACAAGCTGCGGATCCGCTACGCGGCCACCGGCGAGCAGCCGCAGTGGCGCACGGTGGACCCGATCGGGCTGGTCACCGTACGGGACCGGGCGTACCTGCTGGCCACGCGGGCGGGCGAGGACCGCACCTACCGGCTGTCGCGGGTGCTGGCCGCCGAGGAACTCCCCGAAGCGGCCGAGCGGCCGAGCCGGGTCGATCTGGACCGGATCTGGCGGGAGCGCTCCGCGGGGTTCCTCTCCGGCGGCGACCACATCGCCGTGCTGCTCCGGGTGAATCCGGCCCGGCGGGAAGACCTGCTCGACACCGCGCTGGCGGTCCGCGCGGAGGAACCCGACGCGGACGGCTGGCTGCGCCTGGAGGTCACCTTCCAGGACGCACGGCATGCCCGGTGGGCCCTGTGGCAGCTCGGCATGGACGGGGAGGCCCTGGCCCCGCAATCGCTCCGCACGTGGCTGCGCGACCGCGCCGCGGCGCTCGCGGCGCGCTACGGGGACCCGGGGTGAGGGAATCCGCGAGGGCCTAACCGGCGCGGAGGTCCTCGGCGCGCAGGAGGTCGTCGGCCAGGGATGCGCGGTCGGCGGCCGAGAGCGGGATCCGGTCGGCCTCGGACAGCAGGCGGGCGGCGAGGGGGCCGTCGTCCAGGTGGACGGCCATGGCGGCGCGCAGGATGAGGGCCTTCACGCGGGCCGGGGGAGGGACGTCGAGCGTGTCGGAGGACAGCAGGCGGTCGAGGATCCTGGCGGCGGCCGGGTAGTCCTCCTTGGAGTCGCCGAGCAGTGAGGCCATGTGGAGGGCCTTGGCCACCGGTTCCTTGGGGACCGGTGCGTGGTGGAGGTCTTCGCTGGTCGGCTGGCCGATGCGAATGCTGTTGCCGCCCGGGTCGGCCATGATGAACTGCCGCACCCCGTAGGTGGTGTCCTTCAGCGGACCGATCCGGGGGAGGCCGCGGGTCGGGATCCTGCCCAGCTCCCGCTTCAGACCGCCGCGGAACTTCGCGTACAACCCGTCGACGTCGTCGGTGGTGATGTAGCACGCGCCGTACGATCCGGTCGGCTCGAAGCCCTTCAGTGCCATGAACTGCAACTCGACCTCACCGTGCTGCACGACGGCATAGGCGTACGGGCGCTCTTGGTAGAACGTGACCTCGAAGCCGATGGCCTTGTAGAAGCCGACCGTCTCGGGGATGGACCTGCAGGGGAGTATCGCCGCCAGTTTCTCGCTCATCCTCCGACCGTAGGGCCGCTCCACCCAGCTAGTCAAACTTGAATAGCATCCTGCTCCTTCCTTGTTCTCCCCTCGTGATCGCCCCCCTGCACCCCACTTCCGGGGTAGTGGCCGGAAGCCGTTTGCGGCATGGCACGCTTGGGGCATGGCCGTTCAGATCAATCCCAGCATCTTGTCCGCCGACTTCGCCCGGCTCGCCGAGGAGGCGAAGGCCGTCCAGGGGGCCGACTGGCTGCATGTCGACGTCATGGACAACCACTTCGTCCCGAACCTCACCCTCGGCGTGCCGATCGTGGAGTCGCTCAGCCGGGCGACGGACATCCCGCTCGATCTGCACCTCATGATCGAAGACCCCGACCGCTGGGCCCCCCAGTACATCGAGGCCGGCGCGGGCTCCGTGACCTTCCACGCCGAGGCCGCCGCGGCGCCCGTACGGCTCGCGCGGGAGATCCGGGCCAAGGGGGCGCGGGCGTCCATGGCGCTGAAGCCCGCGACGCCCATCGAGCAGTACGAGGACATCCTCCCCGAGCTCGACATGCTGCTGATCATGACCGTGGAGCCCGGCTTCGGCGGTCAGCCCTTCCTCGACATCATGCTGCCCAAGATCCGCCGGACCCGGGAGCTCATCGCCAAGCACGGTCTGGAGCTGTGGCTCCAGGTCGACGGAGGCGTCTCCGCGACGACCATCGAGCGGTGCGCCGAGGCCGGCGCCGACGTGTTCGTGGCGGGCAGCGCGGTCTACGGAGCGGTCGATCCGGCGGCAGCCGTGCGCACGCTGCGTGACCAGGCGGGTGCGGCGATCGCCGCTGCGCCCTGGGCTTGCAACCACTGAACCAAGGCTTGGTGAACAGCTCGGTGAACGGGAGCTGTCCAGGCTGATCAACGGCCGTCGTATCTGACAGGATGAACGGCGAGTCGAGAGTGTGAACACGATGGTGTGAACAGCAGTGAGGAGAACGCGGTGTCTGCAATGTCGGCGGGACGGTCAGCCCTGCGGATGGGACCCGCGGAGCTGGTGCAGGCGGCGGCCATGGCGCGCCGTTTCTACCTGGAGGGGAAGTCCAAGATCCAGATCGCCGAGGAGTTCGGCGTGAGCCGCTTCAAGGTGGCCCGGGTCCTGGAGACCGCTCTGGAGCGCGACCTCGTACGCATCGAGATCCGCGTACCGGCCGAGCTGGACGCGGAGCGGTCCGACGCGCTGCGTGCCCGGTACGGGCTGCGGCACGCCGTGGTCGTGGAGTCTCCCGCCGATGCCACCGAGGACGCTCCGGACCCGGAGAACCTGGGTGCCGTGGCCGCCGATCTGCTGGGCGAACTCGTCAACGAGGGCGACGTGCTGGGCCTCGCGTGGGGGCGGTCGACGATCCACATGGCCGCCTCCCTGCACCGGCTGCCTCCGTGCACCGTCGTCCAGCTGACGGGCGTGTACGACGCCGGGACGGCCGAGCGAGGGTCCGTGGAGGCCGTGCGCAGGGCCGCGCAGGTGTCGGGCGGGGACGCCCACCCCATCTACGCACCGATGCTGCTGCCCGATCCGGCCACCGCGGCAGCCCTGCGCAGCCAGACGGGGATCGCGCGGGCCTTCGAGTACTTCGACAAGGTGACCGTCGCCGCCGTCTCCATCGGCTCCTGGGAGCCGGGCATCTCGACCGTCCACGACATGCTGAGCGACGAGGAGCGGGCGCACTACGCCTCGCTGGGCGTCGCCGCCGAGATGTCCGCCCACCTGTTCGACGCCGAGGGGCGCCGCGTCGGGCGGGACCTCGGCGAGCGCTGCATCACCGTGGAGGCGGACCGGCTGCGCCGGATCCCCGAGGTCGTCGCCATCGCCGGCGGGCTGCGCAAGGCCTCCGCGATCGGGGCGGTGCTGCGCTCGGGACTGGTGACCAGCCTGGTCACCGACACCGCCGTGGCGGACTACCTGCTGACCGAATCGGAGCCCGGTCTGCGGCCGGCGCTGGAGCGGGCCGACCCCGACGAGTGATTGTTCGGATTGGTCCGATTGTCCGGACGAATGCCGGTCAAACGCGGGCACGCGAGGTTCGCCGATGCGGATGGTGCCGTAATTGAGATCCGAACGGCGGACCGTTCAACGGCCTGCTGGGCGCATACTGGGTTCAATGACAAAGTCCGCAGTACCTCGCCGCCATCTGCCGTCCAGCCCGTTCAAGGCCCCCGTGGAAGCGCCCCTCCGGCACTTCAGCGTCGGCGACCGGGTTTCTCACGACGAGCACGGCCTCGGCCGTGTCGTCGCCATTGAGGAGGGGATCGCTGTCCTCGTCGAATTCGGGCCTGAGGTCCGCAAGCGCATCCTGAGTCCGTACACCAAGATGTCCGCCCTCTGAAGACACCGCGCGATTCGCGGGAGAATCGGATATTTGGCACGATCGGTGCATGATCTTTCGGAACGTGCCCCGATCGTTGCTGCGTGTGCTGGGGGCTGTGTTCCTCTGCGCGGCGCTGGTCGGTGCGGTGGGTTGCAGCGGGAAGAAACCCGCGCCTGCCGCGGCCACCAGTACGAGCGCGAGCGCCGGCTCCGGCGTTGACGTTGCCCCGAGCGGGGCGGCGAGTTCCGCTGTGCCGACGCCCGGATGGGCGAAGGGCATGGCGACGGTACGGGCCTCGGCATTGCCGCAGCAGGCCCGGGACGTGCTGACGCTGATCGACAAGGGCGGGCCGTACCAGTACCGGCAGGACGGGACCGTCTTCGGCAATTTCGAGAAGGTCCTGCCGCAGAAGAAGCGCGGCTACTACCACGAGTTCACCGTGAAGACGCCCGGTGAGCGGGACCGTGGGGCCCGGCGGATCGTGACCGGTGGGGGCGGGGAGTTCTTCTACACGGACGACCACTACGAGACCTTCAAGGCGGTTCTCCGATGACCTTGGACCCGCGTCCCCTGGCCCCCGCGCTCGAAGCGGCCGAGGCCGCCGGCTGGGTGACCGTACGGCTGGATCTGGACGGCGTACGGAGCAAGGCGGAGCTGATGCGGCGGTGTGGGGCCGCGCTGCGGCTGCCGCCGTGGGTCGGGGGGAACTGGGATGCGCTGTCGGATGCGCTGAGGGATCTGTCGTGGTTGCCGGCGGCGCCGGGGCGGCTGCTGGCCGTGAGCTCCTGGCGGGGCTATGCGGAGGTGCGGCCCGCGGACTGGGAGACGCTGCGGGAGGTGCTGGAGGAGGCCGTCGATTTCTGGCGGGCCGACTCCGAGGGTGAGGGGGCGGGGCCCGGGTTGACGGTGCTGCTCGCCGAGTCCGGCCCGGGGCCGGCTGCCGGGGCTCCGCCCCGGACCCCGCGCCTCAAACGCCGGCGGGGCTGAATGTGCCCCGGCGGGGCTGGGATCGTGCGGCGGGGCTGAAAGATCGGGGCTCCGCCCCGGACCCCGCGCCTCAAACGCCGGCGAGGCTGGATTTGCCCCCGCGGGGCTCGATGTGCCGACGAGGCTGGATGTGCCCCGGCGGAGCCCAGGGGCTCCGCCGGGTTTCTGGTCAGGACTTCGGGATCCAGGGTGGGGTCTGGCCCCAGGACCAGACCGGGATGTCGGCCGCGTCGACCGGGGGCGGGTTGGGGCCCGAGTAGATCAGGGCCATGCGGGTGCCCCACTCGATGTAGTACGCGAAGACCGCGCGGAACTCCGGGTCCGTGGGCAGGCCCACCTCGTCGGCCGTGTCCGTCAGCAGGTCCACCCAGCGGCGGCGCTGCTCTTCGGTGATGCCGCGGCCCAGGTGCTTGGTGGCCATGTGCTGGTGGCCGCCGTGGGACGCGGTGTACTGCTTCGGGCCGCCGAAGACCTCCGCCAGCCAGACCGCCACGTGCTGGGGGTGCTCGGAGTCCATGCCCGCGAAGACCGGGGCCAGGATCTCGTCCTGCAGGGCGTGGGCGTAGAAGACGTCCGTGAGGCGGTTCATCGCCTCCTCGCCGCCCATCCACTCGTAGATCGTGGGCGTGGTGTCCGGTGTGGTGTCGGGTGCGGTGCTCATGACGGGGTGGAAGCCTTTCCGGGGCCGGCCACCTTGGTGACGAGGTAGTGCTGCATTTCCTCGATGGCCGTGACGTACGGGCGGATCGCGCTGAAGAACGCGGGGAAGTGCTCGCCCTTGCGGAATCCGTTCAGGTGGGCGTCGATCGAAGTCCAGCGGATGCGCAGGATGTAGCGCTCGGGCTCTTCGTCGCAGCGGGCGAGTTCGTAGTCGATGCACTCCGGCGAGGCGGCCAGGGACTCGGAGGCCCTGACGTACGCGTCTTCGAAAGCCGGCTGATCGTCCAATGCGATCCGGTAACGGATGTATTCGACGGTGGTGGTCATGGTGCGGGCCTCTCCCTGGGGTCGGGCGTTGATCGCCGGTGGTCCGTGTCAGGCTTGCGCGATCTTGCGGGCGCCGGGGGATCTTTCGCCGTTATGACCCGGACTTCTGGGAGTCGGTGAGGTCCGGACCCTCTGCGCGGACCTGCTGGACCCGGTCCAGGGACTCGCGCAGGTCCGTCAGCCAGGTGTCGGTGTTGCGTCCGACCAGGCGGACGCACCAGGCCAGGGCGTCGGCGCGGCTGCGGGCGACGCCGCCCGCGACCAGGGTGTCGAGGACCTGGCGCTCGGGCTGGCGCAGGCGGGTCATGACGGGGACCGCGAGGTGGGTGAAGAGGGTCCGCTCCTCGCCCGACTGGGCGGCCCAGGACACCTTGCGGCGGTAGAGCTCCTCCGCCTCCCGGGCCACCTCGACGCGCTGTTCCCGGGTGCGCTCGCGGAAGGCCGCCACCGATTCGGTCGCGGGTATCTCACCGACGACGGTGATCTCCTCCCGGTCGACCGTGACCGAGAGGAGCGACTCGTAGACGTCCACCGGCAGCCGCTCGGCGAACCAGGAGCGGAGCTGCTCGTTCTGCTCGGATGTAATCATGTAATCAACGGTGCGTCCGGGCAGAGCTTGATCGCAAGGGGGTCGGCGCGCTGTTCGCTCTCAGCCCACAGGGGCCGGGCCGGAGGGATCAGCCCATCGAGCGGTAGCGGTGGATCAGGGAGACCGCCATGGCTCCCTCGCCCACGCCCGAGGCGACGCGTTTGACCGAGTGGGCCCGTACGTCCCCCGCCGCGAAGACTCCGGGGACGCTGGTCTCCAGCGGGTACGGGGCGCGCTCCAGGCTCCATTCCGCCGGGAGTTCGCCGCCGTTGGAGATCAGGTCCGAGCCGGTGAGCACGAAGCCGTACTCGTCCCGCTCCACCACCCCGGCCAGCCACCCCGTGTGCGGGCGGGCGCCGATGAAGGTGAACATGAAGCGGGCCGGGATCTCCTTGTCCTCGCCGGTCTCGGAGTTGTGGAGGGTCAGCCGTTCGAGGTGGTCCTCGCCGTGCAGGCGGACGACCGTCGTGCGGACCCGCACCTCGATGTTGGGGGTGCGCTCGATCTCGTCGATCAGGTAGCGGGACATGCTGTCGTCGAGCGAGGCCGCGCGGACCAGGATCGTGACCCGGGCGGCGTACTTGGCGAAGTGCACGGCGGCCTGGCCGGCCGAGTTGGCCCCGCCCACGATGAACACGTGCTGCGAGATGCACGCCGAGCTCTCCGTGGTCGCCGCGCCGTAGTAGAGCCCGGCGCCCTCGAAGCGGTCGGCGCCCGGGGCGTCCAGGCGGTTGTACGAGACCCCGGTCGCCAGGAGCACCGTCTCGGCGCTGATCTCCGTCCCGTCCGCCAGGGTCAGGATCTTCGCCGGGTCGTCACGGGTCAGCGAGGTCACCTCCACCGGGTGCAGGATCTCGGCCCCGAAGCGGGAGGCCTGGATGGTGGCGCGGCGGGTCAGGTCGCCGCCGGAGAGGCCCGAGGGGAAGCCGAGGTAGTTTTCGATCAGGCTGGAGGTGCCCGCCTGGCCGCCCGGGGCGCGGGAGTCCAGCATGAGCGTGGACAGGCCCTCGGAGGCCGAGTAGACGCCGGCCGCGAGGCCCGCCGGGCCCGCGCCGACGATGACGCACTCGTAGTGCGGGCGCGAGGCGGTGGTGGCCAGCCCCAGGCGCTGGGCGAGCTGCGTGTCCGTCGGCGCGGAGAGCACCGAGCCGTCCGGGAAGCGCACCAGGGGCAGCGCGGCGTCGGGCTGGGCGGCGGCGATCACGGTCAGCGCCTCGGGGTCCCGCTCGACGTTGAGGAAGCGGAAGGGCTGGCCGTTGCGGGTGAAGAAGTCCCGGACGGCATGGGTGCCGGGGGAGACCAGGTGACCCGCGACGATGATCCCGTCGTACGCCGGGCGATAGGTCGCGAGCCAGTCGGAGAGCAGGTCGTCCAGGACCGGGAAGAGCCGCTCGTGCGGCGGGTCCCAGGGCTTGAGCAGGTAGTAGTCCAGGCGGACCCGGTTGATCGCGGTGATCGCCGCGTCCGTCTCGGCGTACGCGGTGAGGAGCACGCGGCGCGCGTCGGGGAACCGGCTCACGGCCTCCAGCAGGAACTCGACCCCGGTGACGTCGGGCATCCGCTGGTCGACGAGGAAGAGCGCCGGGTCGTGGCCGCGCTCGTCGAGGGAGTCCAGGATCTTGAGGGCGTCGGCGGCCGAGGAGGCGCCGAGCACCCGGTAGCGGTCTCCGTACGCGCTGCGCAGGTCGCGGCGGACGGCGCGCAGCACCTGCGGGTCGTCGTCCACGGCCAGGATGACGGGCTTGCGGTTCTCCGCGCGCGCCGCGGCTTCGGCGGTCGCGGCGGGGGTGCTCGTGGGTGCGGTGCTCGTGGGCGCGGTGCCGGCGGCGGCGCTCTCCGGGGCCGCGCTCACGCCGGGTCCAGCATCAGCTTGTCGGCGTAGCACCAGGCCCAGTCCTCGCCGGGCTCGTGGGAGGCCGCGATGGGGTGCTCGGTGGTGCCGTAGTGCCTGGTGGCGTGACGGTTCTTCGAGGAGTCGCAGCAGCCGACGTGCCCGCAGCTCAGGCACATCCGCAGGTGCACCCAGGTGTCACCGGAGACGAGGCACTCCTCGCAGCCCTCGGTGCCGGGTTTCACCGGACGTATCGACTCGATGTGGGTGCACAACAGGTCCATCGTCATCGTCCCCGTCCCTCTCTCGCGCATCCGCGCTTCGCGCACGTGATTGCAGCGCGCCCGTGATTCACGGCGCGTCCAGACCATAAGGCGGGGTTCCGGCGACGGTTCAGGGATTCGGCCGAAGTCAGGTAGTCCGTCGGCTACTTCATGACCTCGCCGGACGACTTCCTGAGGTGCCCCCATGACCTGGGCGACTACCTCACGAAGTCGCATACCAGCGCTTTGACGCAGCCCCCGGGCGCGGCCAGTGTGGGGGACGCCAACGACAACAGGCGGCGCCTGGAGGAATCCGTGAGCAGAAAGATTCTGGTCATTGTCTCCGAACACGGTTACTGGGCCGAAGAACTGATCGGCCCCGTATCCCAGTTCGACGAGCAGGGCTATGAAGTCGTATTCGCCACGCCGACCGGGAAGCGTGCCCACGCTCTCCCGCCGAGCCTCGACGCGAACTACATCGATCCTCCGCTGGGACGCTCGGTCACCACCGAGGAGAACGCCCGGCTGGGCCGGGAGTTCGAGCAGTCGAGCCGGCTCGACTCCCCGCTGGACATCGAAGCGTGGGCCCCCGAGCGCCCGTACACGAGCGACTCGGCCTATCTGCCCAAGCTGGAGCAGTACCACCGCGATCTGGACAAGCTCCAGGCCGACATCGCCGGCTTCGACGCGGTGCTCGTCGTGGGCGGCAGCGGTCCGATCGTCGACCTCGCCAACAACGAGCGCGTGCACGCCCTGATCCTCGCCTTCAAGAACGCGGGCAAGGTGGTCGCGGCCGAGTGCTACGGCGTCGCCTGCCTGGCCTTCGCCCGGGACTGGGGCGACCGCCGCAGCATCATCTGGGGCAAGCACGTGACCGGCCACTGCAAGGAGTACGACTACAAGGACGGCACCGGATTCCTCGGCACCGATTTCAACATGGGGCCGCCGCCGTATCCGCTGGAGTACATCCTGCGCGATGCGACCGGGCCGAGCGGTGCGTACATCGGGAATTTCGGTCACCCCCTTTCGGTCATCGTCGACTTCCCGTTCGTGACCGGTCGTTCGACCCCCGACTCGTATCTCACGGGGCAGAAGATCGTGGAAGTCCTGGAGAACGGTCTCACCCGGTACGGCTGGTAATTCCGATACCCGCGGGAAGAGGAGGGGGAGTTCGATGAGTTCTGGAGCCACTCCCGGACGGGAAAGGCTGATCGACCAGTTCAAGGCCGACGGCCTGAACGTCATGTTCGGAAATCCGGGGACGGTGGAACAGGGATTCCTCGACGCGGTCGACGCGGCGGAGGACTTCCACTACGTCCTCGCCCTCCAGGAGACGGTGGCCGCCGGGATCGCCGACGGCTATGCCCGCGCCACCGGCGGGGCGGCGCTGCTCCAGCTCCACTCCGGGGTGGGGCTGGGCAACGGCATCGGCATGCTCTACCAGTCGCTGCGCGGCCACACCCCGCTCGTCGTGGTCGCCGGCGACGCGGGGGTGCGCTACGACGCCATGGACGCGCAGATGGCGTCCGACCTCGTGGCGATGGCGAAGCCGGTGACCAAGTACGCGACCCGGGTCACCGACCGGCACTCCGTGCTCCGCACGATCCGCCGGGCGGTGAAGATCGCCCTGACCCCGCCGCGCGGCCCGGTGTTCGTGGCGCTGCCGATGGACGTGCTGGACGAGCTCAACTCCGAGCTCGTGCTGCCCGCCACGGTGCCGCTCACGGACGTGGCGCCCTCGCCCGCCTCGGTGGGGCGGGCGGCCGAGCTGCTGGCCTCCGCGCAGCGGCCGGTCGTCCTCGTCGGGGACGGGGTCGCGCTCTCCGGGGCGCAGCGCGAACTCGTCGCCGTCGCCGAGCTGCTCGGCGCCGACGTGTACGAGGTCGACTCCTCCGAGGTGAACATCGCGGCCTCGCACCCGCTGCGCCGCGGTCAGACGGGCCACATGTTCGGCCCGCACAGCAAGGAGCTGATCGAGAACGCGGACGGGGTGCTGATCGTCGGCACCTACGTCTTCCCCGAGGTGTTCCCGGAGCTGGAGAGCCCCTTCCGGGCCGGCGCGCGGGTCGTGCACATCGACCTGAACGCCTACGAGATCGCCAAGAACCATCCGGTGGACCTCGGGCTCGCCGCCGATCCCCGGCAGGCGCTGCGCGCACTGGCCGGCGTACTGGAACGGCTGCTCACCCCCGCGCAGCGGGCGGCGGCGGCCGGGCGGCTGGACGCACGGACCCGGGAACGGGTGCGGGCGGGCCAGGCGGAGCGGGAGGCGATGGATGCGGACGGTTCGCCGATGGCCGTCTTCCTGCGGACCCTGGCCGAGCGCACGGGCGGGGACCTGATCGTCTTCGACGAGGCGCTGACCACCTCCCCGCTGGTCACCCGGTACCTGCCGCCGGAGCGGCCGGGCGACTACCACCTCACCCGCGGCGGTTCGCTGGGCGTGGGCTTCCCGGGCGCGGTCGGCGTCAAGCTGGCCCGGCCGGAGCGGCTCGTCGTCGGCTTCGCCGGCGACGGCGGCTCGATGTACACCTACCAGGCGCTGTGGACGGCGGCCCGGCACGGCATCGAGGCCAAGTTCGTGGTCTGCAACAACCGCAAGTACCGGCTGCTGGACGACAACATCGCCCAGTACTGGCGGGAGCGGGAGATTCCGGAGCACGGCTTCCCGGGCTCCTTCGACCTCTCGCACCCCGAGATCGACTTCGCCGCCCTGGCCCGGTCGCTCGGGGCGGGCGGGATGCGGGTGGAGAAGCCCGACGAGGCGATCGCGGCGGTGGGGCGGATGCTCGCCCACCCCGGGCCGTTCCTCGTGGACGTGCAGATCTGACGCACCGCGCCCCCTCGCACCACGCCCCTTCATCCGCACGGACAGACAGGAGGAGACCGCATGCCCGCCGAGCGGCTGACCGAGGACGCGATCCGCGCCTTCGCCGACAAGTGGTACGTGGCCCTGGACCAGCACGTCCAGCCGGACCAGGTGCTGGCCCTGATCACCGAGGACCTGGAGTTCAAGGTCCCGGAGGACACCTTCCTCGGCCACCAGGGCTTCGGCCGCTGGTACGAGGCGGTCACGAACCGCTTCTTCGACGAGGTGCACACGGTCACGAAGGTGGAGCCCGTCATCGAGGGCGACCGGGCGATCGTCCGGGTCCTCGTCAACTGGCAGGCCAAGATCTGGGACCCGCCGGCCGCCCGCAGCGTGTGGCTGGGCTTCGACGCCGACCAGACCTGGACCGTGGTCGCCGGCCCCGACGGGCCGCTGATCCGGCAGTACACCGTCAACGAACTGGCGCCCATGCCCGGTTCCGCCTCCCTCTGAGAGCCGAAGGAGAAGCGACGATGACCGAAGTGACACGGGAGCGGGTCGAAGCGGCGTACCGCGCCCTCGGCTCCGGCGACCGGGCCAGGATCCTGGAGTACTACGCCGAGGACCTGCGCTGGCAGGTCCCCGGAAACCACCCGCTCGCCGGCTGGTACGAGAGCCTGGACGCCTTCCTGGAGCTGATGGGCCAGACCCACAAGCTCACGGGCGGCACCTTCCGCATGGACATCGAAGCCGTCCTCGTCGGCGAGGACTGCAGTGCGGACGTCTGCCGCAACGTCGCCGTGCGCGGCGGCGCCGACGCGTCGAGCGGGTCCCCGTACGAGCGGATGGACTACCCGGTCTTCCACTTCATGCGCTGGCGCGACGGCCGGATCGTCGAGGGCCACGACGGCCTGTTCGGCGACAACGCCACTGCCTTCAGCCAGTTCTGGGCGCCCTTCGCGCCCGACGGAACCCGCAGGGACCAGTAGGGGGTTGAGCGCCATGGACGCGCGGCAGATCTTGCAGAAGTACTACGAGTACGCCAACGCCGGTGACTGGGACAGCTGGTGCGACCTGTTCGCAGAGGACCAGGTCATGGACGAGCAGCTCGCCGGCCACATCGAGGGCCTGGAGACGCTGCGGTCGATGATGAAGGGCATGGGGACCATGTACCGGGTCTTCCGCAACGAGCCCGTGCACTTCCTCGTCGACGGGGAGAAGGCCGCGGCCGTCTCCCACCTCACCGCGGTCACCCCCTCCGGGGAGGAGATCGAGGCCGAGGTCATGAACTTCTTCCGGATCGTGGACGGAAAGATCGCCTACATGGCGAACTACCACGACACGGTTCCCTTCCAGGTGCTCGGCCAGGGCTGAGGGGGCGCGCGATGGCCGTGGATGAGTACGACTACATCGTCGTGGGATCCGGCACCGCCGGCAGCGTCCTCGCGAACCGCCTCTCCGAGGACCCGGACGTCAGCGTCCTGGTCCTGGAGGCGGGAGCGGGCCGCATCCCTCCCGAGGTGGACGATCCGTCCTCCTGGTACAAGCTGCTCGGCGGGCCCGTCGACTGGGGTTACACCAGCGTCCCGCAGCCCGGCCTGGACGGCCGCCGCACGTACGAACCGCGCGGCAAGGCCCCCGGCGGCAGCAGCAACCTCTACATCATGATGCACATCCGGGGCCACGCCTCGGACTTCGACAACTGGGCCTACCAGGGCGCGGCCGGCTGGGCGTACGAGGACGTACTGCCCTACTTCTCGCTGCTGGAGGGCCAGGAGGACGCCACCGCCGTCACCACCGGCACCCGCGGCCCGCAGCGGATCACCAACGCGGGCCTCCACGGCCCCAACCCGGTCTCCCGCGCCTTCATCGACGCCGCCGTGGAGCTGGGCCACGAGGAGATCGCCGACTTCAACACCGACGGGCCGCGGCGCGGACTGTTCGGCACCGGCTGGCACCACATCGACGTGGCCGACGGCCGCCGCCAGGGCGTCCTCGCCGCCTATCTGGAACCGGCCCTGGACCGCTCCAACCTGACCCTGCGCACCAGTGCGCAGAGCACCCGGCTGCTCTTCGACGGGGACACCTGCACGGGCGTGGAGTACGTCCAGCTCCAGGCCCCCGCGGAGATATCGGGCCGGACGGTTCGGGACGGGCACAGCACCGCGTCGGAGCCCGGGCTGCACACCGTACGGGCCCGCCGGGAGGTGATCGTGGCCGCCGGGGCGATCGAATCCCCGAAGCTGCTGCTGCTCTCCGGGATCGGGCACCCCGAGCAGCTGCGCGAGCACGGCATCGGGACGGTCGCGGAGCTGCCCGGGGTCGGCGAGAACTTCCACAACCACGTACTGACCGGGCTGATGGCCGAGGTCACCCAGGAACTGCCGCCGCCCGCGCAGAACCTTTCCGAGAGCGCGCTGTTCCTCTCCTCCCGGCCGGGACTGCCCGCGCCGGACCTGCAGATCGCCTTCGTGCACGTGCCGTTCGACGTGATCGTCGGCCAGGACCACCCGAACACCGTGTCCATCCTGCCCGGCGTCGTCCGTCCCGTCTCGCGGGGCTGGATCAAGCTGGCGAGCGCCGATCCGCTGGCCCACCCGCTGATCCACCCGAACTACCTGGGCGACCGCTGGGACCTGGAGCGGATGGTCCAGGGCGTCAGGACGGCCCGGGAGCTCTTCGCGACCTCCGCCTTCTCGCCCTGGTACAAGCAGGAGCTCCAGCCCGGACCGGGCTACGTGTCCGACGAGGACCTGCGCACCTTCGTGAAGCAGAAGTCGGAGAGCTATCACCACCAGGCCGGCTCCTGCCGCATGGGCATCGACGACCTCTCCGTCGTCGACCCCGAACTGCGGGTGCACGGCGTACGGAACCTGCGCGTCGTCGACGCGAGCGTGATGCCCGCCGTCCCGTCGGGCAACTGCCACACCGCCATCGCGATGATCGCCGAGCGCGCGGCGGACTTCCTGAAGGGGGTGTCCCGTGCCTGATGTGGTCCTGCGCGAGGGTGCGCTGACCGGAACCCGGATCGCGGTCCTGGTCGAGAGCGACTTCTACGAGCCGGAGATCTTCTACTACGGCCACCGGTTCGCGGAGGAGGGCGCCGAGGTCGACTTCCTGACCCGGCTGTGGGGCAACGACTCCATCACCTTCTCCGGGCACGAGTACCGGGCGCCGTTCACCGCCGACAAGTCCCTGGAGGGGCTGAGCGACGAGGAACTGCGCCGGTACGCGGCGATCATCGTGCCCTCGGGCATGGTGGCCGACCGGCTGCGCTACACCGAGGACGTGGACGTGCTGGCCCCGGCGACGGAGCTGCTGCGCCGGGCCTTCGAGGAGCCGACCGTCCTCAAGGGGATCATCTGCCACGGCATGTGGCTGGCCGCCTCGATCCCGGACAAGGTGCGCGGCCGCAAGGTCGTCTGCCACAACAACCTCATCGGCGACGTCCGGAACATGGGCGGCGAGTACGTGGACGAGGACGTGGTGGTCGACGGTGACCTGGTCACCGGCCGCACCGGGGCCCACCACCACCTGTTCGCCCGCCGGATCATCGAGCTGATCGCCGCCGACCGCGGCGCACGGGGCGCTCGCGGAGCGGGGAGCGCGCCGGGGAGCGCGCAGGGCGCGCGGGGTACTGCCTGATGGCCCCGATGGTCTGGTCGCACGTGGGCCTGAACTGCGCGGACCAGAAGACCACCGAGGACTTCTACACCCGGTACTTCGGCTTCACCCGGGCCCGGGTGGTCGACCTCGGAGACGCACAGATCATCTTCCTGCGCCAGGGGGACGTGTACCTGGAGCTCTTCGCGGCGGGCACCGAGCAGGCCGCCCCGGCCCTCCACGACGGGCCGGCGGCGCCGGGCCGGATGCGGCACCTGGCCTTCCAGACCGACAGCGTGGACGCCTTCCTGGCCACGCTCGGCGAAGCGGCCGAAGTGACCCTGGGACCACTGGACTTCGACGACTTCATCTGCGGGTGGCGGACCGTGTGGGTCCGCGATCCCGACGGGGTGATCGTCGAGGTCAGCCAGGGATTCGAGGACGAACACGGTCAACACGACAAGGACGGTGCATGACATGGCGGACGCCGTGAGCTTCTCCTTCTCCGACACGATCGCCGGCTACGTCAGCCGCTTCGACTCCGGGTCCCGGCTGCTGCGGCTGAAGACCTCGGACGGCCGCGAGTTCGACGTCTCCCTGGCCGGGGACCCCAGCGCCGAGCTGGTCCGCAACCTGGACGAGCCGTACATCGACGCCTCCGGGCACATCGACGAGATGCTCTCGCCGGGACGGTTCCTCTACGTCTACGGGGTCCACTACCCCGAGCAGGGCGGCCGCTTCGAGGCCAAGCGCCTGGTGTTCCTGGGCCGCGGGGCCGAGGACTACCGCTTCGAGGAGCCCAGCTGGTGGATCAAGCAGATCGAGTCGCTGGCCGACTTCTACAAGCGGGCGCAGTTCGGCGACGGGCCGGTGGACTTCACCGAGTACCGCACGGAGATCCGGCTCGGCGGTGACAAGACCGCCAGCCACGTCCAGGAGACCGACACGATCTCCCGCCTGGTCTACGGCATGGCCTCGGCCTACCTGCTGACCGGCAAGGACGACTACCTGGAGGTCGCCGAGCGCGGCACCGAGTACCTGCGCAAGCACATGCGCGTCGTGGACAGCGAGGAGGACGTGGTCTTCTGGTACCACGGCATCAGCGTCGACGGGGACAGCGAACGCAAGCTGTTCACCTCGGAGTTCTCCGACGACTACGACGCGATCCCGATGTACGAGCAGATCTACGCGCTGGCCGGCCCGATCCAGACCTACCGGGTCACCGGCGACATCCGGATCAAGAACGACGCGGACGCCACCATCCGGCTGTTCGACAAGTTCTTCAAGGACCCGGAGCAGGGCGGCTACTACTCGCACATCGACCCGATCCTCTTCAGCGCCGACCACGAGTCCCTCGGGGAGAACGCGGAGCGCAAGAACTGGAACTCGGTCGGCGACCACGCCCCCGCGTACCTGATCAACCTGTACCTCGCGACCGGGGAGCAGCGCTACGCGGACTTCCTCGAGTACACCTTCGACACGATCGCGGACAAGTTCCCGGACTACAAGAACAGCCCCTTCGTGCAGGAGCGCTTCTTCCGCGACTGGTCCCACGACACCGCGCACAGCTGGCAGCAGAACCGCGCGGTCGTCGGCCACAACCTCAAGATCGCCTGGAACCTGATGCGGATGAACTCGCTGAAGGCCAAGCCGGCCTACGAGGAGCTCGCCCGCAAGATCGGCGAGATCATGCCGGCCGTCGGCAGCGACGTGCAGCGCGGCGGCTGGTACGACGTGGTCGAGCGCGTCAAGTCGGGCGACGAGGAGACGTATCGTTTCGCCTGGCACGACCGCAAGGCCTGGTGGCAGCAGGAGCAGGCGATCCTCGCCTACCTCATCCTCAACGGCACCGTCGGCGGTGACGGCTTCCTGCGCGAGGCCCGCCAGGCGGAGGCCTTCTACAACACCTTCTTCCTCGACCACGACGAGGGAGCCGTCTACTTCAACGTCCTGGCGAGCGGGACCCCGTACCTGCTCGGGACCGAGCGGCTCAAGGGCAGCCACTCGATGTCCATGTACCACTCGGCGGAGCTCTGCTACCTGTCCGCCGTCTACAACAACCTGCTCATCAACGGCCGGGAGATGGACTTCCACTTCCAGCCCGACCCGACGAACCTGCCCGAACGCGTGCTGCGCGTCTCGCCCGACCTGCTCCCCGCCGGCTCGGTGCGGATCGCGTCCGTCGAGATCGACGAGAAGCCGTACACGGACTTCGACGCCGACGGACTCACCGTCCGGCTGCCCGACGTCCAGGGCCGGGTCAAGGTCAAGGTCCGGCTGCGCCCGACCGCCCAGTAGCGCTCAACGGGGGCGCCCCACTCAGAGGGGAAAGCAATGACCCTGAACGTGAAGGAACGCCGCAACAAGGCGGGCACCGTACTCGTCGCCACCGGCGAGATCAACAGTGAGACCTCCGGATCGCTGCTGCAGACGCTGCTGCCGCTGGTCCGCGAGGGCAGGCCGCTGCGCATCGACCTGACGGCCGTCACCTACGTCTCCAGCGCCGGGCTGCGCACCCTGCTCGTCGTCTACCGCGAGGCCCAGCACGCCGGGGTCGCCGTCACCCTCTACGGGGTGAGCGAGGAAGTCCGGTTCGTCATGTCGGCCACCGGCTTCCTCGACTTCTTCTCCACCGGCGAGGCCGAGGCGGCCGCCGCCAAGGCCGCCGCCAAGACGGCCGCGAAGGCCGCGCGATGAGCGAGCCGGCGTCCGAACAGGTGCTGCGCGTCGACGCGTACCCGACCCACGAGGTGGGCGGGTACCGCGTCCGCGCCGGCAAACCGTTCCCCTTCGGGGCCAACGTGGTCCCCGGCGGGGTCAGCTTCTCCGTCTTCTCCGACCAGGCCACCTCCATGACCCTGGTCATCTACCAGCGCGGAGAGCCCGAGCCGATGGCCGAGCTGGAGTTCCCCCAGGAATTCCGCACCGGCAGCGTCTTCGCCATGACGGTCTTCGGCCTCGACCACGAGAACATCGAGTACGGCTACCGGGCCGACGGACCCTACGACCCCGTCACCGGCCACCGCTTCGACGCCCGCCAGGTGCTCTCCGACCCGTACGCCCGGCTGATCGCCGGCCGCGACGTGTGGGGCGTGGAGCCGGACCGCAGCCGCGGCTACCAGTACCGCTCCCGCGTCTGCCTCCAGGACTTCGACTGGGGCGACGACACCCCGCTGGGCATCCCCGCCGAGGACCTCGTCGTGTACGAGACCCACGTGCGCGGCTTCACCCGGCACCCCTCCTCGCAGGTCACCGCCCCCGGCACCTTCGCGGGGCTGCGGGAGAAGATCCCGTACCTGAAGGAGCTCGGGATCAACTGCATCGAGCTGCTGCCGGTGTTCGAGTTCGACGAGAGCGACAACCCGCGCACCAACCCGGAGACGGGCGAGCAGCTCTTCGACTACTGGGGCTACAACACCGTCTCCTTCTTCGCCCCCAAGGCCGGCTACGCGGCCACCGGACGGTACGGCATGCAGGGCGACGAGTTCCGCACCCTGATCAAGGACCTGCACGCGGCCGGCATCGAGGTCATCCTCGACGTCGTCTTCAACCACACGGCCGAGGGCAACGAGCAGGGCCCCACCATCTCCTTCAAGGGGCTCGACAACGCCACGTACTACATGCTCACGCCCGAGGGGTACTACTTCAACTTCAGCGGCACCGGCAACACCGTCAACTGCAACCACCCCGTCGTGCGCAACTTCGTCCTCGACTGCCTGCGCCACTGGGTCGCGGACTACCACATCGACGGTTTCCGCTTCGACCTCGCGGCCATCCTCGGCCGCTCCCCGGACGGCACCCCGCTGCCCAACCCGCCGCTGCTGGAACTGCTCGCCTACGACCCGGTGCTGCGGCACACCAAGCTCATCGCCGAGGCCTGGGACGCCGGCGGCCTCTACGAGGTCGGCAACTTCCCGGCGTACGGCCGCTGGGCGGAGTGGAACGGCAAGTACCGCGACACCGTGCGCAGCTTCCTCAAGGGCGACCCCGGGATCACCGGGGAACTCGCCACCCGCATCGCCGGCTCGCCCGACCTCTACTCCAGCCGCGGGACCTCGGCATCGGTCAACTTCCTGACCGCGCACGACGGTTTCAGCCTGGCCGACCTGGTCTCGTACAACGACAAGCACAACGAGGCCAACGGCGAGGGCAACAACGACGGCGGCAACGACAACGCGAGCTGGAACTGCGGGGCCGAGGGACCGACCGACGATCCCGAGGTCAACGCGCTGCGGCTGCGCCAGATGAAGAACGCCCTGGCCATCCTCTTCACCAGCCAGGGCATCCCGATGCTGCTGTCCGGCGACGAGGTGGCGCGCACCCAGCAGGGCAACAACAACACGTACTGCCAGGACAACGAACTGTCCTGGTTCGACTGGACCCAGGTCGACGAGAACTCCGAACTGCTCAGGTTCACCCGGGAGATGATCGCCTTCCGCAAGCGCCACCGCGAGCTGCGCTCCACCTCGCACCCCACCGGACAGCTCCGGGACACCCTCGGGCTGCCCGACATCAGCTGGCACGGGGAGCGGGCCTGGCAGCCCGACTGGTCGGCGGAGAGCCGGCTGCTGGCGGTCGCCCGCTGCGGCACCGGTGACGACGACGTGGTCTACGCGGCCATGAACTCCCACTGGGAAGCGCACGACCTGGAACTGCCCGCCCTTCCGGGCGGCCGCAGCTGGCACCTCTTCGCGGACACCGGCGCCGAGGCCCCGTACGACATCCGCACCCCCGGCGCCGAACTCGAACTGGAGAACGCCGGGAAGTACCTGATCGGTCCGCGCTCGGTCGTGATCCTGGTCGGCCGCACGCCCGACGCCGAGCTCTAGCCCCCGTACCGAAGGAGACCTGACATGCCGCTTTCCGTGTCCCTGAGCGTCGAGGGCGACACCACCGTGATCGAGCTGGAGGGCGAACTGGACGCCAAGACCGCGCCGGACTTCCACCAGACCATCGAGAAGGCAGCCGGCCACGGCACCAGCACCGTCGAGATCCGCATGGCCGGCGTCGGCTACATGGCCAGCGCCGGACTGCGCTCCCTGGTCTTCGCCCAGCAGAAGGTGGGGGAGCACGTCACCATCAAGGTGGTCGGCGCCATCGAGCCCGTGTCCCGGACCATCCGGACGGCCGGACTCGACCGCAGCATCGTGCTCTCCGACGACTGAGTCCGATGGACGAGGCCGTCAAGACGGCGAGGATGTCCGCCGAGCTGGAAGTGCCCGCCACCCTGGGGGCACTGGGCGACATCGCCGCGCTGGTCCTGCGGCTGGCCGGGAGCGCGGGACTGGGCAAGGGCGCCTCGTACCGGATCCGGCTGGCGGTGGACGAGCTGGCCACCAACATCGTGATGCACGGGTACCGGGGCGGCGACGGACGGATCACCGTCCGGGGCCGCTCCGGGCCGGGCCGGGTGCGGATCTCCATCGAGGACCGTGCCCCGGCCTTCGACCCCGTCCAGGGGCGACTGCCGCCCGAGCCGCACACCGCTCCCGAGCGGCGGCGGATCGGCGGACTCGGCATCCACCTCGCACTGACCAGCGTGGACGAGTTCGACTACGTACGCAGGGACGGCCGCAACATCAGCACGCTGACTGTGATGGCTGAGGGGACGGACCCATGCCCTCCACGACCGTGATCATCCTCGACGAGTACCCGCCACCACCCCTCGAACTCCTCGGAGCACTGGGGGAGATGGGTGCGGAACTCGTCCCGCGCACGCTGGCCGAGCTGCTGGCCGGCCCACTGGAGGAGCTGCCTGAAGCGGACGTGCTGCTCGCCCCGGCCCAGGCCGACGGGGAGTCCGTACGGACCGCCGTGCGACGGCTGCGCCGCTGGGCCGGCGCCCCCATCGTGGTCGTCTGGACCGTGACGGAGTTCGCCGCCCTGGAGGAACACGTCCGGATCGGGCACGACTACCTCGTGCCCCCCTTCCTGCCCGCCCTCGTCGGGGCCCGGCTGCACAGCTGCTCGGAGCGCGCCGGACTCGGCCGCACCCTGCGCGAAGCCGATGCCCGCGCCGAACTCATGGGATACGAGAAGGAGTTGGAGATCGGCCGCGAGATCCAGGCCGGCTTCCTGCCGGAGTCACTGCCGGTCCCCGAGGGCTGGGAGATCGACGTGTGCTTCCGGCCCGCCCGGCAGGTCGCCGGGGACTTCTACGACGTCTTCGAGCTCTCCCGCGGCAGGCGCCTGGCCTTCATCGTGGCCGACGTCTGCGACAAGGGGGTCGGAGCCGCGCTCTTCATGGCGCTCATCCGCTCCCTGCTGCGGCACACCGCCGAGAACAGCGGCCTCCAGCACCTGGTGGCCGCCGGCCGCACCGGCAACAGCCGGCGCATCCCCGTGGTGGGGGCCACGCCGCTGCTCAACGCGGTCACCGCCACCAACGGCTACCTGACCCGCAACCACCTGCGGCAGGGCTACTTCGCCACCCTCTTCTTCGGGGTGCTCGACCCGCTCACCGGCTCCCTCGTCTACATCAACGGCGGCCACAACCCGCCGCTGCTGCTGGACGCCGACGGTGGCGAGCCGCGCACCCTGGAGGTGACCGGCCCTGCCGTCGGGGTGCTCCCGGACTGTGTGTACACGCTCGGCTACGCCCAGTTGAACCCGGGCGACACGCTCTTCGTGTTCACCGACGGAGTGCCCGAGGCGCGCTGCCCCAGCGGCGGCTTCCTCGGCGACGAGCGGATGCTGCAGCTGCTCTCCGGTCCTCCGGTGAGCGGCAGGGAGGTGGTCCAGCGCATGGACACGGCGGTACGCGAACACACCGGAACGGCCGAACAGCACGACGACGTCACCATGCTGGCCCTGCACCGGCCACGCGCGGCGCGGGGGCCGCACGCGGGCGGCGCCGATTGCCAGGTCGTGGCCTGATGGCCCGGACCATCGTGGTGCACTCGTACCGCGGCGGAACCGGAAAGTCCTCGGTGCTGGCGAACCTGGCCCTGCTCCTCGCGGCCGAGGGACGCCGGGTGGGGGTGATCGACACGGACATCCAGTCGCCCACCCTGGACCTGCTCTTCCGGCTCGGCCCCGGTCCCTCGCTCGCCGACTACCTGCTCGGCCGGTGCGAGATCGAGGCCGCCGCCCAGGAGGTCGTCACGGGCTGCGGCCGCGGGAGCCTGTACGTCGTACCGGCGCGGACCGGGACGGCGGCCCTCCGGGAGCTCATGACCACCGGCTACGACGTGGGGCTGCTGCCCGAGGGCTTCGACCGGCTGGCCCTGCACCACGCCCTGGACGTCCTGCTGCTCGACACCCATGCCGGGCTCAACAACGAGTCGGTCACGGCGATGGCCAGCGCCGACGTCCTGCTGATCATGGCCCGGGCCGACCGGATCGACCTCCTCGGCGTCGAGGAGACCATCGCCCTGACCGGCCGGCTCGCCTGCCGGCGGACCCTGGTGATGAGCATGGCGCCCGAGGGCATCGACCGGCAGGCGGCCCGTCGCCGGGCCGAGGAGGTCTACCGCACCCCGCTGGCCGGAATCCTGCCCTATGTTCCGGAAATGGCCGCGCTCTACGGGGAGCGCATATTCTCCGAAGCCCATCCCGACCACCCCCTGGTCGGTGAATTCCGCACCATCATCTCGGCGTTGGACGCACGTGACGAAGTATCGCGTGCCTGACGTCTCCCCCTTACGCCCCTAGCGGGGGGCGTGTTGAATCGGCAGCGAATCCAGCGCAGCCGGAACATCCGGAAGAAGGAGAAGAGTCATGAAGATTCTCGTCGTCATGACGGCCAAGGCCACGCTTCATCTGCTGGACGGGGAACAACACCCCTCGGGTTTCTGGGCCGAGGAATTCGCCGTTCCCTACACCCTCTTCAAGAATGCCGGCCACACCGTGGACGTGGCCACGATCGGGGGGCAGACCCCGACGGTCGACGCGACCAGCATCGACCCCCAGTTCCTCCAGTGGGTCCGCCCCCAGGGCTCCGCCGACACGGACACGGCCAGCGCCCTGGAGTACAGCCGCGTCATAGAGAACACCCCGCAGCTGAGGAACCCGATCGCCCTGGAGACCCTGGGCGAGAAGGACATCGCCGACTACGACGGCATCTACATCAGCGGCGGCCACGGGGCCATCGGCGACCTGCCCAAGTCCGACGAGCTCGCGCAGATCCTGCGCTGGGCCATCGCGCAGGACAAGCCCCTGGCCACCGTCTGCCACGGACACACCGCCCTGCTGGCCCTGCGCGACGGCGAGGGCCAGTGGCCCTTCGCGGGCTACCGGATGACCGCCTTCTCGCACAGCGAGGAGCTCGTCACCAACATGGCGGGCCGGCTCCCGCTGATCCTGGAGGCCGAACTCACCCGGCTCGGAGCCCGCTACGAGAAGGCCGACGCGATCTGGGACTCGCACGTGGTGGTGGACCGCAAGCTCACCACCGGCCAGAACCCCTACTCCTCCAAGGCCCTCGCGGAGACGTTCTTACGTCAGCTCGCCGAGGGCTAGCCGAAGCGCCCTGCCCCTCGTTCCCGAAACCGGAAGGCAGCCACAGCCATGACCAAGCGCGCGCTCAGCGACCAGCCCTTGGCCAACCCCGGGAAACTGTTCATCGGCGGCACCTGGGTCCCGGCCCGGGACGGCCGTACCGAACCGGACATCAGCCCCGTGGACGGCCAGGAGATCGTGCCGGTGGCCCAGGCGGCCGCCGCGGACGCGGACGCGGCCGTGGCCGCCGCCCGTACGGCGTACGAGGAAGGTCCCTGGAGCAGACTGTCCGCCCAGGAGCGCGCGCTGCGGCTGAACCGGGTCGGGGAGCTCATCGAGCGCGACCTGGAGGAGATCGCCCTGCTGGAGACGGTGGACATGGGCAAGCCGTTCGCCTTCTCCTCCACGGTCGACGCCCCCATGGCCGCCCAGCTCATGCACTACTACGCCGGAGCCGTGACCCGGGTCGACGGCTCCTCCCGGGCCCCGGCCGGCGGGCAGCTCGCGTACACCCTGCGCGAACCGCTGGGCGTGGTCTGCGCCATCACCCCCTTCAACTTCCCGCTGCTCCTGTCGATGACGAAGATCGCCCCGGCCCTCGCGGCCGGGAACACGGTGGTCCACAAGCCCTCGCCCGCCACCCCGCTCACCGCCCTGAAGATCGCCGAGCTGTTCCAGGAGGCGGAAATTCCGGACGGTGTGCTGAACGTCATCACCGGTCCGGGCGTGGAACTGGGTGAGACCCTCACCGGCCACCCCGGCATCGACAAGATCGCCTTCACGGGGTCCACCTCCGTGGGCCAGTCGATCATCCGCAAGGCGGCCGGCACCCTGAAGAAGGTGACGATGGAGCTCGGCGGCAAGTCCGCCAACATCGTCTTCGCCGACGCCGACCTCGACGCCGCCGAGGAACTCGCCTTCTTCGGCATCTACTACAACAAGGGCGAGATCTGCACGGCCGGCTCCCGGCTGCTGCTGCACCGCCCGATCCACGACGAGATGGTCGAACGGCTCGTGGCCCGCGCAGCCGCGCTGCGGCCCGGAGACCCGCGCGACCCGGACACCCTCTTCGGACCGCTCGCCCACCGCGGGCAGTTCGACAAGGTCAGCTCGTACATCGAGGTCGGCGAGAAGGAAGGCGCCGTCCTGCGCGTCGGCGGCACCGGCTGGACCCCCGAAGGGGCCTCCTCCGAAGGCCTGTACTTCCTGCCGACCATCTTCACCGGCGTGGACAACGGCATGCGGATCGCCCAGGAGGAGATCTTCGGACCCGTCCTGTCGATCATCCCCTTCGACACCGAGGAGGACGCCGTACGCATCGCCAACGACAGCGCGTACGGCCTCGCCGCCGGGGTCCACACCAAGGACCTGCGGCGCGCCCACCGGGTCGCCTCGCAGATCAAGGCCGGGACCGTCTGGGTCAATTGCTACAACCAGTACGACCCCGCCGTGCCCTACGGCGGCTACAAGGCCTCCGGCTACGGGCGCGAGTGCGGCCCCGAGTCCCTGGAGAGCTACACCCAGACCAAGTCGGTCTGGATCGGAATGGACTGACGTCCCCCCGCTCGCACCGAGACCACCTGAGGAGCCCCCATGAGGATCGGCATCGTCGGAACGGGCCGGATCGGATCGACCCTGGCCAGGATCCTCGTGGCGGCGGACCACCAGGTCGTGCTCGCCAACGCCCGGGGCCCGCAGAGCCTCGCGGCCCTGCTGGCCGAACTGGGCCCCGCGGCCTCGGCGGCGTACCCCGCCGAGGCCGCGGCCCGGTCCGAAGTCCTCGTCCTGATGGTGCCGTTCGACGGCGTCGAGGGGCTGCTGCCGCAGGACGCCGTACGGGACACCGTGCTGGTGGACGCCACCAACGCGTTCGACGGCCCGGGCAACGCCAGGGATCTCGGCGGCCGGGGATCCAGCGAACTCGTCGCGGATTGGTATCCGGGGACCCGGATCGTGAAATCCCTGAACACCATGCATTTCGAGACGCTCGCCGTCGCCGGCACCGCGCCGGGCCCGCGTCTGGCCCATTTCACCGCGGGTGACGACGGGAAAGCCAAAGAAATAGTCGCGGGAATCATCACGGATCTCGGATTCGCTCCCGTGGACACCGGTCCGCTGCACTCCGGAGGAATTCTCCAGCAGCCCGGCGGGCCCCTCTTCAACCGGCCGCTCACGGAAGCGCAGGCGCTGGCATGGACCTCTCACTGAACGTCAACGGAAGACCCGAGCAGTTCGCGGCGCAGCCGAACGAACTGCTCGTGGAACGGCTCCGCGACGGCCTCGGACTGACCGGCACCAAGGTCGGCTGCGACACCGGCCAGTGCGGAACCTGCGTCGTCCGGCTCGACGGCCGCTCCGTCAAGAGCTGCCTGATCCTCACCGCGGCAGCCGCCGGCTCCGCGGTGACCACCATCGAGGGGGTCACCACCCCCGGCGGTGAACTCACCGGCCTCCAGGAGGCCTTGCGCCAGGAACACGGGACCCAGTGCGGCTTCTGCACCCCCGGGATGGTCATGGCCCTGGGCGAACTGGTCGAGAACACCTCTGACCGCGAGGCGCCCACCGAGCCCGAGATCCGCGAGTGGCTCACCGGGAACCTGTGCCGCTGCACGGGCTACCACAGCGTCGTACGAGGAGTGCAGCGCGCCTGCTCCGCGGCCCGCGAGGACGCGCCCGCGCAGCCGGCCACCGCCGCCGCGTCCGGACAGGAGGGGTGAGGGAGATGACCGCAGTCACGGGGGAGACCCCGCTCCAGGGCAACGGCCTGCTCGGACAGCCGCTGGACAGCCGAGAGGACCCGCAGCTCCTGCGCGGCGAGGCCACGTACGTGGGCGACATCGACCTGGCGGGCACCGCCCACATGGCGATCCTCGGCAGCCCGATCGCCCACGCGAAGATCCTCTCCATCGACACGAAGGCCGCCGAGCAGCTGCCGGGCGTGCTGAAGGTGGCCACCGCGGCCGACTTCACCGACGTCATGCCGCTGCCCTGCATCTGGATACCCGGCGGGGTCGAGAGCCACTTCCCGCCCCACCCCTACGGACTTCCCGGCTCCCGCCCGGTGCTGTCCGGCGACACCGTGCGCCACGTCGGCGACCCCATCGCCGTGGTCGTCGCCGAGACCCCGCGCCAGGCCGCCGCGGCGCTCGCCGCCATCTCCGTCGAGTACGAGCCGCTGACCGTGGTGACCCGCGCCGACGAGGCCCTCGCCGAAGGCGCTCCCCAGCTCCACGAGGCCGTCCCGGGCAACCTGAACGCGTACTGGACCTGCGGCGACAAGGACCGCACCGACGCGGCCATCGCCGCGGCCGAGGTCACGGTGGAGCTCGATCTCGTCAACCAGCGCACCATCAACAGCCCCATCGAGCCGCGCGGCGCGGTCGGCGACTACAACGCCGCCACCGGCGAGTACACGCTGTACGCCTCCACCCAGGGCCCGCACAACCACCGCTTCCTGCTCTCCGCGCTGGTCCTCGGCATCCCCTTCAACAAGCTCCGGGTCGTGGCCCCGACCGTCGGCGGCAGCTTCGGCACCAAGGGGTACCTGTACCCCGACATGCCGCTGGTCCTGCTGCTCTCCAAGGTGCTCGGCCGGCCCGTGAAATGGGTCGACACCCGCACCGGGCTGATGAACTCCACCGTCCAGGGCCGCGACCACCGCCAGCACGTGACCCTGGCCGGCACCCGCGACGGCCGGATCACCGCCGTGCGCTGCACGAGCTACGCCAACCTCGGCGCCTACCCCTCCACCATCGGCCCCGGCGTCGCCACCGCCCTGATGGGCCGCTCCATCAGCGGCATGTACGACATCGACGCCGCCTTCTGCGAGGTCTACGCCGCCTTCACCAACACCGTCCCGCTCGGCGCCCAGCGCGGCAGCGGGCGCGCCGAGGCCGCGTTCCTGATGGAACGGCTCGTGGACCGGTACGCCTCCGAGATCGGCATGGACCCGGCGGCGGTGCGCCGCAAGAACCTGGTGCCCAAGGAGAAGTTCCCGTACGACAACGGCCTCGGCTGGACCTACGACTCGGGCGACTACCAGCTCAACTTCGACCGGGCGATCGAGCTCTCGGGCTACGCCGACATGCCCGCCCGCAAGACCGAGGCCCGCGCCCGCGGCAAACGGCTCGGCGTCGGCATCGCCTCCTACGTGGCGATCTGCGGGGTCGGCCCCTCCACCCGGATGTCCAAGGAGGGCATGCTCGGCGGCACCTGGGAGAGCGCGAACATCCGCGTCCACCCGACCGGCGAGGTCACCGTCACCGTCGGCTCCGCCTCCACCGGCCAGAGCCACGGCACCGTCTTCGCGCAGGTCGCCGCCGACGAGCTCGGCATCGACCCCTCGCAGGTCCAGGTGTACGAGGGCGACACGCTCAAGGCCCCGTACGGTCAGGGCACGTACGGCTCGCGCTCCTACAGCATGGCCGCGCCGGCCATCGCCCTCACCGCCCGGAAGATCAAGAGCAAGCTGGTCAAGGCCGGGGCCGTCTTCCTGGGCGTCCCCGAGGACAAGGTCGTCTACGCGGACGGCAAGGTCTTCGTAGAGGGTCACGAGGACGACACCGAGAACACCAAGACCTTCGCCGAACTGGCGATGGCCATGTGGTACGGCTGGGGGCTCCCGCCCGAGATCGAGCCCGCCCTCGACGAGACCACCCACTTCGACCCGCCGGACTTCAACTACCCCTTCGGGACGCACGTCGCCGTCGTCGAGATCGACGAACTGACCGGCGAGACCGAGGTGGTGGCCTACACCGCCGTCGACGACGCGGGCCACATCGGCAATCCGAAGATCGTCCTCGGCCAGATCGAGGGCAGCATCGTGCACGGCCTCGGCCAGGCCCTCATGGAGCACGCGGAGTACGACCCCGACGGTCGGCTCGTCAGCCGGGACCTGGGCCACTACGCGCTGCCGCGCGCCATCGACGCACCCTTCTTCACCCTCGACAAGACCACCACGCCCACCCCGCACAACCCGCTGGGAGCCAAGGGCGCGGGAGAGATCGCCACCGTGCCGCCCGCCGCGGCCGTCGTCAACGCCGTCGTCGACGCCCTGTCCGACCTGGGCGTCCGGCACATCGACATGCCCGTCACCCCCGAGAAGGTCTGGCGCCGCCTGAGAGGGGAATCCCAGTGATCCTCGCCGAGTTCGACTACGTACGCCCCGTCGGCCTCGACGAGGCCCTGACCCTGCTGGCCGGCCGGCCCGGCGCCCGCGTACTGGCCGGCGGGCAGAGCCTGCTGCCCGGTCTGCGCACCGGCGAGGACCGGGCCTCCCTGCTCGTCGACCTCCGCCGGCTCGAAGAGCTCCGGGGGATCGAGCGGACACCCGCGGGGATCCGGATCGGCGCGCTGACCACCCTGGCCGAACTGGCCGCGGACCCCCTGGTGCTGGCCGAGGCGCCGGAACTCGCCGCCGCGGCCCGCGCCAACGGCGACCCCCAGGTCCGCAACCTCGGCACCGCGGGCGGCAACCTCGCCGCCACCGGCCGGGCCACCGACCTGCCCGTCGCGGCCATGGCCGCCGGAGTCACGGCCGAACTGGCCGGCCCCGGCGGGGTGTCGACGGTCACCGCCGAGGAACTGGCCGCCTCCGGCGTCCCGGCGGGCACCGTCATCACGGCCCTGCTCGTCCCGGCCGGCGGCCGTGCCGCCGCCTTCGAGAAGACCGCCGACCGGGCGACCCGCTACCCGGTCTGCGCCGCCGCCGTACGGATCACCCCCGACGGGCCGCGCATCGCGGTCACCGGAGCCACCGCCCGCGCACTGCGGCTGCGCGGGGTCGAGGAACGCATCGGCGGGGGCCCGTACACCACCGAGAACGTGCTCGCGGCCTTCCGCGCCGAGCCCCGGGAGCTGTTCGTCCCGGGGCGCGGCACCTCGGCCGAGTACCTCGGCCACCTCGCGGGCGTACTCACCGCCCGCGCGCTCACGAGGGCCGTGCAGGCACCCGCCTGACCGTCCACGACGGGGGAGTTGAAGCAGTGGAACCGTTGCCCACGACAGCACGGACCGCGCCGTCCGCGACCACCACGGGGGTCACCTTGCGTCCAGCCGCCGGCGCCGCAGACGCACCGGGAAGCTCCGGCTTCTGGGTGGTGGGCGCGGTCCTCGTCCTGCTGATGCTCTCCTCCTCCGTCCCCTCCGCCCTCTACGTGCTCTACCAGCAGGAGTGGGGCCTGTCCTCCGGCATGATCACGGTGGTCTTCGCCCTGTACGCCGTCACCGTGCTCGGCGGACTCCTGCTGTTCGGCTCGCTGTCCGACACCCTCGGGAGACGGCCCGTCCTCGCCGCGGGGCTGGTCCTCGCGATCGTCTCCATGGGGCTGTTCGCCTCGGCCCGGGGGCTCGGCCTGCTGCTCGCCGCCCGCGCCGTGCAGGGGCTCGCGGTGGGCCTGGCCACCGGGGCCATGGGCGCCGCCCTGCTGGAACTCGCCCCGCGCACCCGGCCCGCGCTCGGCGCCCAGGTCAACAGCGCCGGGCCGACCGTGGGCATCGGCCTCGGCGGCATCGGGGCCGGGCTGCTGGTGCAGTACGCGCCCGCTCCGACGGTCCTGACCTACCTGCTGCTGGTGGGGGCCTTCGCCGTCTCGCTGGTCGGGGTGGCCCGGATGGCGGAGAGCGCGCCGGGGCGGGCGGGCGGTGGCGGACCGGGCGGCAGCGGCGGTCCGGGCGGCGTCGTCGCGGGCGGTGGCACACCGGGCGGTGGCCGGTTCAAGATCACCCCGCACCGGATCCACATCCCCGCCGCCGTGCGCGGCCGCTTCGCCGTGCTGATCCTGACCATCGTGGCCGTCTGGTCGGTCGGCGGCTTCTACCTCTCCCTCGGCCCGCACCTGGCCCTCTCCCTGCTGGAGAGCGCCAACTACCTCGTCGGCGGTGCCACCGTGGCCCTCCTCGCCGGCGCCGCCACCGCCGCGCAGCTCCTGCTGGGCCGCACCGAGGCGCTGCACACCGCCGTCCTCGGACTGCTCGGCCTGCTCGGCGGGCTGGCCCTGGTGCTCCTCGCGCTCGGGCTCGGCTCGGCCCCCGTGTTCCTCGTGGCCACCGCGGTGCTCGGAGCCGGCTGGGGCGCAGCCTTCCTCGGCTCCTTCCGCGCGCTGAGCGCACTGGCCGAACCCGCGCACCGGGGCGAACTGACCGCCGCCGTCTACGTGTTCGCGTACCTCGCGATGAGCGTGCCGGCGGTGCTCGCCGGACTGCTCACCAACATCCACGGGCTGCACCGCACCTCGGTCGGCTTCATGGCCACCGTCGCCGCGGTGTGCGCGCTCGCCCTGCTGGCCACCCTTCGGCTGGCGGCCCGGACCAGGACGCAGGGGAGTACCGCATGAGCGGGATCCCGGGCGCGCCCGCGCTGCGCACCGCCCTGCGCGGGCTGGAGATCTTCGAGGGCCTCACCGAGGAACAGCTGGACTGGCTGGTCTCGGTCTCCGAACCCCGGGTGCTCGCCGACGGCGAGGTCCTCTTCCGGGACGGGGAGGAGGCCACGGGCTTCCACGTGCTGCTCTCCGGGGGCCTGGTGGTCACCAAGGTCGTCGACGGCCGCGAGGAGGTCCTGACCCGGCACTCCACCGAGGTGGAGAGCGCGGCCGCCGAGGACCACGACGGCAAACCCTCGGCCGCGCACCGGTTCACCGGCGAGCTGCCGCTGCTGACGGACGGGGCGTACGTGGCCACGGCCGCGGCGAGCGGCCCGGCCACCACCGTGGTGGCGTACGCGAAGCCGGTCTTCTTCGAGATGCTGACCCGCTGCCACGGGGTGGCCGCCGTACTGATCCCCGTACTGGCCTGGCGCATCAAGTCGTCCGAGGTCCAGGCCCGCAAACGGGCGACCGTCGAAGCGCTGGGCACCCTCGCGGCCGGCCTCGCGCACGAGCTGAACAATCCCGCCGCGGCCGTGGCCCGGGCCGCGCAGGAACTGGCGCCCGCCCTGGACCAGCTCACGCGCACGGCCCAGGCCTGGGGCGCGGCCGCCACCGATGCCGAGCGCTCCGTCTTCGACCAGCTCGCCGACGAGCTGGACAAGGCGGCGCCGCCGGTGGTCACCGACCCGCTGGCCCAGGCGGACGCGGAGGAGGAGATCGCCGACTGGGCCGAGGAAGCGGGTGCGGAGCGGGCGGGGCTGCTCGGCTCCGGGGTCTCCGACCTCGGACTGGACCTGGGCGGGCTGCTGGAGCGGCTGGAGGGGGTCGGCGAGCGGGCGCTGCCCGCGGCCCTGGACCACCTGGCGGCCCTCCTGGAGATCCGTTCGCTCGCCGCCGAGCTGCGGGCGGCCGGTCCGCGGATCTCCCAACTGGTGTCGGCCACCCGGGATTACGCCAATCTCGACCGGGCCCCCGAGCAGCGCTTCGCCGTGACCGACGGACTGGAGAACACGCTGGTCGTGCTGCGTGCCAAGCTCGCGGGGATCGGGATCGTGCGCGCGTACGACCCGGACCTGCCCGAACTGACAGGCTATCCGAGCGAGTTGAACCAGGTGTGGACCAACCTGGTCGACAACGCCGCGGCCGCCATGGAAGGCGCCGGAACCCTCACCCTGCGTGCCCGGGTCGAAGGCGTCTGTCTTGTGGTGGAGATCGCGGACACCGGCTCGGGCATCCCCGAGGAATCCCTCCCGAGGATCTTCGAGCCCTTCTACACGACCAAGGACGTGGGCAAGGGCACGGGCCTCGGTCTGCACCTCAGCTACCGCATCGTGACCCAGCGCCACCACGGCTCGATCACGGCCCGCTCGCGCCCGGGGGAGACCCGGATGACCGTCCGGCTGCCGCTGGCCGGGACCGATCCGGCCTGCGCCGTGCCGGCCGTGGATCCCCTGGACCCCCTGGATCCCACGGACCCCACAGATTCCACCGATCCCGCAGATTCCACCGATCCATCCCCATCGAAGAGCTGAAAGGGAGTCGACATGCCCAAGTACGACATCTCCACGCTGCACCCGGTGTTCGTCCGGCAGATGGACGCGCTCGCCGCCCTGGACATCGAGGCGGTCATGAAGAACTACACCGACGACGCCGTGCTGTTGCGCTTCGAGGGCGTCTCCGTCGGCATCGACGCGGTGCGCGAGACGTTCACCGGGTACCTGACGGTGAAGCCCACCCTCGTGGAGCTCCAGGAGTACGTCGAGACCGACGACACCATCTTCTACCGGGCGATCATGAACCTGAACGGCGAACCGGAGCACGCGTTCGGGACGCTCGTCGTCCGCGATGGCCGGATCTGGCGGCAGACTGCCGGATTCGGCGGCTGATTGGGGAAATCTGGGTAGCGTGTGCGGGGAGGGTGGGGATGCACGCCCTCCCCGTATGTGCGACAGCCGTAGATATATGCAAGAAGCGTGAAGGGGAGGTCATGGAAACGGAAACCGGCCGGGTCGAGGCATTCAGTGATGGCGTATTCGCGGTCATCATCACCATCCTTGTCCTGGAATTGAAAGTTCCGGAAGAAACCGGATCCGACTTCTGGCACGGAGTGCGCGAGCAGTGGCCGCACTACGCCGCCTATGTGGTGAGCTTCCTCATCATCGGAGTGATGTGGGTGAACCACCACACCATCTTCAGTCACATCAAGCGCGTCGACCGTCCTTTGCTGTTCCTGAACCTCCTGGTGCTGATGGTCGTCTCGGTGGTCCCGTACACGACCAATGTGCTCGCCGAACACCTCATGGAGGAAGGCGGGTCGGCCAATGCGGCGGCCGTCCTCTACAGTCTGCTCACCGTGGCCTACGCCTTGGCGTTCCTGGCCTTCTGGTGGTACGTCACCCGGGTCGGACACCTCTTCCACGATCAGGTGGACAAGGCCGGCGCCCGAGCCACCAGGGTCCGCTTCGGTCTGGGTGCGATCGCCTACCCTTTGACCGTCGTCCTGGCCTTCGTCTCCGCTCCGCTCACTCTCGTCGCACACTTCCTGATCGCGCTCTACTATGCGGCGAACCAGATCCCCATCCCCCTCGTGGTAGAGGAAGAGCGGCTCGAAACTGCCAGCGACCTCAGGAAGTAGCCGCCGGGACCTACGGCCGATATCCGCGGTCAAGTAGGGTAATGGATCTAGCTGGTCGCGGGGGAGGCCCAGATGGCTCGCGTAGTCCTGCCGGAGGAATCCACGAAGGAAATCTCCGAATTGATCGATGTTCTGATCTCGCTCTTCTTCGAGTCGTTACCCCGGCGGGACCAGCGAAACTGGGCCCGCGTATACCTGAACGGCCTGGTGCGGACCAACGGCAAGAAAACAATTCGTAACATCGCCGGAACCGGGGCCAGTTCCGTCGAGCAGAGCCTCCAGCAGTTCATCAGCAAGTCCCCCTGGGACTGGACCCCCGTCCGCCGCTCCCTCGCCCAGCACCTCGAACGCACCGCGCAGCGCCCGCTGGCCTGGGTGGTGCAGCCCATGGTCATCGAGAAGGCGGGCGACCGATCGGTCGGCGTGGGGCGGCAGTTCGTCCCCCAGCTGGGCCGCACCGCCAACTGTCAGCAGGCCAGCGGGATCTGGCTCACCTCCAGCGATGCCGGCTTCCCCGTCGAATGGACCCTCACCCTCCCCGGGCCCTGGACGGCGGAACTCCTGCGGCGCCGGCGGGCCGGGATCCCCGACACGGCCCGCTCGCTCACCCCCGCACAGGACGCGATACACGCGGTCCAGCGGATGGCCGCCACCTGGCAACTCCAGCGCAGGCCCGTGGTGATGGAAGTCTCCAACAGCGAACTGCCGCAGTGCATCGAGTCGTTCTCCCTGCAGGACATCCCCTTCGTATTCAAAGTGGACGGCACCCTGCCCGTCTCCTTCGGCGGGGCGGGCCGGCACAAACCCGGCCCGCACACCGCGCCGGCCCGCGAGCTCATCGACTCCCTGCGCTCCCAGCGCCGCGTCGTCGAATGGACCCGGCACGGCCGCGCCGAGGGAGCGGTCACCCTGCTCACCTCGGCCGCCATCTTCGCCACCCCCGGCGAGGACCGCCTCGTACCGGCGCCGCCCACCCCGCTGCTGCTCGTCGGGGCCTGGACCGAGACCGCCCTGCTGCCCTCGGAGTTCTGGATCACCAACATCGGAGACCGGCCGCTCGCGCAGCTGTTCCTCCTCGCCAAACTCACCGACCGGGTCGCGCTCGACTTCACCGAGGTCTGCGAGCCCGCCGGAATCCGCGATTTCGAGGGCCGCTCCTTCCGCGGCTGGCACCACCACGCCACCCTCGCCAGCGTCGCCCACGCCGCGATGCTGCTGGGCGCGCGCGGACGGGGCCCGCACCCGTCCCCGCCCGAGCCGTACCCCGGCCCGGCCCGGACCGCCCCCACCCGTACGGTCGCCGCCCACGCCGCGGGCCCTGCGACGCTGCCGCCGAGACCGGTCATCCCCGGGCAGAGCCCGCGCCGCGAGTACATCCGCTGATGCTCGACATCGCCGAAGAGCTACGCGCGTGGTGCGCCGCCGGACGGGACTTCGCGGTGGCCACGGTGGTCGCCGTCAGCGGCAGCGCACCGCGCGGCCCGGGCGCCTCCCTGGCCGTCGACGCCGGGGGCACCGCACTCGGCTCCCTCTCCGGGGGCTGTGTCGAATCCGCCGTGCACGAGCTGTGCCTGGAGGCGATCACCTCCGGGCGGAGCAGCGTGCACCGCTTCGGATACAGCGACGACGACGCCTTCGCGGTAGGGCTGACCTGCGGGGGCGTCCTCGACGTGCTGATCACCCCGGTGCGCCGCCATGACCCCGTGCGGCCCGTCATCGGCGCCGTGCTCGACGCGGCCTGCCACGGAGCCCGCTCCGCACTGGGCCGGGTGGTCCACGGGGCGCCGGAGCAGCTCGGCCGGGCCATCGCCGTGCACGCCGACGGTTCCTACGAGGGACGCCTCGGCGGGGGCGCCGAGCTGGACCGGGCCGCCGCCGAGCGGGTCCGGGGCTGGCTCGCCGCGGGCCGCACCGGCACCGCCGAGCTGGGCACGGCCGGCGGGCTCTGCGGGCAGCCGCTGACCCTGCTCGTCGAATCGGCCGCCGAGCGGCCCCGGCTGCTGGTCTACGGGGCCATCGACTTCGCCGCCGCCCTCACCCGCATCGGCGCCTTCCTGGGCTACCGGGTCACGGTGTGCGACGCCCGGCCCGTCTTCGTCACCCCCGCCCGGTTCCCCGACGCGGACGAGGCGGTCGTGGACTGGCCGCACCGGCACCTGGCCGCGGAGTGGGAAGCGGGCCGCCTGGACTCCCGTACGGCGGTGTGCGTCCTGACCCACGACGCCAAGTTCGACGTCCCGCTGCTGACGCTCGCGCTGCGGCTGCCGCTCGGGTACGTGGGAGCCATGGGCTCGCGCCGCACCCACGAGGAGCGGGCGCGGCGGCTGCGGGCGGAGGGCGTGCCGGCGGCCGCGCTGGCCCGGCTGCGCTCACCGATCGGCCTGGACCTCGGCGGGGCGACCCCCGAGGAGACCGCGCTCGCCATCGCCGCCGAGTTCACGGCCGTGCGGTACGCGGGAACGATTCTCCCGCTGGCCTGGAGCAAGGGCGCCGTCCACGGCCGGGCGGACCCGCCGCTGCCCGTCCCCAGGGCCAAGGTCCCGTAGAACGAGGGCCGAGGTCCCGTAGGAAGCGACCATCCGGCCCCAAATGTCATGGACGTTTCGCCGGGGCGGTGTGAACTCCAGGTCGTGTGAGAATGAAGTACGTGCGTTCCTCGACTGCCCTGTCGGGGTCACCTCCGAACGACTGGGATGTTCAGCACGTGCGTTTTCTCAATGACCTGAAGCCGCCGTACGACCTGACGTACGACGATGTATTCATGGTGCCGAGCCGCTCCGCGGTCGGTTCCCGGCAGGGCGTCGACCTTTCCGCGCCTGACGGCACCGGCACCACCATTCCGCTGGTCGTGGCCAACATGACCGCCATTGCCGGCCGCCGGATGGCCGAGACGGTCGCCCGCCGCGGCGGCATCGTCGTCATCCCGCAGGACATCCCGATCGACGTCGTCACCGACGTGATCTCCTGGGTGAAGACCCGCCACCTCGTGCTCGACACCCCGATCACGCTGGCCCCCACCCAGACCGTCGCCGACGCGCTGTCCCTGCTGCCCAAGCGCGCGCACGGCGCCGGCGTCGTCGTCGACGCCGACGGCCGCCCGGTGGGCGTCGTCACCGACCACGACCTGACCGGCGTGGACCGCTTCACCCAGCTCTCCGAGGTCATGTCGAAGGAGCTCCTGCTCATCGACGCCGACATCGACCCCCGCGAGGCCTTCACCAAGCTCGACGCCGGCCACCGCAAGCTGGCCCCCGCCGTCGACAAGGACGGCAAGCTCGTCGGCATCCTCACCCGCAAGGCCGCGCTGCGCGCGACCCTGTACACCCCCGCCACCGACGCCAACGGCAAGCTGCGCATCGCCGCCGCCGTCGGCATCAACGGCGACTTCGTGGCCAAGGCCAAGCAGCTGCTCGACGCCGGCGTGGACACGCTCGTCATCGACACCGCGCACGGCCACCAGGAATCGATGATCAACGCGATCAAGGCCGTCCGCGCCCTTGACCCGCAGGTCCCGATCGTGGCCGGCAACATCGTCGCCGCCGAGGGCGTCAAGGACCTGATCGACGCCGGCGCCGACATCATCAAGGTCGGTGTGGGCCCGGGCGCCATGTGCACCACCCGCATGATGACCGGTGTGGGCCGCCCGCAGTTCTCCGCGGTGCTGGAGTGCGCGGCCGAGGCGAAGAAGTACGGCAAGCACGTCTGGGCCGACGGCGGTGTCCGTCACCCGCGCGACGTGGCGATGGCGCTGGCCGCCGGCGCGTCGAACGTCATGATCGGCTCCTGGTTCGCCGGTACGTACGAGTCCCCGGGCGACCTGCAGCAGTCGGCCGACGGCCGCCTGTACAAGGAGTCCTTCGGCATGGCCTCCGCCCGCGCCGTCCAGAACCGCACCTCGGAGGAGTCCTCCTACGACCGCGCCCGCAAGGGTCTCTTCGAGGAGGGCATCTCCACCTCGCGGATGTTCCTGGACCCGGCCCGTCCGGGCGTCGAGGACCTGATCGACTCGATCATCGCGGGCGTCCGCTCCTCCTGCACCTACGCCGGTGCGGCCTCCCTCGCGGAGTTCGAGGAGAAGGCCGTCGTCGGCATCCAGTCCGCGGCGGGCTACGCCGAGGGCAAGCCGCTGCACGCCAGCTGGAGCTAGTCACCGCCTCACCACTGCGCCGGGGTCCCCGTGGGGGCCCCGGCGCAGTGCTGTCCGCCGTCCGTCCGAGTGCTGCGCTAGCGCCCCGGCCCAGACTGTCGAGCGCCGACGACGCGTCGTGCTGCCCCGGGCCGTGGAGAGGTGAAGACAGGTGGACACGTTCAGCTTCAGCCGAGACTTCGGGCGGACTTCCGTCGTCGCTCCCGAGGCGGTGGTGCGGGAGGACGAGGGCGACACCGTGGCGCGGGCGATGCGCGAGGCGGCCGCGGCGGGCCGGGACGCGACCGTCCGGGGAGCCGGCCGCTCGACCAACACCCAGACGCTGTCCCCCGGGGTCGTCATCGACAATTACCGACCCGAGGCGATCCCGCGGTTCGTCGGGGACGATCACCGCGTAGAGGTGCCGAGCGGGATCACCTGGCTCGAACTGGAGAAATGGCTCAACCGGCACGGCCGCTCCAATCCCGTCCTCCCCAGCTACCTCGACATCACCGTGGGCGGAAACCTCTCCATCGGGGGATTCGGCCTCGCCTCCTGCCGTTCCGGCATCCAGAGCGACCAGGTCCACGAGATCGAGCTCGTCGACGGAACCGGCCGCTCCCTGCGGTGCTCCGACCGGGAGAACTCCGAGCTGTTCCGCTACGCCCTCGGCGGCCTGGGCCAGGTGGGATTCATCAAGAAGGTGGTCCTGCGGACGGTTCCGTACCGGCCCGTCACCCGTGCGGCCCGGATCGAGCACACGGGCCTCGCCGACCTCACGGAATTCATGAGGCACGGCGTGCAGGAGCCGTGGGTGTCGAGCTTCTTCGGCATGTACGACCGGGCCGCCTGGTACTCGCACGTATCGCTCACCGACGACGCACCCGCGCCCGCGGATCCGGCGCAGGAGTTCCTGGTTCCGGACTACATGCTCTTCAGTCACGGAGAGACCGCGAAGCACCTCCACCACCTGCTCGAAGAGGACTCCCACGCGAACATGTGGGTGGACCACGTCTTCGACGAGGAGGGCTTCAAGCTCTTCACCGAGAAGGTGGAGGGCATGCTCGACGCGTACCCGCTCTCCGAAACCCTGGTCGCCCTGTACTTCCTGGTGATCCGCCGCCCCGAATCGGCCACCCCCTTCGTCCTCGCGCCCGTGGTGGACGCCCCGGTCCAGTACCTGATCGGCATCTTCACGGCCGCGCGGACCGATGACTCCCGCGGGATCTCCGAGACCAAGCGCGTCCTGCGGGAACTGCTGGAAGCCTGCGCGGAGGCCAAGGGCCGTCCGTACCTCTACGGCACCCACGACTTCGACACGGAGCTGCTGGAGCGCATCTACGGGGCCCCGGCCCTCCGGCGCCTGCGGGAACTGCGCGAGGAGCACGCGCTGACCCACTTCGCCACCCGGGCCTTCGGGGACGTACGGCCGTCATAGCGGCCCCGCCCGCCCCGCCCGCCCGCCCCGCCCGCCCTGCCCGCCCCGCCCGCGGACCGACGGGCGGGGGCAGGTGTCCGGTGCCACGCTGGTCGTACTCGACCCGCGAAAGGCAGTCGTCATGATCACCACTGACTTCGTCCCCGGCTCCCCCTGCTGGCTGGACCTCGGCGCACCCGACGTCCCCGCCGCCGCGGCCTTCTACGGAGCCGTCCTCGGGTGGGACTACGAGTCCATGGGCGCGGGGGAGGGCGGGGAGGACATGGAGGGCGGCATGTTCCGCAAGGACGGCAAGATCGTCGCGGGACTGGGCAAGCTCACCGAGGAGGGCGCCCGCCCGGCCTGGATGATCTACTACAGCGTCCCCGACGCCGAGGCGACGACCCGCGCCGTCCAGGGCGCCGGCGGCACCGTCCGGGTCGAGCCGAGGAAGCTCGACGAGTGGGGCACGATGGCGCAGTACAGCGACCCGCTGGGGGGCCAGTTCGCCGTCTGGCAGCCCGGGGAGAACAAGGGCGTCGACCTCGTGGACCAGCCGGGCTCCCTGTCCTGGACCGAGCTGTACACGAGCGACGCCACCGCCGCCCGGGAGTTCTACGGCGGCGTCTTCGGCTGGCAGTTCAGCGATATGCAGATGCCGGGCGGCGAGGGCACGTACACCCTGATCACCCCTGCCGGTCAGCCCGAGGGGCGCATGCAGGGCGGACTCATGGAACTCACCGCCGAGGACCTCGCCGTGGCGGGCGGACGGCCGTACTGGCACCCGGTCTTCCACGTCACCGACTGTGACGCGGCGGTCGCCGAGGTCACCGCGCGCGGCGGCAGCGTGCAGATGGGCCCCGCGGACGCCGAGGGCGTCGGCCGGCTGGCCGTCTGCCTCGACCCGTCGAACGCCGACTTCGTGGTGCTGACCCCGTCCCAGGACTGAGCCCCCGCACCGGCACCCTTCCTCGCGGCCCCGCCGCCGTCCCCCCGGACGGCCGCGGGGCCGTTCGCGTACCGCCGCCCACCCCGTCGGCCGGACAGCGGACGACCGTTCACCGACGGGGGACGACCGGTGGGCGCAGGGCGCGGCGGGATACGTCAGGCGGCGGATAACTCCACGCGCGCGGTCCGGCACGCTCGGTGCACACCGAGCCGCATCCCGACCCGGAAGGGGTAGCCCATGTCGCCCATGTTCGCGACCGCCGGAACCGTCACGGTCAGCCGCCGCCGCACCGATGCGTACGCCCTCGCCCGGCTGGAGAGGGAACACGGCAAGGCGCTCCTCGGATTCCTCCTCGGCCTCACCTTCGGTGACCGCCACCGCGCCGAGGACCTCGTCCAGGAGACCCTGTTCCGTGCGTGGAAGCACCCCGAGGCCCTGGAGAGCGGCGCCCACGCCTCCATGCGGCCCTGGCTGTACACCGTCGCCCGGCGGGTGGCCATCGACGCCCGCCGGGCCCGCCTGTCGCGCCCGGCCGAGGTCGGTCCCGACGGGCTGGAGCAGTCGCCGGCCGACGAGGACCGCACCGAGCGGTCGGTCGCCGCCCTCGACGTCCGCGAGGCCCTGCGCCTACTCAGCCCCGATCACCGGGCCGTGCTCCTGCTCATCTACTTCCGCGGGGCCAGCGTCTGCGAGGCCGCCGAAGAGCTCGGAGTACCCGCCGGCACGGTCAAGTCCCGTACGTACTACGCCCTGCGGGCCCTGCGCGCCCTCCTGCCCGGCTACGATGACGGCCACCTCCGAGCGTGAGCGGACCTCCAGCTTCGCCAGGATGTGCGAGACGTGGGTCTGCACGGTCCGGCGGGACAGGAACAGCGCCGAGGCGATCTCCGGGTTCGTCCGGCCCCGCGCGACCAGCAGCGCCACCTTCAGCTCCGCCGGAGTCAGCGCCTCCCACCCCCGCGCGGGCCTGCGCCGCGCAGCCCGGCTGCCCCGCCGCACACCCAGGCTCCGCAGCCGTGCGTCGGCCCGGGCGATGTCCCACCGGGCACCGAGGAGCTCGTACGAGGCCACCGCGCCGGTCAGCGCCGACCGCGCGCCCGGCAGGTCACCGTGCCAGGCCCGCGCCACCGCCAGGTCCTCCAGGGTCTGGCCCGCCACCAGCCCGCCCCGCGCCAGCGCCGCCGTCTCCGCCAGCAGCTCCGGGTCCTGTGCGAACAGCCCGCGGCAGCGCAGCAGCGCCAGCGCCGGACCCGGCTGCTCCGGCAGGGCCGCCGCCGTGCGCGCGCAGGCGGCCACCGCCGACCGGGCCGCCTCGGTGTCCCGGTCCTCCAGCGCGAGCCGGACGGCCTCCGACAGCGCCCAGGGGCGGTCGAAGGCCACCGCCTCGTCCACGCGGTCCTCCAACGCGGGCAGCAACGCCTCCAGGGCCGCGCGGGGGCTCCCGTCGCGCTCCGCCAGCAGGGCGCGGGCCAGCAGGACGTGCGCGGTGTGCCGACGGGCCGCGGGCGGCTCGTACGCGTCCGGGCCGAGCGCGGCCAACTCCGCCCGGGCGGCGTCCTGTTCGCCCCGGTGGCCGAGGATCAGGGCGCGCAGCCCGTGGGTCAGCACCGGCAGCCAGCCGTCCGAGACGGGCATGCCCTCCGCCCGGGATAGGCCGGCCAGCGCGGCGTCCCAGTCACCGAGCCGGTAGCGGAGATCGGCCAGCAGGGCCTCCGTGACCACGAGCCGGCCCGTCGAACCGGTCCGGGCCGCCAGCTCCCGGGCCTCCCGCAGCGCCGCCGCGGCGGCGTGCGGCTCGTCGAACCGCAGATGCCCCTCGGCCTGGTTGGCGAGCAGCAGCAGCCGCATGTCGTTGGCGGCCGGGCTGCGGCGGGCGTGCGCGATCCCCGCCGCCATGTGGCGCAGCGACTCCCGGCCCCGGTTCAGGTGGAACAGCGCGAAGGACATGGCGTGTTCGGCCTCCGCACCGCAGAGCGGATCACCGAGCAGCCGCGCCCGCGCGACCAGCGGCCCGGCCAGCGCGTACGCCTCCTCCGGCCGGTGCAGATCGGCCAGCGCCAGCACCCGGCACGCCTCCAGCCGCAACCGCATGGCCGCACGGGCGGCGCCCCCGGGGGGCACCTGCCCGGCGGATGCCTCCACGCCCGACGCCGCCTCGGCGGATACCTCCTCGGCCGATACCGCCTTGGCCGACACCCCTCCGGTGGCTGCAGGGTCGGCTGATCTCTGCCCGGCGGATGCTTCCTTGGCCGACACTCCTCCGGCCGATGTCGCCTCGGCGGACGCCTCTTCGGCCAGGGCCTCCTCGGTGACCTCCAGGGATCGGGTCATGTCCCCCTGGATCATCAGTGCCGACACCAGTTTGAAGGCGAGGGCGGCCCGCCGCCCGGGGGCCTGCGCCCGCTCCCGCAGGGTGCGGAGCAGTTCCACCGACTCGGGCCGGCGCAGCATCAGCGCGGCGTCGGCGAGCCCGTCCTCCAGGACCTCCCGGTACGGACTCCCGGCCCGGTCGGCGGGCTGCTGGGCCGCGCCCTGTTCCACGGCGCGGCCCAGCAGCGCGGCCGCCGATTCGGGCGCCACCGCGATCAGGGCCTGCGCCGACTCCGCCGTCCACCGCACCGCCCACGGGTCCAGCGCCCCGCCCGCCAGCAACTGCCCGGCCGTCCGCACGGGTTCGAGTCCGGCCTCGGCGAAGGCCCGGGCGGCGTCCTGGTGGAGGACGCTGCGGGCGGCCCGCGGCAGCTCCGCGTACAGGGCCAGCCGCACGGCCGGCTGCCGGAACCGCAAGGCCTCACCACCGGCCGGGAGTCCGCCGGGCAGCGGGCCCGGTTCCAGTACGCCGGTCAGCAGGGGCGTCTCCAGGTCCGCGAGCAGGTCCCGGACCGGGAGCGTCCGTACGAGGGCCAGCTCACGCGCCGTGAAGGCCGGTCCGAGCAGGGCCGCGTGCCGGAGCGTGGCCAGGGCCGCCGGGGGGAGCCGGCTCAGCTCCCGGGTCGCCGCCTCCGGGGGCGGCGGCAAGTCCCCGACGGGTAGCGTCAGTTCGGCGGAGTCCGCGCGGACTTCGATGATCCCGGACCAGTGCGCGAGCAACTCCCGCAGCAGCCGGGGATTGCCGCCCGCGTGCCCGGCGGCCTCGCGCAGCCGGGGACCGGGCGCCGCGCCCAGCACCTCTCGCACCAGCGCGGCCGACTCCGCCCCCGTCAGCGGCTCCAGCCGGAGCGTCCGCCCGCCCGGCCCGCCGCCCAGGGAGGCGCACAGCTCCTCCACCTCCGCCCGCCGGGGCAGCCGCCGCCGGGCCGCCAGCAGCAACAGCGGCAGCCGCTGCGCAGCGCGCGTCAGGTGGCGCCACAGCAGCAGGGAGGCCGGATCCGCCCACTGGAGGTCGTCCAGGGCCAGGAGCAGCGGCCGGCGCGCGCACCACTCCTCCACATCGGCCGCCAGCAGGTCCACGGCCGCGAGCAGCGCCCCGCCCGGTTCGGCCGACCGGGCGGCCTCCCGCAGCAGGGCCAGCGCCCGGGCCCGCCCGGGGCCGTCCGGATGCAGGCAGTCCAGCGCCGCGCGCAGCGGAAGTCCGGTGCCCAGCGCCTCGGCGGCCCCGTACCGGACCCGGCAGCCGAGTGCGGCCGCCTCGGTCAGTGCCTCGCGCAGGAAGGAGGTGCGGCCCGCGCCGGGCTCCCCCTCCACGACCAGGCAGGCTCCGCCGCCCTCCGCACCTGCCCGCACCCACGTCCGCAACGCCTCACGGCACTCGTCGCGGTGTTGTTCTCGCCCGACCCGCACGTCGGCGATCCCTCCGGTCGTTCGCGCCCCCTCCAGGATGGCAGCTCACGGGCCGGTCAGCGCCGGGGAATTCGGCCAGGTGGGGCCGAACTGTGCACACCCGCACGGTATTTGGGAATCCGGACCGTTATCTTCATGCCCGCGCCCACCCCCGTTTCGATGACGAGCCCGTGGCCGTCCCCGTAGACCTGCCGCAGCCGCTCGTCCACATTGGGCAGTCCGATGCCCGAGGAGGAGCCCGGCTGCTCCCCGGCCAGGATCCGGCGCAGCAGGGACGGATCCATCCCGACGCCGTTGTCCTCGATCGTGATCAGCGCCTCCGCGCCCGCGTCCCGGGCCGCGATGGTGATCCGGCACTCCTCGGTGGAGTCCTCCAGCCCGTGCTTGACCGCGTTCTCCACCAGCGGCTGCAGGCACAGGAAGGGCAGCGCCACCGGCAGCACCTCGGGCGCCACCTGCAAGGTCAGCTTGAGCCGCTCCCCGAACCGGGCCCCGGCCAGCGCCAGGTACTGCTCGATGGACCGCAGCTCCTCGGCCAGCGTGGTGAACTCCCCGTGTCGCCGGAAGGAGTAGCGGGTGAAGTCCGCGAACTCCAGCAGCAGGTCCCGGGCCCGCTCCGGATCGGTGCGCACGAACGAGGCGATCGCCGCCAGGGAGTTGAAGATGAAGTGCGGGGAGATCTGCGCGCGCAGCGCCTTGATCTCGGCCTCCATCAGCCGGGTCCGCGAACGGTCCAGCTCGGACAGCTCCAGCTGCACGGACACCCAGCGCGCCACCTCGGTGGCGGCCCGCACCAGCACCGCCGACTCCCGTGACCCGTAGGCCACCAGCGCGCCCAGCATCCCGTCCTCGCCGGTCAGCGGGGCGACCACGGCCCACTTGAGGGGGCAGTCGGGCCGTTCGCACTCGGTGCGCACGCTCTGGCTGCGCCCCGAGTCCAGCATCACCGCGACCCGGGCCATCGCACGGCGTTCGTGGTGGTCGGCGCCCGGGCCGTCCCAGGCGAGGACGCTCTCGCGGTCCGTCAGGCACAGGGCCTCGGTCCCGAGGAGGGAGCGCAGGCGCCGGGCGGCCTTGCGGGCGGCGTCCTCGGTGAGGCCGGCGCGCAGCGGGGGAGCGGCGAGGGAGGCGGTGTGCAGGGTGTGGAAGGTGGCCCGTTCGACGGGGGTGCCGAGGTCGAGGCCGAGGGCGCGTTCGCCCTGCCGGGCATGCCACCGGCCGCCGGCCCAGCCGAGGCCGAGCAGCAACACCGCGCCGGCCGCGCCGAGCACCGAGAGCAGTGCTCCGTTCATGGTGTGCCGCCCTTCGTCGAGAGCGGTGCTCCGGCCGGAGTGCACCGGGCGCGGCTGTGAGCGGTGCTCCGGGGCGACGCCCCGCCAGCGGCCGTGAGCTTCGCTCCGGCCCTGGAGCACCGCGCCACGATCAGAGCGCCGCTCTCGTCCCGATGCGCTGCTCCGGTCACAGAGCATCGCCCTTTCCGGCGGGCGCGACAGTCGCGCCCCCGCCTCCGCCGCCCGCGGGGGCCGCCCCCGCCACGTCCTCCGGCAGGTGCAGCCGCGCCAGCGTCGCCGCAGTCCCCGGCGGGATCCGCCCGCGCGTGCCCAGGGACACCAGCACCATCGTCAGGAAGCCGAGCGGGACGGACCACACCGCCGGCCATGCCAGCAGCGTGTTCGCCCACCCCGCCGGAGCCAGCCCGGCCCGCGTCGCCAGCACCGCGCTCAAGGCCGCGCCCCCTCCCGTCACCAGCCCGGCCACCGCCCCCGGCGGCGTCAGCCCGCGCCACCAGATCCCCAGCACCAGCAGCGGACAGAAGGACGACGCCGACACCGCGAAGGCCAGCCCCACCGCGTCCGCCACCGGCACCTCCGTCACCGCCACGCTCCCGGCCAGCGGCACCAGGATCGCCACCAGCACCGCGACCCGGAAGCTCCGCACCCCGCGCGAAGGCAGCACGTCCTGGTGCAGCACCCCCGCCACCGCCATCGTCAGCCCCGAAGCCGTGGACAGGAACGCCGCGAACGCGCCCCCGGCCAGCAACGCCCCCAGCAGCTCCCCGGCGACCCCGCCCACCACCCGGGCCGGCAGCACCAGCACCACCGCGTCCGCCTCCCCGGTCAGGGCCAGCTCCGGGGCGTAGATCCGGCCCAAGGCCCCGTACACCGGCGGCAGCAGGTAGAAGGCACCGACCAGGCCGAGCACCACCAGCGTGGTGCGCCGCGCCGCACGCCCGTTCGGGCTCGTGTAGAAGCGCACCGCCACGTGCGGCAGCCCCATGGTCCCGAGGAAGGTGGCCAGGATCAGCCCGTACGTCGCGTACAGCCGCAGCTCGGGCCGGTCCCCGGACAGCGGCTCCGACCAGCTCGACACGCCGGGTCCGGCCTCCGCCCGGCCCTGCGGCACCGCGGAGTCCGGGGCGAACTCCAGCCGCGCGTGCGCCCGTACGGAATGCTGCCCGGCGCCGAGGGTCACGGACTGCCCCGTGTACGCCCGCCCGTCCACCTGGCCGGTCACCGTCACCGTCAGCGGCGCGTCCAGGGACAGCCGTACGTCCTCGGCCAGCGTGACCGCGGTGTGCTCGCGGAACACCGCCGGGGCGTCGAAGGAGGCGCGCGGGGCGCCGTCCCCCGCCCAGGCGGCCAGCAGGAAGAACGCGGGCACCAGCAGGGCGGTGAGCTTCAGCCAGTACTGGAAGGCCTGCACGAAGGTGATGGACCGCATCCCGCCGGCCGCCACCGCCGCCGTGACCACGACGGCGACGACCACCCCGCCCACCCAGTGCGGTGCCCCGGTCAGGATCTCCAGAGTCAGGCCCGCCCCCTGGAGCTGCGGCAGCAGGTACAGCCAGCCGACGCCGAGCACGAACAGCACCGCGATCCGGCGCACCGCCTGGGATTCGAGCCGGGCCTCGGCGAAGTCGGGCAGGGTGTACGCCCCCGAGCGCCGCAGCGGGGCCGCGACCAGCACCAGCAGCACCAGGTACCCGGCGGTGTAGCCCACCGGGTACCAGAGCATCTGCGGCCCCTGGAGCAGCACCAGCCCGGCCACGCCGAGGAAGGAGGCCGCCGAGAGGTACTCGCCGCCGATGGCCGCCGCGTTGAGGCGCGGGCCGACCGTGCGCGAAGCCACGTAGAAGTCCGAGGTGGTCCGGGAGATCCGCAGGCCCAGCGCGCCGACCAGCACCGTGACCAGGACGACGACGGCGACCGCGGTCAGCGCGTACGTCTGGTTCACCGGCGGGTCCTTCGGCTGGGGCGCGGGCGCGGCCCTGCGCGGGTGTCGGGTCCCGGTCGCGCGCCGGAGCCCGGCGGGTGGATGCCGGGTCCGGGCCGCATGCCGGGGTCACGGGAGTCTACGCACGCGCCTCGAGCGGGCAACAGGGGCTCTAGGGCCTGGCCGGATATGGCTCAGCGGGCGGGATCGCGGTGCTCCGCGCAGTCCCGCAGGGCGATCTCCAGCTCCACGTACGATTCCTCGGCGCGCCGGAAGGCCAGCGTCAGGGCCGCCTCGGCCCGGGGCGGCAGGTGTCCGTACGCGCCCTCGTGGGCCTCGTACAGGACGTCGGCCCAGCGTGCGGCCGCGCTCCGCAGGCGGGCCAGCAGCACTTCGGCCTCGGCGGGACCGGCCGGCCGGGTGCGGGGCAGTCCGGTCAGTGCGTCGAGCAGCGCCTGGATTTCGGACATCTGCCTCCTCCCGGGGCCGAAGATCCACGATACCCGCGGGGGTCCGTGCGGGTGGCCGGTCCGGCCGGTGCTGCGGCCGACGGCCCGGGCGGATCGCCGTACGTCCCTGCCCGCACGGTGAACGGTCCGCCGCCGCGCCGGACGGTCGGCGCGCGCCCTGCGGGGCTGTCCCCTACCCACCCTTCGCCCGTTCCCCGGGGCTGCGGCCCGCGTCGGGGGTGGTTCAGCCCATCGCCTGGCGCATCAGCAGGTCCCTCAGCTCCCGCGTGTGCCTGCGGCTCACCTGCAGTTCGGCCGCGCCGACGCGGACCGTGGTGGTGCCCGCGTCCAGGCGCAGTTCGTCGATGCGGGCCAGGGCGACCAGGTGGCGGCGGTGAATGCGGACGAAACCGCGGGCCGCCCACCGCTCCTCCAGCGTGGACAGCGGAATCCGTACCAGGTGGCTGCCCTCGTCGGTGTGCAGCCGGGCGTAGTCGCCCTGGGCCTCCACGTACGCGATGTCCGCGATCGCCACGAAGCGGGTGACGCCGCCCAGTTCGACGGCGATCTGCTCGGGCGCGCGGTCCGCGCCGCGGGCGGCGGCGGACCCGGCGGACGCGGCGCCCGCCGCGGCTGCCGCGACGGGGGACCCGGGGATCTCGGGGGCGGCCGCGCGGGGCGCGCGGGCCGCCGGTACGGCGGGCACGGTCTCGGGGCCGGCCGCCGGGGGCTGCTCACCGGACCGGCCGGACTGCGCGCAGGCCCGCCGCACGGCCTCGGCCAGCCGCTCCGGCCGGACGGGCTTGAGCACGTAGTCCACGGCCTTGAGGTCGAAGGCCTGTACGGCGAACCCCTCGTGCGCGGTGACGAACACGATCAGCGGCGGCCGCGCGAACCCGGCCAGCAGCCGGGCGATGTCCAGTCCGGTCAGCCCCGCCATGTGGATGTCGAGGAAGACCACGTCGATGACGTCGGCCCCGTCCGGGCCGCTCTCCAGCGCCCGGGTGATCCGGCGCAGCGCCTCGGTGGCGTCCGAGGCGCCTTCGGCGCTGAGCACCCGGGGGTCCGAGCGCAGCAGGTAGAGGAGCTCTTCGAGCAGGGGCTTCTCGTCGTCGACGGCCAGTACGCGCAGCATGATGCGGAGTCTAGGTTCCGCCCGCCCGGGGCGAAACGGTGCGCGGCCCCCGCCCCGGGGGGAGGGGAGGCGGGGGCCGCGCGGTCGGTTGGTCCGGGGGACCGGTCTCGGGGGTCCGGTCGCAGGGGACCGGCCTCAGGGGTGCGGTGTCGGGGGACCGGTCTCAGCGAGGGCCGGTCTACTGGACGGTGATGAGCTTGCCGTCGGGGGCGACCGCGTACCAGGTGCCGCCGACGCCCTGGCCGTTGATGTCGCCGGCCTTCTTGTCACCGGTGAAGGTGTAGACGGGCCAGCAGTTCACCGTCTGCTGCTTCTTGCCGTCGGGGCGGTCGAGCACCAGGTAGTTCTTCTGGATGATCCCCTTGGCGTTCGCCTGGTCCACCGGCGGCACGACCGGCCACTTGGCCACGCAGTCGCCCTCGCACTTGGAGACCATCGGCCACGCGGTGTCGGGCTTGAACCGGTAGACCGTCATCCCGTTGCCGTCGACGATGTGGTCGCCGAGCTTCGGGTCCTTGGCCACGGTCAGCGCGCCGGAGGCCTGGCCGGCGCCGGCGCCGGCGGGTGCGGGGGCCGCCTTCGCCGCCTTCTTGCCGTCGGGAGCCGCCGCGAACCAGGTGCCGCCGACTCCCTGCCCGTTGGTGTCGCCCGCTTTGGTGTCCTTGCTGTACCGGTACACGGGCCAGCCCGCCACCGTCAGCTGCTTGCTTCCGTCGGTACGGACCACCTCGCCCAGCAGCGCAGGGTCCATGCCCGCCGCGGCGGTGGCGTCGCCGGCCGCGACCACCGGCCAGACCTTCGCGCAGTCCCCGTCGCAGGAGGACTTGGACGGCTTCGCGGTGTCCTTGTCGAAGCGGTAGAGGGTGAAGCCCGCGCTGTCGGCGAGGACGGAGCCGAGCTTCTCGTCCTGGGCGATGGCCAGTTGGCCCGCGGGCTTGGCGTCGCCGGCGCCGGCCGCGGCGGCGTCGGAGCCCGAGCCGTAGCCGTCGCCCGAGGACGGGGCCTGGGAGGGAGCGGCGACCGCTCCGGCCGGCTTGGCGTTGTCGCCCGCCGAGTCGCTCCCGCCGCACGCGGTCGCGGTGAGTGCGACGGCGACCGCCACGGCCGCCAGGGTGGTTCCGCGCTTGATGCCCATCTTGATCTCTCCCACGTGTGTGTCCCTGCCTGCGCCGCCGCTTTCATCCGTCCGAGCGGAGTGGAGCGGCGGCAACTTGTGCAGGACACGCCCTGGCGGGGCCGGTCTGTTCAATTCCTCCGATGTGGGCTGTTTCACTCACCCCAGGTCGAACCCGGCCCGCTTCACGGCCGTGGCCACAGCGAGGCCGAGCGTGCGGTGTCCGGCGTCGTTGGGGTGCAGCCCGTCCGCCAAGTGCTCGGGGCCCAGCAGCTCCCGCCCCGGCAGCAGCACCAGCCGCTCGTCCCCGGCGGCGATCCGCTCCCGGGTGGCGCGCTCCATCGCGTCGCGCAGGGCGCCCAGGGTGGCGCCCAGCTTGTTCGGGGTGCGCTCCGCGTCCGGGCGCAGCACGGGGGAGAGGAGGAGCAGCGGTGTCCGGGGGTGACCCTGGCGGACCAGTTCGAGGAACGCGCGGGTGGTCTCGTACAGCAGCGGGGCCGAAAAGGGCACGCGGGACCAGCAGTTGGTGCCGAAGGCGAGGGTGAGGACGTCGGCGGGGAGTCCGGCGAGCTGCTCGGCGCAGGCCAGCTCCCCGCGCGCGGCGCCCGCGTAGCCGAGGTTGACGGTGTCCCAGCCGAGCGCCCGCCCGGCCACCGAGGGCCAGCCGTGCGCGGGCCGGGTGGACCACCAGCCCTCGGTGATGGAGTCGCCGTGCACCACCCAGCGGGTGGCGGGCGGTGCGGGGGCGAGCGGGCCGCCGATCCCGCGCAGGCCGAGGATCAGCGGGGACTGGGTCTCGGGCGGGTGGATGGTGAACGGGCCGGAGCCGCCCGGCAGTTCGAGGCGTACGACGGCCTCGGCGGCCGGCTCGGTGTACAGCTCGCCGACCACCCCGTGCCGGTCCCACAGGGCGAACCCGTGCGCCAGGTCGCGCAGCGCGTCGGTGGGGCCGGGCACGGTCGCCCGGTAGTGGATCTCCACCGCCCGGGTGCCGGGCGCGGTGAACTCCAGGCGCACCCCGATGGGCAGCGTGGCCCGCTCGCCGGTGTCCCAGGGCAGCCGCATGGTGTCGGCCGGATCGGCCCGCACGGGCCGGCCCCCGTCCAGCCAGGCCACCCCGCGCAGGAAGGGCCCCGGATCCAGCCACGGCCCGGCCTCCGAGCCTGCGTGCGCGGGCGTTCCCGCACCTGTGCCCATGCCTGCGCCCGCATCTACGCCTATGTCTGCGCCTACACCTGTGCCTGTGCCTATGCCTACGTCCGAGCCTGCGTCCGGCCCGGCTTCCCGTGTGCTCATCGTGCGCCTCCGACCGTCGGGTACGGGAACTTCACGCCGACGCCGCCGTCCACGACCAGCGTCTGGCCCGTCATGTACGAGGACTGCGGCGAAGCCAGGAAGTACAGCGCGGCCGCGATGTCCCGGGTCTCCGCGACCCGGCCCAGCGGGGCGTTCGCCGCGTTCTGCCTCCGCCCCTCCGGGCCCAGCAGGGCGGCCACCCGCGGGGTCCACACCACCCCCGGTGCCACCGCGTTGACCCGTACCCCGCGCGGGCCAAGCTCTACCGCCGCCGAGCGCACCAAGGAGATCAGGCCGGCCTTCGCGGCTCCGTACGCGGCGTGCAGCGGGGCGGCGGTGAGCCCGGAGACGGAGGCGACGAAGACCAGCGGCCCGCCGCCGGCCGCGGCGACGGCCTCGCCGCCGTACTGCACGGCCAGCCAGGCGTGCCGCAGCACCAGGTCGAAGTGCCAGTCCCAGCCCTCGTCGTCCAGCTCGGGCAGCGCGGCGTACCGGGCCATGCCGACGATGTCGACGACCCCGCCGACCGGGCGGCCCCCGAGCAGCTCCGGCGCCGCGGCGAAGAGCTCCCGTACGGCCTCGCGCCGCGTGACGTCGGCGGCGTACGGGACGCCCCCGGTCTCGGCGGCGACCGCCCGGGCCCGCTCCTCGTCCACGTCCACGCACAGCACGCGGGCTCCGCCCGCGGCCAGCGCGTGCGCGGTCTGGCGGCCGATGCCGTTGCCCGCGCCGAGCAGGACCAGGGCCCGGCCGTCGAGCCGGTGCAGGGCGGCGTAGTCGGGGACGGACGAGGTGTCGGGGGCGGACGGGACATCGGGGGAGGCGTCGGCGGTGGTGTCGGGGCCGTCGCTCACGCGGAGGCCTTCCGGGGCGTGTACCGGGCCAGTTCCGGGATGACTTCCTTGCCCAGGATCTCCAGGGTCCGCAGGATCTCCCGGTGTTCCAGGTAGCCCCACTGGACGTAGCAGATGAGCTGGTCGACGCCGAGGTCCGCGTACCGCTTGGCCTTGGCGACGATCGTCTCCGCGTCCCCGATGAGGATCATGTCCCCGTCGCTGAACTCCCGTACGGGTACGTTCCCTTCGAGGATCGGCGTGAGCAGCGGGAAGGTCCGCTCCCGCTCCTCGGGGCTCAGGTGCGGCAGCTCCCACTCCAGGGTGAACTGCGCCAGGTTGGAGTACCACCAGGCGACCGACTCCCAGACCCGGGGACCCGGCTCGGTGCGCGGCGGGGTGGCGTGGACCAGGGTGTAGGCGGCGACCCGGTCCGTGGTGACGTCGGTGAGGGGGCCCGGGGCGGCGGCCGCGGCCCGGTAGGCGGCCACCTGGGCGGCCATCGCCTCCAGCGGCTGCATGATCGAGAAGGACAGCAGCCCGAGGCCGTGCGCGCCCGCGACCTCCGCGGAGCCGGGGGAGGTGGCCGCCATCCAGGCGGGCGGGTGCGGATCCTGCACCGGCTTGGGGGTGACCATGCGGCGCGGGAAGGCGAAACGCTCCGACTCGTACGCGAAGTACTCCTCGCGCCACATTCCGGTCACGATCTCGATGGCCTCGCGCCAGTCGTCGCGGGACTTCTCCCGGTCCACCCCGAAGGCCGCCTGCTCCATGGGCGTGGAGCGGCCGGTGCCCCACTCCACCCGGCCGCCGGAGAGCACGTCGACGGTGGCGACCTTCTCCGCGATGCGCTGCGGCGGCGTGAAGGCGAAGGGGGTCAGGGTCACGCCGAAGCCCAGCCGGATCCGCTCGGTGAGCCCGGCCAGGTGTCCGAGGAGCACCTCGGGGGCCGGGCAGTGCGAGCGGCCCTCGCGGAAGTGGTGCTCGACCGCCCAGACGGTACGGAAGCCCATCCGGTCGGCGAGCCGGATCTGTTCCACCGCCTCCCGGTAAGCGCGCTGCTCAGCGGCCCGCTGGCCGTGCGGGTGGGCTCCCCGCCAGGGCCGCGGCACGTCGATCTCGTAGAGCACGTCCAGGTCCATGGCGGCACGCTGCGGCAGATCTGACGAAGTGTCAAGAATGCGGGGTCGGGATGGCCCGCGCACTGATCGATCATCCCCGCGCAACAAAGGACCATCCATGACAGATCCGCGCAACGATCAGTCGCCTATGTGCAAGGATGGTGCATTACGGGCGGTATCACTCAGCTCGTAGGCTCACTCGCTGTACGTGGAGTGGCGTGGACCGCCTGCTCGGCGGTCCCCCATGCCCAGGCCTTCCCGGCCTGCTCCTGCTCCGGACCGCTGCGGTCGATGCCTCACACCCCACCCGCAGTGACAAAGGAGTCCCCTCGTGCTCGACCACGGCCAGGCGCCACCGCTCGCTCCCGCCCCCGAGGCGCCGCGCAAGCCCGCCCACCCGCTCCTGCGCCGCAAGCCGGTGGAGCAGCTGGTCGCCGAGGGCGGCCAGGGTGAGGGCGGCTCCCTGCGCCGCTCGCTCACGATGTGGCAGCTGACCATGATCAGCATCGGCGCGACGCTCGGCACCGGCATCTTCGTCGTCCTCGGCACCGCGGCCCCCAAGGCCGGCCCCGCCGTCACGATCTCCTTCGTCATCGCGGGCCTGACCGCCCTGTTCTCGGCCCTCTCCTACGCGGAGCTGGCCGGATCGGTGCCGGTCTCCGGATCCTCGTACTCGTACTCGTACGCCACCATGGGCGAGCTCGTCGCCTGGGTCTGCGGCTGGTGCCTGGTCCTGGAGTACGGGGTCTCCGTCGCGGCCGTCGCCGTCGGCTGGGGCGAGTACCTCAACGAGCTCCTCGACGGGACCATAGGCGTCACCATCCCCGACGGCGTCTCGGCCCCGCTGGGCGAAGGCGGCTTCATCAACCTGCCGGCCCTGGTCGTCGTCCTGCTCGCCATGGTCTTCCTGATGCGCGGCGCCAAGGAGAGCGCCCGGATCAACTCGATCATGGTCGGCGTGAAGATCGTCACCCTGCTGCTCTTCATCGGCATCGGCTTCATGGGCATCAAGGCCGGCAACTACGCCCCGCTCGCGCCGCTCGGCATCACCGGCATCAGCGCCGGCGCCGCCACGCTCTTCTTCTCGTACATCGGCTTCGACGCCGCCTCCACCGCCGGTGAAGAGGCGAAGAACCCCAAGCGCGACCTGCCCCGCGCGATCATGCTCTCGCTGCTGATCGTCACCGTGCTCTACGTCCTCGTCGCCTTCGTCGCCGTCGGCGCCATGCCGTGGCAGGACTTCGAGGGCACCGAGGCCGCGCTCGCCCAGATCATGACCGACGTCTCCGGCCACACCTTCTGGGGCGTCGTCCTCGCCGCCGGTGCCGTCGTCGCCATCGCCTCCGTGGTCTTCGCCGTCCTCTACGGCCAGACCCGCATCCTCTTCGCCATGTCCCGCGACGGCCTCGTGCCCAAGGTCTTCGCCAAGGTCGACGCGAAGACCGGCGCCCCCCGCGCCAACGTGGTGATCGTCTCCCTCTTCTGCGGCACGCTCGCGGCCTTCATCCCGCTCGGCAAGCTGGCGGACGCCACCAGCATCGGCACCCTCTTCGCCTTCGGCCTCGTCAACGTCGCCGTCGTGATCCTGCGCAAGACCCGCCCGGACATGCCGCGCACCTTCAAGGTGGCGCTCTTCCCGATCACGCCGATCCTGGGCCTGCTCGCCTGCGGCTACATGATGCTCAGCCTGGACACCGCCACCTGGATCGTCTTCGGTGGCTGGATGGCCGTTGGCCTCGTGGTCTACTTCCAGTACGGCATCCGCCGTTCCCGACTGGCCACAGCCCAGCCGACCGCTACGCAGCCGGCCGCAGCAGAGAAGTGATTCACCCGTAGTGCGACTGAACGATCTCGACGAACGCATCGTGCACGCCCTGGCCAAGGACGCCCGCCGCTCCTTCGCGGACATCGGCTCCGAGGTCGGACTCTCGGCCCCCGCCGTCAAACGGCGTGTGGACCGGCTGCGCGCCGAAGGAGCCATCACCGGCTTCACCGTCCGCGTGGACCCCGCCTCGATGGGCTGGGAGACCGAGGGCTTCATCGAGATGTACTGCCGCCACAACACCTCGCCGGACGACATCCGGCGGGGGCTGGAGCGCTACCCCGAGGTGGTGTCCGCGTCGACCGTCACCGGCGACGCGGACGCCCTCGTCCAGATCTTCGCCTCCGACATGCGGCACTTCGAGCGGGTCCTGGAGCGGATCGCGGGCGAGCCCTTCGTGGAGCGCACCAAGTCCGTCCTCGTCCTCTCCCCGCTCCTGCGCCGCTTCACCTCCGGCGCGCCCGCGTAGCGGTCCCCGCCCCCCGCTTCCCGCGCTTGCGCAGCAGCTCGCGGCGCTCCTCCTCGGTCAGACCGCCCCACACCCCGTACGGCTCCCGCGTGCGCAGGGCGTGCTCCAGACACGCCGCGCGCACCGGGCATCCGGCGCAGACCTGCTTCGCGGCCTCGTCGCGCTGCTCCCGGTCCTCGCCCCGCTCGTCGGCGGGATGGAAGAACCGCGTCGAGCCGAGCTCGCGGCAGGCAGCCCGCGACTGCCACTGCCAGTGGTGTCCGGCGGACCCGGGCAGCCGGGCCGTGCGGGCCGCGGGGACGCGGGGAGTCGCGGGAGGTGCGGTGGACGGGGTGGACGTGGCCGCCCTGGAGGGGCTGCGGTTCATGACGGTTCCCTTCGCGCCGAGGTCGCAGACTGTGTCCTCCACGCGTGTGACCGCTCCGCTCCGCGTCAAACCCGCCCGCCAAACCCGCCCGCGGAAATCCCCGCAACGGCCCGGCCTACCAGCGCAGATGCCCCCGCCGCGCCCACTCCCCGGCCAGCAGCCGGTACGAGCGCACCCGGTCGGCGTGCCCGTGCGTGATCGTGGTGATCAGCAGCTCGTCCGCACCGGTCGCGTCCCGCAGCTGCTCCAGCTGGTCGGCGACGGCGGCCGGCGAACCGGCGAACTGCGTCTCCACCCGGTCCGCGACCAGCTCGTGCTCCGCCGTGGACCACCCCCGGGTCAGCGCGCGGGCCTCCTCCGGCGAGGGGAAGGGGATCGCACCCTCACCGGACCGGATGCTGTGCACCCACGGCGCGTACCCGGCGGCCAGCTCCCGGGCCTCGGAGTCGTCCGGGGCCACCACGACATCGGCGGACACGGTCAGGTGCGGCCGGTCCAGCCCGCCCGGCCCGGCCGAGGGCTTGAAGGCGGCCCGGTAGGCCTCGGCGGCCTCCAGCACGCTCGCCGGGCTGACGTGGTAGTTCGCAGCGAACCGGAGCCCGTTCGCACCGGCCGACTCCGCGCTCACCCCCGCGCTGCTCCCCAGCACCCACACCTGCACCTCGGCGCCCTCCCCGGGCACGGCATGCGCCTCCACCCCCTCCGGCGAGCGGTACTCCCCGCGCAACAGGGCCAGTACGTCGCCCACTTGCTCGGAGTACTCCTGCGCCGTGGCCCCCGGCAGCTGCAACAGCCGCTGCTGGAGCGCGATCCGCGGGTGACCGCGCAGGTGGGCGAAGGAGAAGGGCTTCGGTATGCGCAGGCCGTTCGCCGTGGTGTACGCCACCGGCGGCTCGGCCCCGGCACGGCGCGCCGGCGGGCCGCCCGCCGAGCGCCCCAGACCCAGGTCGATCCGCCCCGGGTGCACCGCGTCCAGCAGGCCGAACTCCTCGACCGTCGACAGGGCCGTGCGGTGCCCGAGCTGGACCGCCCCCGAGCCGATCCGGATCGTGGAGGTGGCCGAGGCGGTCAGCGCCAGCACGACGGCGGGCGAGGTCCCCGCGACCCCCGGATTGAGGTGGTGCTCGGCGAACCAGTAGCGGACGTAGCCGAACCGTTCGGTCTGCCGGGCCAGGTCGACGCTGCCGCGCAGGGCCTCGGCCGCCGTGGAGCCGGACGGGATGGGGACGAGGTCGAGGACCCCGAGCGGGATACCGGGCATGGTGTTCCCCCTTCTGTGGGACGGGCTTGGGACGGGGTCCTGCGGGGCCGGGGTCAGCCGTGCACGGGGGCGAGCGCGCGGGGCGCGGCCAGCCCGAGGTGGTCGCGCAGCGTCGGGCCTTCGTACTCCCGGCGGAACACCCCGCGCTCCTGGAGCAGCGGGACGACGGTGTCCGCGAAGGCGTCGAGGCCGCCCGGGGTCAGGTGCGGGACCAGGATGAATCCGTCGGCCGCGTCCGCCTGGACCAGGGCGTCGATGGCCTGGGCGACGGTGAGCGGCGAGCCCACGAAGGACTGCCGGGCGGTCGTCTCGATCACCAGTTCCCGGATCGACAGGCCCCCGGCGGCCGCCCGCTCCCGCCACTCCCGCGCGACGGCCACCGGGTCGCGGTTCATGCGCACGCTCGCCCGGCCCAGCGCGATGGTGTTCTCCCCGGGTTCGGGGTCCACGTCCGGCAGCGGGCCGTCCGGGTCGTAGCCCGACAGGTCCCGGTTCCAGACGTGCTCCAGGTACTTGATCGCGGTCGCCCCGCTGACCTGCAGGCGCCGCACCTCGTGGGCCAGCTCCCGCGCCTCGGCGTCCGTGTCGCCGAACACGAAGGTCGCCGCCGGGAGGATCTTCAGCTCGTCGGGGGTGCGCCCGTACCGGGGCAGGCGCCCCTTGACGTCCGCGTAGAAGGCGCGGCCCTCGTCCAGCGTGCCGTACCGGCCGAAGATGGCGTCCGCGGAGGCCGCGGCGAACTCCCGCCCCTCGTGCGAATCGCCCGCCTGGAAGATCACCGGCCGGCCCTGGGGGCTGCGCGGCACGTTGAAGTGCCCGGAGATGTCGAACTGCTTGCCCCGGTGGGCGAAGGCGCCGGGGCCCGCGTCCCGCAGGAACTCCCCGGAGACCGGGTCGGCAAGGATCTCAGCGCCGTCCCAGGAGTCGAAGAGCTCGTGGGCGGTGTCCAGGAACTCCCTGGCCCGCTCGTAGCGTTCCTCGCGCGGCAGGAAACCGCCGCGCCGGAAGTTCTCCCCGGTGAAGGCGTCCCAGGAGGTGACCACGTTCCAGGCGGCGCGGCCCCCCGACAGGTGGTCGAGGGAGGCGAACTGGCGGGCCACCTCGTACGGTTCGTTGAAGGTGGAGTTGATGGTGCCGGTCAGCCCGAGGTGTTCGGTGACGGCGGCGAGCGCCGCCAGCACGGTGAAGGTGTCCGGGCGGCCCACCACGTCCAGGTCGTAGATCTCGCCGCCCTGTTCGCGCAGGCGCAGACCCTCGGCGAGGAAGAGGAAGTCGAACTTCGCGCGCTCGGCGGTCCGCGCGAAATGGACGAAGGAATCGAAGTCGATCTGGCTCCCGGCGGCCGGGTCGCTCCACACGGTGGTGCTGTTGACCCCGGGGAAGTGCGCCGCGAGATGGATCTGCTTGAGCGGCTTGCTCATGGGTGCTGTCGGTCCTTCCTGGGGGATCAGGCGGCGGGGGAAGCGGTGGCGGCGGGGGCCTGCGGGTCGGCGGCGTACCGGTTCGCCGGGCGCGGCAGCCCCAGCAGGCCGCGGAGCGAGGAGGCCTCGTAGGCCCGCCGGAACGCCCCGCGCCGCTGGAGCTCCGGGACCAGGCCGCGGGTGATCGCCGGCAGGTCGTGGGCGTGCACCCCCGGCCGCAGCCGGAAGCCGGTCAGCCCGGCCTCCCGCCCCTCCAGCAGCAGGTCGGCGAGGTGCGCCGGAGTCCCCGCGAAGACGGGGGCGTCACTCGTGTACGCGGCCCCGTGCGCGGCGTCCAGCCGCTGGAGCCGTCGCTCCGCCGCGGCCGGCTGCTCGTCGAGGAAGACCGTCAGCTCGCCGAACAGGTGCGGGGTGCCGGGGAGCGCGGCGACGGCGGAGCGGATCTCGCCGGCATCGTGCGCGGGCACGTAGCCGATGTCGGCCGACCGGGCGAGGAAGGGGTACACGGTGGCGTCCGAGGCCAGCGCGCTCACCGGGGGCAGGCCCTGGGGCGGCCGCGGGGTGATCGAGGGGCCCTTCACGCTGAACCGGGGGCCCTCGAAGTCGATGTAGTGCAGCTTGGTGCGGTCGATGAACCGTCCGGTGGCCACGTCGCGGATCTCGGCGTCGTCCTCCCAGCTGTCCCACAGCCGCCGCACCACCTCGACGTGGTCCGCGGCCTCCCCGTACAGCTCGGCCGGCTCCAGGGGCGCCGTTCGGCGCCCGAAGTGGCGTACCTCGTCGGGCCGTTCGGAGATCTGGATGCGCAGCCCGGCGCGCCCGCGGCTCACGTAGTCCAGGGTGGCGAGCGCCTTGGAGACGTGGAACGGCTCCGTGTGGGTGGCCACCACGCTCGGCACCAGCCCGATGTGCCGGCTCAGCGGCGCCACCCGGGCGGCGACCAGCACCGCGTCGAGCCGGCCCCGCACCAGATCGGTGCGGCCGTCGGGCCCGGCCGGATCGGTGGACTGCAGGCTCAGCGAGTCCTCGAAGGTGACGAAGTCCAGCAGCCCGGCCTCGGCCTCGGCGACGAGCGCGGCCCAGTACCCGGCGGTGAACAGCCGGTCGGCGTCCGCACCCGGTTCGCGCCAGGCGGCGGGATGCCAGCCGGCACCGTCGAGGGCCACGGCGAGGTGGAGCGCGGGGGAGGACGCAGGGGAGGGGGAAGGGTGCACGGGCATGGCGGAACTGCCTCCTGATCGGGCGGCGCGGCGAAGGATGGAGCGGATCGCGAAACGCTGATCAGGAACGACAGAGGGAGCCGGCGACGCGCAGGAGGTCGATGTGCGCGCGGGAGTGCAGACGGACGGCGCAGCGCGGGGTGAGGGCGTCACCGGCGGTTCGTACGGTCATGCCGGGCCACCCCCTTCGCTCGTCGGTCCCGGTCGTGCTCCCGACGCTAGATCAGGAGGGACCGGGCCACAACGGATGCAATGTCAATCCGTGTTAAGCCTTCGTGTCGGGCGTGCGAAGCCCGATGAAGACCGGCTCGCGGCGCAGGGTGAACCCCATCGAGAGGTACAGCCCCACGGCCCCGGTGTTCTCCGCCGCGGCGTGCAGGAACGGGGAGTCCCCGCGCTCCTCCACGGCGGCCGCGACCGCGCGGATCAGCCGCCCGGCGAGCCCCTCGCCCCGGTGACCGGGGTGTGTGCAGACGGCGCTGATCTCCGACCAGCCCGGCGGCCGCATCCGCTCGCCCGCCATCGCGACGAGCCGGCCGCCGCGGCGGATCCCGAGGTACGTGCCCAGCTCGACGGTGCGCTCCCCGAACGGGCCGGGCCGGGTCAGTTCGACCAGCTCCAGCATCTCGGGCACGTCGGCCGGCCCCAGCAGGACCGCCTCCGGCTCCTCCTTGCCCCGTACCGCCCGGCCGTCCAGCTGTACGCCCGGTATCGACATCAGGGTCTCCCAGCCCGCGGGCGGGGTCGGCAGTCCGGTCACCCACACCTCTTGGCCGGGGCCGGCGAGCTCGGCCAGGTCCGCCCAGGCCCGCGGATCCTCCGGGTCGCAGAGCGCGGCGAAGGGCGACACCCCGGCCGCGTAACGGGCGGCGAGCCCGGCGGGGCCGATCTCGGCGAAGCCCCGGTGCGGGCCGTCGAGCGCGGCCCAGACGGGATTGTCGAGGACCGCACCGGGCCGGGACTCACTGGACATGAGCGGGAGCTTCCTTCCATCGGGCGC